>CANBWP010000003.1 GCA_947373185.1 Comamonadaceae bacterium | reverse complement strand
GATGAGCTTTTGCTTCATCAAGCCCACCGCACCAAAGGTGTTGGACAGCATGGTGTTGGTGGCGGTTTCAATGGACGGCTTTAAAGCGTTGACCAAACCTTGAGCGGCACCGCCGCTGAGCAAATGAATAAAGCGTGACAAAAGAATTAATCCAGTTTGATGTTGGCCGACTTGATCACGTGGGACCATTTGGCAATGTCGTCTTGCAAGTATTTTTCAAACACCGCGGGGCTCATGACCATGGGCACGGCGCCTTGTTTGCCCCATTGTTGTTTCACATCGGCTTGTGAGGCAATTTTTGAAACGGTTTCGTTCAGTTTGTCGACGATGGCTTTGGGGGTGCCTTTAGGCGCCATGATGCCCAACCAAATGGTGGCTTCATAACCCGGCACACCTGCTTCGTTCAACGTTGGCACTTCGGGCAACACATCGGAGCGAACTTTGCCGCTGGTGCCTACCGCCTTCACTTTGCCCGCCTTCACTTGTTCGGTCATCGTGGTCACAGCATCAAACATCATGTCCACCTGGCCTCCGAGCACGTCAGTGCGTGCACCCGAGCTGCCTTTGTAGGGCACGTGCACCATGTCAATCTTGGCCATGCTTTTGAACAATTCGCCAGCCATGTGATACGGCGTGCCAGGGCCAGAAGAGGCGTAGTTCAACTTGCCGGGTTGTGCTTTGGCCACGCGAATCACGTCGGCCAAGGAGTTCATGCCTTTGGTGGGGTTGACCACCAACACCAGGTCGGAATAGTTGATGGGGGCAATGCCCACAAAGTCCTTCATCAGGGCATAGGGCTTGTTGGGAATGAGGGTTTCGTTCACGGTTTGCGTGTTGGACATCAACAGCAAGGTGTAGCCATCGGGCTGGGCTTTGGCCGCCAAGTCGGTGCCAATGACCGAGCCTGCACCCGGCTTGTTGTCCACCACAAAAGATTGCCCTAAGTTTTCTTGCAGACGCTGCGCGATGAAGCGCGCGTAGTTGTCGGCTGGACCGCCCGTGGCAAATGGCACGATGATTTTGACAGGGTGGTTGGGGTAGTTTTGGGCATGTGCTTGTTGTGACAAGAAGATGCCAGTGCCCACCAGCAACAAGCTGGCCAAAGCAATGCCCATGTTGCGGCGCATGGCCGCTGGCTTGGACAACTTGGCCGCGACTGCGCGGTGAGCGGGTGATGATTGACCGAATGAAGTCATGTGTGTCTCCGTGAGTTCTAAGTTGTACTGAGCTGTGCTTGTCTTTGCGCTTATTCCACTTTGCCAATTTTCTTGACCACATCGGTCATGCGTTTGGCGTCAGCTTGCACGTATTTTTCAAATTCAGGGCTGTCCAAATACACCACGGGACTGCCGGTGTTTTGAATCACGTCGCGTACTTTGGCGTCTTGTGCCGCAACTTTGGCGGCGGCGCGAATGCGCTGTGCAATGGGCTCGGGGGTGCCGCTGGGAATGAACAGGCCAGACCACTGCGCATACTCGGCGTTGAAGCCCAAATCTTTCAAGCTGCTCACTTCGGGCAATGAAGCCAAGCTGCCATGGCCCCAGTGACCCAGCACGCGAATCTTGCCGGCCTTCACGTGTTGCAGCACGGTGGCAGGGCCGGTTGAAACGGCATCAATTTGGCCGCCCAACATGGCCACCACGGCAGGGCCAGCGCCCGTGAAAGGGATGTGGGTCATTTTGACGCCAGCGGTTTGCGCCAAGATTTCCATGGGCACGTGCATGGTGCCGTAGTTGCCCGACGAGCCGTAATTGATGGCGCCCGGACGTTTGCGAGCGTCTTCAATGAATTCTTTGACGTTCTTCCAAGGCGCATCCGCACGCACAGCCAGTACCGTGGGGTCGGCGGTGTAGCGTGCGATGGGGCGCAACTCGTTCAACAGAAACATGGGGCTGCGGCCTAACAGCGCATCAGCCTCGGGGATGACGGTCAAGGACGACAAGGCCATGAGGAAGGTGTAACCATCAGGCTTGGCGCGAGCCGCCACGCCCATGCCAATGCCGCCGCCAGCGCCGCCTTTGTTTTCGATGATGACCGGCTGGCCCAATTCTCGGGTCATGGCTTCGGCCACAGGACGGGCCACGATGTCGGCCAACCCGCCAGGCGGGAAGGGCACGATCATGGTGATGGATTTGTGGGGGTAGGGCGCGCTTTGCGCCAGCCCGTTGGCAGACAAGGCCAGGTTGAGGCCAAGGCTGCCCATCAGTGCCAGGGCGGTGCCCAATGCGTGGCGTCGAACAGCGTCTGTGGACGGGGTCCAAGGGAAGAGTTGCATGAGGTCTCCAGCTTTGTTGGGTGCTCTGTGCGCATGCAAAGCAGGCGCCATGGCTTCAAACGCACTCTAACACTGCGTTTCTTTTTTTGCATGAACCTGTGTCACAGCGGGCCATCGGCGGGTGAATTGGCCTCACCCTCAGTTTTTCGGAAAGCGTCACAATAGCGGCTGATTCAATCTTCACTTTGAGTGACACCATCATGCGCATCGCTGCTTTTTTCTACCAAGGCCAACCTCATGTGGGTTTGGTTTCCCAAGATCTGAATTCGGTCACGCCGTTTGAGCTGCCCCTGGCAGACCGCGAATTGGGCGCGCTGACCCTGGTCGATGCGCTCTCACGCGGCGAAGCTTTGCCTGCGCAAGGTGCGGCCATTGCGTTGAAAGACGTCCAATTGCGCGCGCCGCTGCCACACCCTCGCCGCAATATTTTTTGCGTCGGTAAAAACTACCATGCGCACGCCAAAGAATTTGCCCGCAGCGGTTTTGACAGCAGCGCCAAAGCTGGCGGCGAAATTCCCGCAGAGCCCATCATTTTTACCAAGGTGCCCGAGTGCGTGATTGCCACAGGCGAAGCCATCGAGATGCCCAAAGTGTCCACGGCCATTGACTACGAAGCCGAATTGGCCGTGATCATTGGCAAAGGCGGCAAGGGCATTACCAAAGCCGACGCCATGAAGCACGTCTGGGGTTACACCATCGTCAACGATGTGACGGCACGCGATTGGCAAAACAAGCACATGCAATGGCACATGGGCAAGTCCTTTGACACCTTCTGCCCCATGGGCCCTTGGTTGGTGAGTGCCGACGAACTCGATGGCACCAACACCCATGTGCGTTGCTACGTGAACGGCGAAGAGCGCCAAAACGCCGCCACACCCGATTTGATTTTCGACATTCCCACACTCATCGAAACTTTGAGCGCGGGCATCACCTTGTACCCAGGTGACGTGATTGCCACCGGCACGCCAGTGGGTGTGGGCATTGGTTTCACACCGCCCAAGTACCTCAAGGCCGGCGATGTGGTGCGCGTGGAAATCGATGGCATTGGCGCCATCGAAAACCCCGTCAAGTAATTACTTCAGGCCAGCCGCTGCACGCAGTGTGGCGGCCAGGTTGGTGCGTTCCCATGTGAAGTTGGGCTCATCTCGGCCAAAGTGGCCGTAGGCTGCCGTCTTGCTGTAGATGGGGCGCAAGAGGTCGAGCATTTGAATGATGCCCTTGGGGCGCAGGTCAAAGTGCTCGTTCACCAAGGCGGCAATTTTCTCGTCAGAGATCACGCCAGTGCCTTCGGTGTTAACCGTGATGTTCATGGGGCGTGCCACACCAATGGCGTAAGCCACTTGAATTTGACACTGTGTGGCCAGACCCGCGGCCACAATGTTCTTGGCCACATAACGCGCCGCATAAGCAGCAGAGCGGTCCACTTTAGAAGGATCTTTGCCAGAGAAAGCACCGCCGCCGTGGGGGCAAGCGCCGCCGTAAGTGTCCACAATGATCTTGCGACCGGTCAGGCCGCAATCGCCTTGGGGGCCGCCAATCACAAAGCGGCCTGTGGGGTTGATCAGGTACTTGGTGTCTTGCAGCCACTCTTTGGGCAACACAGGCTTGATGATTTCTTCAATGATGGCTTCGTTGAAGCTGGCCTTCATTTTGGTGGCCGACTCGCTTTGGTCGGGGCTGTGCTGCGTCGACAACACCACGGTATCAATGCTGTGGGGCTTGCCGTCCACGTAGCGCATGGTCACTTGGCTCTTGGCGTCAGGACGCAAGAAAGGCAAGCGGCCGTCTTTGCGCAACTGCGCTTGACGCTCGACCAAACGGTGCGCGTAGTAAATGGGCGCAGGCATGAGGTCAGGGGTTTCGTCGCAGGCATAACCAAACATGAGGCCTTGGTCGCCAGCGCCCGTGTTGAGGTGGTCATCAGAGGCGTGGTCCACACCTTGGGCAATGTCGTTGGACTGCTTGTCGTAGCAAACCATGACGGCACAGCCTTTGTAATCAATGCCGTACTCGGTGTTGTCGTACCCAATGCGCTTGATGGTGTCGCGCGCCACTTGGATGTAATCGACGTGGGCGTTGGTGGTGATTTCACCGGCCAGAACCACCAAACCGGTGTTGGTCAGGGTTTCGGCGGCCACGCGGCTGCGGGGGTCTTGTTCAAAAATAGCGTCGAGAATGGCGTCTGAGATTTGATCGGCAACCTTGTCGGGGTGGCCTTCGGACACGGATTCTGAGGTGAAAAGATAGTCATTCGCCATGAGGGTTCTCCTGTAAATTTGGCATGCATGTTGATCTGCGCTGCCTGGAGCTTGGGGCCTCGGCGAACGCTTTAGCAGTGATGTCCGAAGACAAGGCACAATCCGGTGCATGTCAGACATGCGGCTTGGAAAGTGTGTGTCGCCCTGCAAGTTGCTCTGTTTAACTCAGCGACCCGAATAGTTTATCAAACAAACATGATTTTTTGGTTTCGTTTTTTTGCAAGCTGGCCTTTGTGGGCTCTGCATGCGTTGGGCCAAGTGACCGGCTGGTTGGCCTGGTTGCTCTCGCCCACGTACAGGCAGCGTTTTTTAGACAATGCGGCCACTGCCGGCTTGAAATTCTCGCAAGTGATGGGTGCCGTGGGTCAGGCGGGCAGCATGTCCACCGAACTGCCGCGCTTGTGGCTGGGCAAGCCCGTGCCGGTCACTTGGGCCGGCAATTCTCTACAGGTGTTGGCCCAGGCCTATCAAACCGGCCAAGGCGTCTTGCTGCTCACACCACACCTGGGCTGCTTTGAGGTGACCGCCCAAGCCATTTCAGACGCCTTCAGTACAGTTCACGGCCCCTTGACGGTCTTGTATCGGCCTTCCAGAAAAGCCAGTTTGGCTGAGGTCATGGAGAGCTCGCGCGGCCGACCTGGCCTCGACACGGCGCCCACCACCTTGTCGGGTGTGCGCCAACTGATCAAGGCCTTGCGGGCCGGTCGGGCGGTGGGATTGCTTCCCGATCAGGTGCCGCCATTGGGCATGGGCCAGTGGGCTCCGTTTTTTGGCAAGCCCGCCTACACCATGACCTTGGCCGCTCGCTTGGTGTCTCAAACGGGTGCCCGCGTGGTTTTGGTTTGGGGCGAGCGATTGCCCTGGGGCCGCGGCTATCGAATGCATGTGCGTTTGATGGATGCGTCCTTGTCCGCCGAGATCGACGATGCGGTGTTACAGATCAACCAAGCCATGGAAGCTTTGGTCTTGTCTTGCCCGCAGCAATACTTGTGGGGCTATGCGCGCTACAAGCAACCTCGACAGGATGAACACTGAGATGCGTTGGCTGTTTTATGGCGTGATGCGTTTTTTGGCGATGTGGCCCCTGCGCGCATTGCGAATGCTGGGACAGGCCTTGGGGCTGCTTTTGTGGGCCCTGGCACGCAGTCGCCGGCGCATTGTGCGCACCAATTTGCAATTGTGCTTCCCTGACAAATCAGCCTCAGACATTGCGCAACTTGCACGCGATCATTTTGTGAACTTTGCGCAGTCCTTGATAGACCGTGCATGGCTGTGGCATGCCCCGCTCAGCACGGTTCAATCGCGCTTGCATTGGGTGGGTTCCTCCGAGGCATTTGCACAACTGGATGCCGAGGGGCCGCGCATTGTGTTTGCGCCTCACTTTGTGGGCTTGGATGCGGGCGGTTTGGCCTTGACTTTGCGAGCGGCCAAGCCTGTGGCTTTTATCTTTGTGCCGCAACACAATCCCCTGATGGACGCGTGGGTCAATCGGGGGCGACAGCGCACGGGCCGGGTCAAGCCGTATTTTCGGCATGAAGGTGTGAAGCAGATCATGACGGGGCTGCGTCACGGCGAGATGCTGCACCTCTCACCTGACATGGACTTTGGTCCCGAAGAGTCGATCTTTGTGCCCTTCATGGGCGTGACCGCCGCCACGGTGCCCTCCTTGTCGCGATTTGCCCGCTTGGGGCGTGCGCAGGTGCTCATGTTGGTAACGCGGATGACGCCACAGGGCTATGAAATGCACTTACAAGCTGCGTGGGACCATTTCCCCACAGAGAATGTCGAGGCAGACACGGCGCGCATGAACGATGCATTGGCCATGGCCATTGTGCAGTCGCCCGCGCAGTATTACTGGGTCCACAAACGTTTCAAAACACGGCCTGAGGGCCAAGCCTCGGTTTACAAAAACGTGGCAATTTCCCGCTGAATCATGGCGGGGTGTTCATGCACGACCCAGTGCGAGCCATTTTCAAGGGGCACGTATTTCAATTGGGGAATGTAGGCCGCCAGGCCCTCATTCAAATGCGGCAACAGCGCCACATCCTGCATACCCCACAGCAAGAGCGTGGGCACCTCAATGCGCAACATGGATTCGGGCAACACCAATTGTTGGATCTCGCCGGTGTGCGGAAGGCCTGACACGTCGGGCTTTAAGGGTGATGCACAGTAGTAATTCAAGCCGCCTTGCAAACCCGTGGACCAGGCATCTCGGTATTGCGCTTTGACTTCGGGGCTGAGCCACGTGGGCGTGAGCCCTTTGCCGACAAAGCCAAACAGCACCTCAAAATCGTGGGCGCTGAGTTCCTCTGCAGCCTGCGGCTCACAAAAATAGTTCATGTACGCGCTGGCCGCAATTTGTGCGGGATCGTTTTGCAGGTCGCGTAAAAAAGTACCGGGGTGAGGCGAGTTGATGATGACCAATTTGGCCATCAAGTGCGGCAGTTGATTGGCCAAGTTCCAGGCCACGCCGCCGCCCCAATCGTGGGCCACCAAAGCTTTGAGGGGGGCGCTGCCAGCTTCGATGTGAATCAGGCTGGCAATGTCCTGCACCAAAAATTTGGCCCGGTAGGCCGAGACCTCAGCGGGTTGGCTGGACTTTTCAAAACCGCGCAAATTAGGCGCCACACAGCGGTAGCCGCCGTGCTCAGGTTGGGAAAAATACAGCAGCATGTCATCCCACACAAACGCCGCTTCCGGAAAACCGTGCAAAAACATCATCACCGGCGCACCCTTGGGGCCGGCAGCGCGGCAACTGAGGTGAATACCGTGTGGGAGTTCTTGCTGCCAGGTTTCAATCATGGGTGTCGTCTTCTGAGGGGTCTGCGTCTAGCACTTCATCCAAGTCTTCCGCGTTGCCTTGCATGCCTGCTGCGGTCGAGGGCGACTGGGTGCCGCCCTCTTCATGGGTCCAATCCCACATCAGCTGGGCCAACTCTTCGACGCCCTGTTTTTTCAGGGCAGAAAATAATTTGGCCTGTCCGCCGCCGGCTTGAAGTTTGGCAATGGACAGAGCCTTGGTGCTTTCGGCGCGGGTGAGTTTGTCGGATTTGGTCAACAAGACCAAAAAATTCAAACCTTCTTCAACGCGAGGTCGAATCACTTCCAGCAGCACCTCGTCCAGCTCAGTCATGCCTAGGCGCGGGTCGCACAGCAACACAATGCCCTTGAGGTTCTCGCGGGTGACCAGGTAGTTGGCCATGACTTTTTGCCAGCGCAGTTTGTCCTGCTTGGGCACAGCGGCATAGCCATAGCCTGGCAAGTCGGCCAAGACCGCATCCGTGAGGCCTTGCTTGCCCAGGGCAAACAAGTTGATGTGTTGCGTGCGTCCCGGCTTTTTAGAGGCAAAAGCCAGTTGTTTTTGCTGGGTCAGGGTGTTGATGCAAGTGGATTTGCCTGCATTGGAGCGTCCCACAAAGGCAATTTCTGGGATGTCCAACGCTGGCAGATGAAAAAGTTCGGCGGCGGTCGTCAAAAAACGGGCCGTGTGCATCCAACCCATGGGCGTGATGGGCTTGGGGGCGGTCTCAGGGACCGCTTTGGGCGCCTGTTTGGAGGCTGATTTGGGGCTTTTTTGGGTGGCCATGGGGGTCAAACTTTCAGGGCATCGGAAATGACGCTAGCAGGCATTGTAGAATCCCATGGTTTTGCGCCTACTATTTCGGATGTCGCCCATGAAGTCAATGACTAAATTTTTCTTCGCTGCCCTCACTTCAACCCTGATGGCTGGTTCTGTTTTTGCCAATGATGCAGCCCCCAAAGCTGAAAAGCCAGACTTGGCCAAAGGTGAGGCCATTGTGGCCGGCGTTTGTGCGGCTTGCCACACAGCGGACGGCAACTCCACCACACCTGTGAACCCCAAGTTGGCTCAGCAGCACCCAGAGTACATCTTGAAACAATTGCAAGAGTTCAAATCTGGCAAGCGCGCCAACCCCATCATGATGGGCTTTGCTTCGCAATTGAGCGACGCCGACATGCGCAATGTGGCCTATTTCTTGGGCAGCAAAACAGCCAAGCCTGGTTTTGCCAAAGACAAAGACACTGTGGCCTTGGGTGAAAAGATTTTCCGCGGTGGCATTGCTGACCGTCAAATCGCTGCCTGTGCCGGTTGCCACAGCCCCAACGGTGCTGGCATGCCTGCGCAGTACCCCCGTTTGTCGGGCCAACACGCCGACTACACCACCAGCCAACTCACGCAGTTCCGTGACGGTATTCGCAAGAACAGCGTCCAAATGACGCAAGTGGCAGCCAAGTTGAACGACCGCGAAATCAAAGCAGTTGCCGACTACATCGCCGGTCTGCGTTAATCAAGGCCCTGCGAGTCGCAAACTCGCTTTGCCCCATTCGCATGACCCCATCAATGGGCCCTTGGGGCCCATTTTTTTCGTCGATGCCTTGCCGATTTAACCTTAGCCAAGACGGGGTTAAGCCTGTCGTTTTCAAATGGCAACAAACGACAGAAAGATGGCCATGCTGATTCGCACCCACCAAGACGGATTCATTCACCCGCTCAGCAGCGACATCACGCCGCC
Source organism: Comamonadaceae bacterium (assembly GCA_947373185.1). Classification (GTDB taxonomy): domain Bacteria; phylum Pseudomonadota; class Gammaproteobacteria; order Burkholderiales; family Burkholderiaceae_C; genus Limnohabitans_A. The sequence goes on along the minus strand of CANBWP010000003.1, from coordinate 114,297 downwards.
TGACGCTTACGCCACGCGCCGACAGTTGCTGCGTCAATGGTCGGCAGGTGCCGCTGCTGCGGGCCTGGCCGGATGGTCGCAACGTGAAGCTTTTGCACAAGGCACAAGCGCTGCCAGCAAACTGGCGGCACTTCCCGCATTGCCGGCGACGCAGTCCAGCCTTCAGGGCGCCATGACGGTGGAAAAACTCACATCATTGCGCGACGCCACCACCTACAACAACTACTACGAATTTGGCACTGAAAAGTCTTACCCGGCGCTACAGGCCCACACGCTCAAAACATCCCCCTGGTCCATTGAGGTCGAAGGTTTGGTCAAAAAGCCGACTCGATTTAACTTGGAAGACGTCATGAAATGGGGCGCCATGCAAGAGCGCATTTACCGGTTGCGCTGCGTCGAAGGCTGGTCCATGGTGATTCCTTGGATTGGCTATTCCTTGTCTGACCTGATCAAACACGTCGAGCCTTTGCCCAGCGCCAAGTATGTGGAATTTGTGACGCAAGCCGACCCTCAAACCATGCCGGGCATTCGGGGGGGCTACTTAGATTGGCCTTACACCGAGGGCTTGCGCATGGACGAGGCCATGCACCCTCTGACCCTGCTCACCTTTGGCATGTACGGCGAAGTCCTGCCAAAACAAAACGGTGCGCCGGTGCGTTTGGTGGTGCCGTGGAAGTACGGATTCAAGAGCGGCAAAAGCATTGTCAAAATCCGCTTCGTAGAAAAGCAACCTGTGGTGTCCTGGGCCAAAGCAGCGCCGCAAGAGTATGGCTTTTATTCCAACGTCAACCCCAGCGTGGATCACCCGCGTTGGAGCCAAGCCAGTGAGCGACGCATCGGTGAAGGCGGTTTGCTGGACAAAAAACGAAAAACCCAGATGTTCAACGGCTACGAAGCCCAAGTGGGCTCCTTGTATGCCGGCATGGACTTGGTGAAAAACTTTTGACGCTGCGGGAATACCTGCGCCATGGCCTTGCCAAGTGGCTCTTGGCGGGGCTGGCCTTGCTGCCTTTTGCATGGCTGGTCGCCCGAATCTTTTTAGACCAGTTGGGGCCCAATCCCGCGGAGCATTTGATTCGATCTACGGGTGATTGGACCTTGCGGTTTTTGTGCGTCACCTTGGCCATCACGCCCTTGAGAGTGCTGTCTGGCTGGCCAGAGTGGCTGCGGTTTCGACGCAGCCTGGGCTTGCTGACTTTCTTTTATGCCTTCATGCATGCGCTGTGCTACAGCGTATTGGACATGGGCTTGGAATGGCCGGAGATCGCCATGGATGTCCTCAAACGGCCCTTCATTGCCGTGGGCTTTGCCGCAGCGGTGCTCCTCAGTGTGTTGGCCGCCACCTCATTCAATGGCGCCGTCAAAGCCATGGGGGCAAGCCGTTGGCGCAGGTTGCACCAAACGGTGTATGCCATTGCTGCGCTTGCCCTGCTGCATTTTTTCTGGATGCGCTCAGGCAAGAAAAATTTTGCAGAAGTGATGGTTTATGCCGCCATCTTGGGCGCCTTGTTAGGCTGGCGCGTTTGGCACGCTGCACGTCAGCGGCGCTTTAAACCAGGTGCTCGCCCTTGAATGTGTCAGCAGCCGTTTCGCGTTCGCGAATCAGGTGCACGTGTGTCCCATCGATCAACACTTCGGCTGCGCGGCCACGCGTGTTGTAGTTGCTGGACATGCTCATGCAATAAGCCCCGGCTGACAACACGGCCAAGGTGTCGCCGGCTTGCACATTGAGTTCGCGATCGCGGCCAATCCAATCACCGCTTTCGCACACGGGGCCCACCACATCGACCACGGTGCTTTGGCCCTCACGCGGTGTGACGGGCAGAATTTGATGAAAGGCTTGGTACATCGCGGGTCGTGGCAAGTCGTTCATGGCGGCGTCAATGATGCAAAAATTCTTTTGCTCGCCAGGTTTCATGAACACCACTTCCGACAAGCACACGCCGGCATTGCCCACCAAAGAGCGACCCGGTTCGATCATGAATTGACGATCGCCAAAACCGCGCGCATCGAGTTTGGCAAACAGTTGTTGCCAAAGTTGGTCGGCTGCCGGCGGCGTGTCGCCGTTGTAATTGATGCCCAGGCCGCCGCCAAAGTCAATGTGGTGAATTGGAATGCCCGCCGCTTCGATGTCAGTGACCAAATCGAGCACGCGGTCCATGGCGTCTAAGTACGGGGTGGCCTCCGTGATTTGCGAGCCAATGTGGCAGTCAATGCCCACCACCGCCAAGCCTGGTAAGGCCGCCGCACGTTGGTAAATTTGCAGTGCGCGTTCATGCGCCACGCCAAACTTGTTGCCTTTGAGGCCGGTTGAAATGTAAGGGTGTGTTTTGGGGTCGACGTTCGGATTGACGCGCAAACTCACCGGTGCTTTTTTCTGAAGCGACACGGCCACATCGTTCAGCACTTCGAGTTCCGCTTCGCTTTCGACATTGAAGCAACCAATGCCCAACTCAAGGGCTTGCTTCATCTCGGCGCGGGTCTTGCCCACACCGGAGAAAATGATTTTTTCGGGCTGGCCGCCAGCGGCCAAAACCCGTGCCAGCTCACCCGCAGACACAATGTCAAAGCCACAACCGGCCTTGGCAAAAATCTGCAAAACGGCCAAGTTGGCATTGGCCTTCATGGCGTAGCAAATTTGCACTTTGCGTCCGGCAAAGCCGCGTTGATAGGCTGCCAGGGCCGACAGCATGGACGCTTTGGAGTACGCAAAAACAGGCGTGCCAAATTGCGCTGCAACATCGGGCAAGGCAACGCCCTCCATGCACAAAGTGTTGCCTTGATAGGCAATGTGAGGCTGTCCGGGGAGATTGGTGGCTGTCATGGTGCTTTGGCAGGAGGCGTTTGAGCGGCGGGCGTTTTGTCGCGCTCGCTTTGAACTTGGTTTTGAAACGGGTTGGCGACCTGAGGGGTCAGGGTTTGCAGCAAAGTGGCGCGCTCAGCAGCCAAAGGGTCTTGGGGGTGAACCAAGGGTCCTTTTTGCCCACAGGCTGTCAAAGCCACCGCACAAACGCCAAGGATTTGCGCAATGACTAAAATTCGTGAAACTTTGAACATGTCACGGATTGTAATGACCGACCTTGAATTTCTGGACACCGCAGAACGCCTTTTGTCACGCATCGAGGCCAGTTGCGATCGCATCAACGATGAATCTGATGCAGATGTCGATAACCAGCGCGTGGGCGGCATGATCACCCTCAGTTTCAGCAACCGCTCGCAAATCATTGTCAATTTGCAAAAGCCCTTGCACGAGGTGTGGTTGGCGGCCAAATCGGGGGGCTATCACTACAAGTTCAAAGACGGCCAATGGCAAGACACCAAAGGCGAGGGCGAGTTCTTTGAAAACCTGTCACGCTTTGCTTCTGCGCAATCGGGCGAGACACTGAATTTCTAAACCAAGCCTTGGCGCTTTAATTGCGGAATAAATCCATGATTTTTTTCCGCTCGTCGGCTTCTGGCAAGGCGCCTGCCTTGTCGTTGCCCAAGCCCAAACTGGTGACGCCGCCGCCTTTGGCATATTCCTCAAAGTACCACTCGCCGTTGATGTGCAGCACACCTTCGGGGGCAATGGCATCCATGACGGGCATGTTTTTGAGGGCGGTTTCCATGAAGCTGATCCACACGGGCAAACTCAAGCCACCACCGGTTTCCCGGTCACCCAGCTTGCGTGGCGTGTCGTAGCCAATCCAAACCACTGCGGCCAAGTTGTGGTGAAAGCCAGCAAACCAAGCGTCCATGGAGTCGTTGGTGGTGCCGGTTTTGCCGTAGATGTCATCGCGCTTGAGCGCCACGCGCGCTTTGGCTGCGGTGCCTGAGCGTGTCACTTCTTGCAACAGGCTGGTCATGACAAACGCGTTGCGCGGCGAGATAGCCCGGTTGGCTTCATCCAAAGGCGCGACAGGTGAGTCGACCAAAATTTTGCCTTTGTGGTCTGTGACCCGCGTGATCATGTGGGGCTGCACCCGAATGCCGCCATTGGCAAACACCGAGTAGCCTGTCACCATTTGCATGGGCGTGACCGAGCCAGCACCCAAGGCCATGGTGAGGTAGGCGGGGTGTTTCTCTTCATCAAAGCCAAATTTGCTGACCCATTGCTGCGCATTGCGGGTGCCCACCGCTTGCAAAATGCGAATGGAAATCATGTTTTTCGATTTGGCCAAGCCTTTGCGAATGGTCATGGGGCCTTCGAAGGTGCCGTCATAGTTTTTAGGCTCCCACGGCTGGCCACCCGTGACGCCCGCATCAAAAAACAAGGGCGAGTCGTTGACCACCGTGGCGGGTGTAAAGCCTTTTTCAAGCGCCGCTGAATAGATAAAGGGCTTGAAGCTGGAGCCGGGCTGACGCCAGGCTTGAATCACGTGGTTGAATTTGTTTTTAGCGAAATCAAAGCCACCCACCAAAGCTTTGACCGAGCCGTCTTGGGGGTTGACGGCCACAAAGGCGCCTTCCACTTCAGGCAATTGCGTGATCTCCCAAGTGCCCTTGGGCGTTTGAACAATGCGAATCACCGCGCCACGTTTGACTTTGATGTTTGGGCCAGCTTTGTCGGACAGGCCGGACTGCGCAGGTTTCAAGCCTTCGCCTGTGATTTCAATTTGCTCGGCATTTTGGCGAACCGCCACAATTTTCTTGGGGTTGGCTTCCAACACCACCGCAGACATCACATCGCCATTGTCAGGATGGTCGTCCAAGACCTCATCGATGGCGTCTTCCATCTCTTTGGGGTTGTCAGGCAAGGTGATGAACTTTTCTGGGCCGCGGTACACCTGCCGACGCTCGAAGTCCATGATGCCTTGGCGCAAGGCTTGGTAGGCTGCCATTTGCTCTGAGGCCTGCAGCGTGGTGTAAACGTTCAGGCCGCGGGTGTAGGTTTCTTGCCCGTATTGCGCAAACATGAGCTGGCGCACGGTTTCGGCCACGTACTCTGCGTGAATGCGGTTTTTGTCATTGCTTTGGCGAATTTTCAAGGGCTCCGCCTTGGCTTCCAAAGCTTGTTTGGCCGTGATAAACCCGTTCTCTTCCATGCGCTCAATGATGTAGAGCTGACGCGACCTGGCACGCTTGGGGTTGCTGATGGGGTTGTAGGCGGAGGGCGCTTTGGGCAGACCCGCCAGCATGGCCGCTTCGGCAATGCTGATGTCTTTCAAAGATTTGCCGAAGTAGGTTTCAGCGGCTGAAGCAAAGCCATAGGCGCGGTTGCCCAGGAAAATTTGATTCATGTAAATTTCAAGAATCTGATCTTTGCTCAGCAGATGTTCCAACTTGAAGGTCAGCAAAATTTCATAAATTTTGCGGGTGTAGGTTTTCTCAGTAGACAAATAGACATTGCGTGCCACCTGCATGGTGATGGTGGAGGCGCCTTGGCTTTTGCGTTTGCCCAAGTTGGCAATGCCCGCGCGAAGCAGGCCTAAATAATCCAAACCACCATGTTGATAAAAACGTGCGTCTTCAATCGACAGCACGGCGTCTTTCATGACTTGCGGAATTTCTTTGATGGGCGTGAGGTTGCGGCGCTCTTCGCCAAACTCTCCAAGCAGCGCGCCGTCCACGGTGTAAATGCGAAGCGGCAGTTTGGGCCGGTATTCGGCCAAATCGGAGGTGTCGGGCAACTGCGGATAGGCCATCACCATGGCAACCCCGACCACCATCAGGAGGGACAGCAAACCTGCGCCCACCAGGCCGGCCGCCCACAAGCAAACGCGCAAAGCCCAGTGCAGGCGAGGCGCCTCTTCAAGAGGAAGTTGTTCAGGCGTGGAGGGTGTGTGTTTTTTGGACATGTTCAGAGCGGGAAAAACCGCTGACCGCATTGTAAGAACTGCAGGGCAGATGGCGGAATTTGCATGTTGCGCAAAGCAACTGGAATGGCAGGCATTGTAGTCTTTTCAGCCCTTGTTGAGGGGTTCAATCAAGGCTTCGATGGAACACGCAGAAAGTTCGCCCTTGACCTTCATTTTTCAGCGCTGGCATTTGCTGACCTCGCGCACAGCACCTCGGCATTTGGCGGTGTGGCTCCATGCCACGCCCCTGACATCCCTTTCAGTGCTTTCTTTGACCGACAACGAGGCGTTTGAGACCACGGCTTTGGCAAATGCCAAGTGGTCGGTCGGCATCGAGAGGGGCCTTCAAATGGCCACGCAAAAGTCCGATCGCTTGGCCGAGTTGGTGCATTGGGCGCGCCTTCAATCGCCGGCCCCCTTGTTTGCCAAGCTGTTTTTACCAGAAGTCGTGTTTACAAATTTTCGCTTGCCTTGCCGGCCGGAATGGGGCGCCTCAGACATCCAAGCAGAGTCTTGGCTGGAGGCGGCGGCCTTGATGCAACAGCCTATGGCCACGCTGGCCATGGATTACACACTGGCGCAAACGGCTGAAGGGGGGCTCATGGCCCAGGTGTGGGTGTGCGAGCGCGCTTGGATTGATCAAGCGCTGGCGCTGTTTGGCAGCTTCGGTTTGAATTTGAAGGCCATCGGTGTACATGGCGCATTGGCAGAGGGGCAGGGTGCGCTGCCATGCTGAACATGATGCGATGGTTGAGTTTGCCAGAGGGTGTGCACGCACATGATCAAGGCCATCTTCCACGTGGTTTTCAAGCTGCAAAGCGCCGCAAATGGCGGCGAAGGGTCGTCTGTGGTTTGCTAGGACTGATCTTGAGTGGCATCTTTTTGGCCTGGCAAGAACGTGTTGCTGAAGATGCCATGGCGGCGCTCAATGCAAAGCATATGGCAAAGCATATGGCAAAGCATATGGCACAGCATACGGCACAGCATACGGCACAGCATCCGGTCAGTTTGACGGCCGAGCGCACAGTGCCGGACTCAACGGTGGACCTTGCCAGCCTTCAGCGCCAGATTGCCTCAGAAACCTTGCGTGTGGATGCTTTGGAACAACAGCAAAGCTTGCGTCAAGATATGACCCAGGTTCAGTCCATTCTTTTTCACAAACAGCCTTTGCTGCGCGCCAGCAAGGTCAGTCTGCACAAGTTGCAATGGCTGGGTGGCGCCTTTGAATGGGAGGGCGCGGCCTCGCCGCCCGACGCCCTTCAACCCTTGCTCTTGACGCTGGCCAATCAGCCGCACAACTCGGCGTGGCAATCCGAACCCCGATTGGTGCACATTCAATCCGCCATGCCCGCCAGCTCGCCGCTGCAAACCATGGGTTTTCGAATGGCCGGGCAACTTCAAAGCGCTGCGTGGCCCATCGTGGCAGGGTTGAAGTAGGCATGACGGAGTTTGAATTTGTCCGGCAACGCTTGCGCGTGCTGTCATTGAAGTGGTTTCCCCGAACCGCCATGCGATGGCGCCAAGGACACTGGATGGACGACGCCAACACGCAAGCGGTGCTTGGCTGCTTGCTGGTCATGGCATCTGCTTGGACAGTGCTTGTCGTGGCTGAATGTTTGAAAGCCACAGGGTGGTGGGTCAGTCAGGTCAGCGCGCATGCAAGGCGTGTCACAGAGCTTCAAGCCCAGGGGCAAGCAGCGCAACTCAACCAATCACAAACTGCCGCCAAAGTGCAGGCCCTTCAACATCACCAAGACCAGTTGAATGACCTGCAAGCCAGAAAAGACAAGGTGATGGCCCATTGGCCCAACTCTGCCATCCGAATGCCATTGCTCAGTCAACTGCAACAACTGGCGATGCGGCAGGGTTTAGAACTTGTGCTGCTCAAATCCTGGCCTTTGCCGGATGCGTTGGGTTTTGACAGTGCGGCCGTTCAATTTCACTTCAAGGGCTCTGAAGCGGCCACCTATGCCTATTGGCAAACAGTTGACCGAATTTTCAGCAATGGCCGTTGGGCCAGTTTGTCGTGGGAGTTGGGTCCCGATGGCCTTTACGTCTTTCAAGCCCAACTCCATTTGTGGTGGGACGTCCAAGACGCTGATACCGACACGGGTGTGGCAGTGCGATGGGACGATGTGTTGGCACGAACTTCCAAGCTGCCTAAGGTCTCGTCTGAGCCTGATTCGGGTTCATCGACGCATGTGTTTCCAGACCAAAGTCATGCGCAAATGAAAGTCGTGGGTGTTGCGCAAAAAGCCCCATCTCTTGCGCAGGGTGAAACAGCCATTCCGACGCCCCCCTGGGTGCTTGTCAAGGCGGGCCATCAAGTGTTGCCCGTCAAACCCGGCGATGTGTTGGGCCTTGAAAAAGTCAGTGTGCAAGGCCTTGATGCACAAGGGCTTTGGGTCACTTCGCAGGCGGGGCAGCTGCAAAGCCGCGTGGCCTGGGAGAGGGGGGCACCATGACGCATTTGTTCCAAGATCCGCTTGTGCGAGCTGGCTGGTGTTTGCTGCTGATGGGCTTGTGCGCGCCAGCCTTCGCAACAGATGACAAGTTGAAATGGAATTTTCAAAATGTAGAAGTCAAGGCCTTGCTTCAATCATTGGCCGAGATTGGCAAACAGAACCTGGTCGTGGCAGAGAGCGTGAGTGGTCATGTCAGCCTGCATTTGAACGACATGACCTGGCGCGAGGCCTTGGACGTGGTCGTCACGGCCAAGTCATTGGTGGCCACGCCCAAAGACGGCGTCTTGTGGGTCACATCGCGTGGGGTCTCGTCCGAGAGTTTGCAAACGGTGGCCGTGCCCCTGAAATATGCCAAGGCCGTCGACGTGGCGCAGCGGCTTCAAGCCGCCTCAGCCGGATCCGCGCCCGGAGCAAGCGCTGCAACCGTTTCGCATCGGTGGTTGAGTGGCCGTGGCGTGATCATGGCCGAGCCGCGCACCAATCAATTGTTCTTGCTTGACACGCCGGTCTATTTGCAGTCCTTGCAGGAAGTCATTCGGCGGCTCGATGTGCCCGTTCGGCAAGTCATGATCGAGGCCAAAATCGTCGAAGCCGAGGAGCAGTTTGGAAAGTCCTTGGGGGTTCGCTTGGGCGGTGCGTATGCCGCCAGCTTTGCAGCCCCCTTGGCGGCCCATGCCAAACCTGTCAATTTGGCCTTGGGCGGTCAAGCCTTGCCCGCCAGCGGCGGCGTTCAGCCCGCTGACATGGTGAATTTACCCGCGGGATCTGCAGGTCAAACCTTGTATGCACCGCCCACGTTTGCGGTGTCGCTTTACAACGCCGCCGCCAATCAATTTTTGAATTTGGAAATTTCTGCCATGGAGGCAGATGGCAAAGGCAAGGTGGTGGCCAGTCCGCGCGTGGTCACGGCAGATCAGACCAAGGCCTTGATTGAACAAGGCACAGAGCTGCCCTATCAAGTCAACAATGGCAATGGCGCAGCGTCCATTTCGTTTCGCAAAGCCAACTTGAAGTTGGAGGTGACGCCCCAAATCACCCCTGAGGGCTCGGTCGTTTTGGAGTTGGACATTGCCAAGGACAGCGTGGGGCAAATCACCACCGCGGGCTATGCCATCAATACCAAGCATGTCAAAACGCAGGTGCTGGTGGACAACGGCGGCACGGTGGTTCTGGGCGGCATTTTGGAGGCTGCAGACAAGGACGATGTCTCTCAAGTGCCATGGATGGGGCAGATGCCGGGCTTGGGGTGGTTGTTCAAGAGCCAGCAAAGGACCCAGCGAAAAACAGAAATGTTGATTTTTGTGACCCCCCGGGTGCTGGCGGACCCTGTGCCGGCAGCCGGCTCGAATACACTTGAGGGCTCTATCCATCCTTGACTTTCGACTTTTGCTCATTATTTTCGTTGGCCTCCCGGGATCTGGCAAAACGACCATCGGCAGACAGATGGGGCGTCGTCTTGGCTTGCCTTTTTTGGACTCCGACAATGTGATTGAGCAGCGCTTGGGTTGTTCCATCCGTGAATTTTTCGACCGTGAGGGCGAGGAGCGTTTTCGCGACATCGAACAAAGCGTTCTGGACGATCTGAGCAAATACCACCACGGCATCTTGTCGACCGGTGGTGGGTCCGTCTTGCGTGAGGCCAATCGCCAACATTTGCATGCGCGTGGCAAAGTGGTTTATTTGCGCTCGACGCCCGAAGAAGTGTTTCGGCGTCTCAAGCACGACGTTCAAAGGCCATTGCTCCAAGTCAACGATCCCCTGGAGCGCTTGCGCAACTTGTTCACTTTGCGGGACCCCCTCTACCGAGAGGCCGCACACTACGTGTTTGACACGGGCCGGCCCAGCATCAATAAATTGCTCAGTGCCATCATTGCCGAGCTTGAGCTGGCAGGTTTTGACACGCACGCTTCTCAACCTCCTTCAAGCCGGCCATGACCTCAGCACCTCAGACCCTCGAAACCGTTCGCATTGCGCTGGACGATCGAAGTTACGACATCCTCATTGGCGAAAATTTGTTAGGCCTGCCCAGCACTTTCCAGGACTTGCCCAAAGCCTCTGCCGCCCTCATTGTGAGCAACACCACGGTGGCACCTCTGTATGAAGCGGCTTTGAAGCAAGCATTGTCAGATCATTTCAAAGTGATTCACACGGTCCATTTGCCCGATGGTGAAGCCTACAAAGACTGGGTCACCCTCAACTTGATTTTTGACGGCTTGTTGGGCCATGCCTGTGACCGCAAAACCGTGTTGTTTGCATTGGGCGGCGGTGTGGTCGGTGACATGACCGGCTTTGCCGCAGCCAGCTTCATGCGCGGCGTGCCTTTTGTGCAAGTGCCCACCACCTTGCTGGCCCAAGTGGATTCCTCGGTGGGCGGCAAAACAGCCATCAATCACCCGTTGGGCAAGAACATGATTGGCGCTTTCTACCAACCGCAGCGGGTGGTGTGTGATCTGTCGGTCTTGAAAACATTAGCGCCACGCGAAGTCAGCGCCGGATTGGCCGAGGTCATCAAGTACGGCCCGATTGCCGACATGGCTTTTTTGGAGTGGATTGATCACAACATGGACGCCCTGAAAGCTTGTGATGCGCAAGCCATGGCACACGCGGTGCGTCGCAGTTGTGAAATCAAAGCCGATGTGGTGGGCCAAGATGAACGGGAAGCCGGCCTGCGCGCCATTTTGAATTTTGGCCACACCTTTGGCCATGCCATCGAAGCGGGGTTGGGTTATGGCCAGTGGTTGCACGGGGAAGCCGTGGGCTGCGGCATGGTCATGGCGGCGCATTTGTCGCAAGCGCTGGGCTTGATCGATGCCGAATTTGTACAACGTTTGACAGACCTCATTGCACGTGCAGGCCTGCCTGTCAAAGGGCCCGTGCTGGATGCCGCGGACAACGCTGGCCACTATTTGGCCCTCATGCAGCACGACAAAAAATCGGTGGCGGGTGACATTCAGTTTGTCTTGATTGAAGGCCCGGGCCGGGCGCGCGTGAGTGCGGCCCCTGAAGCTGTGGTGCGTGCCGTCATCGATCGCTGCTGTGCTTGAACGCTACGCTTGCCTTCCTGAACGGTCACGCGGCCGCCGGCACCTCGAAGTGCCTGCGCCTACGCGCAATGATTTTCAGCGCGACCGAGATCGCATCGTGCACTCCACGGCGTTTCGCCGGTTGGTTTACAAAACGCAAGTTTTTTTAAATCACGAAGGTGATTTGTTTCGCACCCGCATGACGCACTCTCTCGAAGTGGCTCAGCTCGGGCGCTCGATTGCACGTTCTTTGGGCCTGAATGAAGACTTGGTGGAAGCCGTGGCGCTGGCGCATGATTTGGGCCACACGCCTTTTGGCCATGCGGGGCAAGATACCCTGAATGAATGCATGGTGGACCATGGCGGCTTTGAGCACAACCTGCAAAGTCTGCGGGTGGTGGACCATTTGGAAGAGCGTTACCCAGATTTTGACGGTTTGAATTTGACCTTCGAAACGCGAGAAGGCATTTTGAAGCACTGCGCCAGACGCAATGCACTGCTGATTGAGGCGCAAGAGCCTGGCGGCATTGCGCACCGATTTTTAAACGGCACGCAACCCAGTTTGGAAGCGCAACTGTGCAACTTGGCCGATGCCATTGCCTACAACGCCCATGACATCGATGACGGTGTGCGGTCTGGTTTGCTCACCCTGTCGCAAATGGAAGAGGTGCCTTTGTTTGCGCATTACAAGGCCATGACCTTGCAGCAACATCCAGGCTTGTTGGAAGCTGGCAAAGCTCGACGTTTGTTGTACGAAAGCATTCGACGCATGCTCAGTGAGCAGGTCTACGATGTCATTGACACAACGCGCGCCAACTTGCAACAACATGCACCGCAAAGTGCCGACGAGGCCAGGCAAGCGGGCGCCTTGGTGGCTTTCAGTACGGCCATGTTTGCGCGCGTGCAAGTGATGAAATCCTTTTTGTTCAAACACCTTTACCGGCACCCGCAAGTGATGGAAACGACCTCGAATGCGCAGACGGTTGTGCGTGAGTTGTTTGCGGCGTATCTGAGCTGTCCCCAAGAAATGTCTTCTGATTTTTCAGGCCGCGAAGAGACGCCGCGCGCCGTGGCCGATTACATCGCTGGCATGACCGATCGCTTTGCTGCGCGTGAGCATGAGCGTTTAACAGGACGTCGCTTGTTCGCATGAGCCAATTCGACAGTCCAGCGCAAAGTCCTTCACTTTGGGCGGCCTATGTCGTCATTTTTTCGGGTGTGGTGGCTGCATTGCAAGTCGGCAAGTTGCCGCCTGCCTTGCCCGAGCTCAGTCAGGCACTAGGCTTGACGCTCACGCAATCTGGTTTCTTGCTGTCTCTGATCCAACTTGCGGGCATGACCTTGGCGCTGGCCATTGGCTTGTCGGCCGATGGCGTGGGCTTAAAGCGCAGCATGTTCGTGGGCTTGCTGTTGTTGGGTTTGGCCAGTGCCATGGGCGCTGTGGCTGACAGTGTCACTGCCTTGATGTTTTGGCGGGTGGTGGAGGGCTTTGGGTTTTTGTGGGTGGCCTTGCCAGCGCCAGGCCTGATTCGACGTCAGGTTCAAGCGGCGCAATTGCGCAAGTTGTTGGGCTATTGGGGCGCCTACATGCCCGCAGGTACCGCGCTGACTTTGTTGTTGGGGCCTCTGTGGTTGCCGCAATGGGGATGGCGAACATGGTGGCTGTTGTTTGCACTTTTGTCCTGCCTGATGGCCATCGTGTTGTGGCGTGTGGTGCCCAATGACCTAGAGGGTCTCGATAATGTGGCAGCAGATCGGCCTGCCGAAATGGGGGTGACGTGGCAACAACGTTTGCGTGAGACGCTGAGCGCACCTGGACCTTGGTGGGTCACACTTTGCTTTGGCATGTATTCTGGGCAGTGGTTGGCCGTGGTGGGATTTTTGCCCTCCATTTACAGCCAGGCTGGTTTGTCGGGTGGCACCTTGGGCGCGCTCACCGCGTTCGCGGCCGCAGTCAACATGCTTGGCAACATGGTGTCGGGCCGCTTGTTGCAAAAGGGCATTCATCCAAGCCTCTTGTTGGTCACGGGTTTTGTGGCCATGGCTTTGGGTGCCTTTCTGGCATTTTCTACGTTCACGCTGTCGCTCCCTTGGCTTCGGTATGTGGGTGTGCTGCTGTTCTCTGCCTGTGGTGGCTTGGTGCCTGGCACCTTGTTTTATTTGGCGGTGCGATTGGCGCCGCACGAGCGCAACGTGTCCACCACCGTGGGTTGGATGCAACAAGGCTCTGCCGCAGGTCAATTTGCAGGGCCGCCGGTCGTGGCATGGTTGGCCACGCAGGTGGGCGGTTGGCAGTGGACTTGGCTGGTCACAGGGGGGTGTTGCCTGGGAGGGCTGGTCTTGTCTATGATGATTGCACGCACCTTGAGATTGCAAAGCGCCAACCCATGATCTCGCCCTCCGCATCGCCAACGACAGCTTCACACGCCGACAGTGATGTGGCGCGCGTCATGGTGCAAGATACGCTGCGATGGTTGGAGCGCGCCGTCATTGGCTTGAACCTGTGCCCCTTTGCCAAGTCGGTGCATGTCAAAGGCCAAGTGCATTGCACCGTCAGTTCGGCGCGTGATGTGGTGGCGCTGCGCGAAGACTTGCTGCACGAATTGCGCGATCTGGTGGCATTCGATCCTGCTGTGCGTGACACCACCCTGCTGGTCGCGCAGCATGTGTTGCAAGATTTTTACGACTACAACGATTTTTTGAATGTGGCCGATGATTGTTTGGCGGAATTGGATTTGGAAGGGGAGATTCAAATCGCCAGCTTTCATCCCCACTATCAATTTGCCGGAACCGATGAAAACGACGTGACCAACTTCACCAACCGCTCGCCTTATCCGACCTTGCATTTGATTCGAGAGGCCAGCATTGACCGTGCGGTGGCCGCTTTTCCTGAAGCTGAAGCTATTTTCGAAGTCAACATGGCCACCATGAACCAGTTGGGTGTGGCGGGTTGGCAAGCTTTGAATGTCGGGGCCACTTTGCCCCAGAATGAAACCGATGAAAAAAAATCCAACGCAGCCCAAAACAAATGAAGCGAAACCGCTGGATTTAGATGTGCGGCCAGGGCAATCGATCGAATTGCTCAAAGAACTGCACATCCTCACGCGTGAAGGCAAGCTGAACCAAGATTCACGCCGCAAGCTCAAGCAGGTCTTGCACCTGTTTCAGTTCATCGAAAAGATTTTGAAAGAGTTGTCTGAAGAAGATGCAGCCAAGCTCACTGGTCCCGCGACAGAAACCAAGGGTTTGACGCTGGCCGACCATGGCGCTGGCAAGTCGTATTTGGGCTTTATCGTTTACGACTTGTTTTTCAAGGAACGGCCGCAAGGGCACATTTACGGGATTGAAACCCGCGCTGAATTGGTAGAGGCTTCGCGCGCATTGGCCCAGCGTCTGGACTTTCAACGCATGGTTTTTTTGAACACTTCGGTGGCGGAGTCTTCCCAGTCTGAGCTCATGCCTGCGCAGATTGATGTCGTCACCGCGCTGCATGCGTGTGACACCGCCACCGACGATGCCATTGCCTTTGGTCTATTGAAGAAAGCCCGCGCCATGGTCTTGGTGCCTTGCTGCCAGGCTGAAGTGGCTGCCAAGTTACGCCAAAACAAAGCCCTGCATTTATCTCGCACGCCTTTGGCTGAACTCTGGCGTCACCCTTTGCACACCCGCGAAATCGGCAGCCAACTCACCAACGTCCTGCGCTGCCTGTACCTCGAGTCAAAAGGTTACACCGTCACCGTCACCGAGCTGGTGGGTTGGGAGCACAGCATGAAAAACGAACTCATCCTGGCCCGCTTCACAGGTCGCCCCAAAGCCGGCGCCGCCGAACGCCTCCATGCCCTCCTGACCGAATTCGGCCTCTCAGAAACCCTTGCATCGCGCTACCCTTAATTGGGGTCAGATCAACATTAATTTCTTTCGGGTTAGCATTCGGGCATGGCCCGTCAACCTCGCTTAGCCCTTCCCGGTTACCCGCATCATGTGATTCAGCGGGGGAACAATCGCCAGCCCATCGTGCTGGACGAGGCTGATCGCAAGATGCTTTACAGCCTGTGGCTGGAGGAATCGCAGCGTCACAAAGTGGCTGTGAATGCCTATGTCTTGCTCGACAATCACTTTCACATGCTGCTCACACCGCCCAGTGAAGAGGCGATGTCCTTGATGATGCAGTCCGTGGGGCGAACTTATGTGCGTTATTTCAATCAACGGCATCAACGATCTGGCACTTTATGGGAGGGGCGTTACAAGTCTTCGGTGGTGGACACCGAGGCTTACCTTCTCACCTGCATGGCCTATATCGATTTGAATCCGGTGAGGGCCGGGGTCGTTGAGTCGGTCGAGAATTTCAGTTGGTCCAGCTACAAGCACCTGATTGGTCAAAAAATCGACAAATTGGTGACGCCGCATGCACTTTATTGGGGCTTGGGCAATACGCCTTTTGCCCGAGAGGCGGCTTATGCCGCGTTTGTGGCGCAAGGTTTGTCCGCCGCCGTTCAGAAAGACCTCACGGAGTCAGCCTTGAAGGGCCGAGTTGTGGGCCGACCTGAGTTTTTAAAGTCTTTGCAAAAGACCACGCAGCGCCAAATCCTGCCGCAAAAGGCGGGGCGGCCGTTCAAAAAACATCAGTAAGGCTAAGAAACTGCTCGAAATCGGTTTTTTAAGGGACTTTTTTGCCTGAATTTGATCTGTCCCCAATTAATCGATTGAGGCAAATAAGAAAAATTAATGTTGATCTGACCCCAATTAATTTTCTTGGCATTTTTGTTGCAATGCAATATGCTCTCATTCCCGCGAAATATCTTTAGGAGTGCGCCATGACTTCGGCTGCCGAAAAATCATCTTTGCAACAAACGGGTCTGTATGACCCAACTCAAGAACACGACGCTTGTGGTGTGGGCTTTGTGGCCCATATCAAAGGTGCCAAAACGCACGCCATCGTCACGCAGGCTTTGAAGATTCTTGAAAACTTGGACCACCGGGGTGCGGTGGGTGCCGACAAGTTGATGGGTGACGGCGCTGGTATCTTGATTCAGTTGCCCGATGCACTCTATAGAGAAGAGATGGCCAAGCAAGGCGTCAACTTGCCTGCGCAAGGCGAGTACGGTGTGGGCATGGTGTTCTTGCCGAAAGAGCATGCCTCACGCATGGCATGTGAGCAAGAACTTGAGCGTGCTGTGAAGGCCGAAGGTCAGGTCTTGTTGGGCTGGCGCGATGTGCCTGTGAACCGTGACATGCCCATGTCGCCCACCGTTCGCGAAAAAGAACCTATTCTGAAGCAGATTTTCATTGGTCGCGGCGCCGATGTGATCGTGCAAGACGCCTTGGAGCGCAAGCTGTACGTCATTCGCAAAACAGCCAGCGCAGCCATTCAAAACCTCAAGCTGAAACACAGCGATGAGTACTACATCCCCAGCATGTCTAGCCGTACCGTGGTGTACAAAGGCTTGCTCTTGGCTGATCAAGTGGGCACCTACTATCTAGACTTGCAAGACGAGCGCTGCGTGTCTGCACTGGGCTTGGTACACCAACGTTTCTCCACCAACACCTTCCCAGAGTGGCCCTTGGCTCACCCTTACCGCTATGTGGCGCACAACGGTGAAATCAACACCGTCAAGGGCAACTACAACTGGATGAAGGCGCGAGAGGGCGTGATGTCTTCGCCCGTGCTCGGCCCCGATTTGCAAAAGCTCTACCCCATCAGCTTTGCGGGTCAATCCGACACCGCCACGTTTGACAATTGCTTAGAGTTGCTCACCATGGCCGGTTACCCCATCAGCCAAGCCGTGATGATGATGATTCCTGAGCCATGGGAAAACCACAACACCATGGACGAGCGCCGCAAGGCCTTCTATGAATACCACGCCGCCATGCTCGAGCCATGGGACGGCCCTGCATCCATCGTGTTCACCGACGGTCGTCAAATTGGCGCCACCTTGGATCGCAATGGTTTGCGTCCTTCACGCTATTGCATCACGGATGACGACATGGTCATCATGGGTTCTGAAACCGGCGTGTTGCCCATTCCAGAAAGCAAAATTGTTCGCAAATGGCGTCTGCAACCCGGCAAGATGTTCCTGATCGATTTGGAACAAGGCCGCATGATCGACGACGAAGAACTCAAGTCGAACCTGGCCAGCAGCAAGCCCTACAAGCAGTGGATTGAAAACTTGCGCATCAAATTGGATGACGTCAAAGTGACCACGGCCAATGCGCCCGTGTCCAAAGAATCTTTGCTCGACCTGCAGCAAGCTTTCGGCACCACCCAAGAAGACATCAAGTTCTTGTTGGCCCCCATGGCACAAGCCGGCGAAGAAGCTTTGGGCTCCATGGGCAACGACAGCCCCTTGGCTGTGTTGTCCGACAAAAACAAACCGCTGTACAACTACTTCAAGCAGTTGTTCGCGCAGGTGACCAACCCACCGATTGACCCCATTCGCGAAGCCATCGTGATGTCTTTGGTGTCCTTCGTGGGTCCCAAGCCCAATTTGCTCGACATCAACCAAGTCAACCCCCCCATGCGCTTGGAAGTGAGCCAGCCTGTGCTGGACTTCAAAGACATGGCCAAGTTGCGCAACATTGAACAGTCCACTCAGGGCAAGTTCAAGAGCGCGACCTTGGACATCACGTACCCAGCTTCATGGGGTCGTGAAGGTGTTGAAGCCAAGCTGGCTTCCCTTTGCGCAGAAGCAGTTGATGCCATCAAAGGCGGCAACAACATCCTGATCATCAGCGACCGCGGTGTGTCGCCCACGCAAGTGGCCATTCCCGCCTTGTTGGCACTGTCTGCCATTCACCAACACTTGGTGCGCGAAGGTTTGCGCACCACAGCAGGCTTGGTGGTAGAAACAGGCACAGCCCGCGAAGTGCATCACTTTGCCGTGTTGGCGGGTTACGGCGCAGAAGCTGTTCACCCCTACCTGGCGATGGAAACTTTGCAAGCTTTGCACAAAGAGTTGCCTGGTGATTTGTCGGCCGACAAAGCCATCTACAACTACGTCAAAGCGGTGGGCAAGGGCCTCTCCAAGATCATGTCCAAGATGGGTGTCAGCACCTACATGTCTTACTGCGGTGCGCAGTTGTTTGAAGCCATTGGCGTCAACACAGAAACTGTGAACAAGTACTTCACCGGCACACCGAGCCGCGTGCAAGGCATTGGCATTTTTGAAATTGCCGAAGAAGCTTTGCGCATGCACAAAGCAGCCTTCGGCAACGACCCCGTGTTGGCCACCATGCTCGATGCCGGTGGTGAATACGCTTGGCGTGCCCGCGGTGAAGAACACATGTGGACACCCGATGCCATTGCCAAGTTGCAGCACAGCACCCGTGCCAACAACTGGAACACGTACAAAGAATACGCACAGATCATCAACGACCAAACCAAGCGTCAAATGACACTGCGCGGTTTGTTCGAATTCAAAATCGACCCTGCCAAAGCTATTTCGATTGATGAAGTAGAACCCGCCAGCGAAATCGTCAAACGCTTCGCCACAGGTGCCATGTCTTTGGGCTCCATCTCAACAGAAGCACACGCCACATTGGCCGTTGCCATGAACCGCATTGGCGGCAAGAGCAACACCGGTGAAGGCGGTGAAGACTCTGCGCGTTATCGGAACGAACTCAAAGGCATCCCGATCAAAAAGGGTGAGACTTTGAAGAGCGTCATTGGCGCCAAAGAAGTGGAAGTCGACATGCCTCTTGAGGCGGGTGATTCACTGCGATCCAAGATCAAGCAAGTGGCTTCTGGCCGCTTCGGTGTCACCGCCGAATACTTGCACAGCGCTGATCAAATTCAGATCAAGATGGCGCAAGGTGCCAAGCCGGGTGAAGGCGGTCAATTGCCAGGCGGCAAAGTGTCCGACTACATCGGTAAGTTGCGTCACTCTGTGCCAGGCGTGGGTTTGATTTCTCCTCCCCCACACCACGACATCTACTCCATTGAAGATTTGGCCCAACTCATTCACGACTTGAAAAACGTGGCGCCGCACAGCGACATCAGCGTCAAGTTGGTGTCTGAAATTGGCGTGGGCACCATTGCCGCAGGCGTGGCCAAGTGCAAGAGCGATCACTTGGTGATTGCTGGCCACGACGGCGGCACTGGCGCTTCGCCTTGGTCTTCTATCAAGAACGCTGGCAGCCCCTGGGAAATTGGTCTGGCTGAAACACAGCAAACTTTGGTGCTGAACCGCTTGCGCGGCCGTATCCGGGTGCAAGCTGACGGTCAAATGAAGACCGGTCGCGACGTCGCCATTGGTGCGTTGCTCGGCGCAGACGAGTTTGGTTTCGCCACGGCACCGCTGGTGGTGGAAGGTTGCATCATGATGCGCAAATGCCACTTGAACACTTGCCCTGTGGGCGTGGCCACGCAAGATCCTACTTTGCGTAAAAAGTTCTCTGGCAAGCCAGAGCACGTGGTCAACTACTTCTTCTTCATCGCTGAAGAAGTGCGTCAAATCATGGCGCAGTTGGGCATCAAGAAGTTTGACGACATGGTGGGCCGTGCCGATTTGCTCGACACCCGCAAAGGCATTGAACATTGGAAATCCAGCGGTCTGGACTTCAGCCGCTTGTTGGCTGTACCCGATGTACCGGCCGACGTGCCCCGTCGCCACATCGATGTGCAAGACCACGGCTTGGACAAAGCCTTGGACAATGTGCTCATTGCAAAGAGCCGCGCCGCCATTGACAAAGGCGAGAAGGTGCAGTTCATGGAAGTGGCGCGCAACGTCAACCGTTCTGTGGGCGCCATGCTTTCAGGCGCGGTGACCAAAGTGCACCCAGAAGGTTTGCCAGACGACACCATTCGCATTCAACTCGAAGGCACGGGCGGTCAATCTTTTGGCGCCTTCGTGGCCAAGGGCATCACCCTGTACCTCATCGGTGAAGCCAACGATTACACCGGCAAAGGTTTGTCGGGCGGTCGCATTGTGGTGCGTCCTAGCCTGGAATTCCGCGGCGTGGCCAGCCAAAACATCATTGTGGGCAACACCGTGATGTACGGCGCCACCACTGGCGAAGCGTTCTTCGCAGGTGTGGGCGGCGAGCGTTTCGCAGTTCGTTTGTCTGGCGCCACGGCAGTGGTGGAAGGCACCGGCGACCACGGTTGTGAATACATGACCGGCGGTACGGTGGCGGTGCTGGGCAAAACGGGTCGCAACTTTGCGGCCGGTATGAGCGGCGGCATTGCTTATGTGTACGACGAAGACGGCCAGTTTGCCGCGCGCTGCAACACCGCCATGGTCAGCATGGAAAAAGTACTGACCGTGGCCGAGCAAGAAGCCGCCGTAGACCGCAAAGTGTGGCACCGCGATCAAGCCGACGAAACACAGTTGAAGAAATTGCTGGAAGACCACCACAAGTGGACCGGCAGCCAACGCGCACGTGAGTTGCTCGACAACTGGGCGCAAGCTCGCTTGAAGTTTGTGAAAGTATTCCCGAACGAGTACAAGCGCGCTTTGGGTGAAATCAACGCACGCAAAGCTGCCGCCAAGTCCACAGATGCAATTGCTGCTAGCTAATTGGTCAGATAAGTACAAAGAAATAACAAGGATTGATCATGGGAAAAATCACTGGTTTCATGGAATTTGAGCGCCTCGAAGAGGGCTACAAGCCCGTGGGCGAGCGCTTGAAGAATTACAAAGAATTCGTCATCGGATTGGATGAGTCACAAGCCAAAGTGCAAGGCGCACGTTGCATGGACTGCGGCACCCCGTTTTGCAACAACGGCTGCCCTGTCAACAACATCATCCCCGACTTCAACGAGTTGGTGTACCAAGGTGATTGGAAAAACGCCATTGAAGTGCTGCACAGCACCAACAACTTT
Source organism: Comamonadaceae bacterium (assembly GCA_947373185.1). Taxonomy (GTDB): domain Bacteria; phylum Pseudomonadota; class Gammaproteobacteria; order Burkholderiales; family Burkholderiaceae_C; genus Limnohabitans_A. The sequence goes on along the minus strand of CANBWP010000003.1, from coordinate 93,212 downwards.
CCAGAGTTCACGGGGCGCATTTGCCCTGCACCTTGCGAAGCCGCTTGCACCTTGAATGTCGACGGCGATGCGGTGGGCATCAAATCGATTGAGCACGCCATCATTGACCGTGCTTGGCAAGAAGGTTGGGTCAAGCCCCGTCCCGCTGCGCACAAGACTGGCAAAAAAGTAGCGGTGGTGGGCTCTGGTCCAGCCGGTATGGCGGCTGCCCAGCAGTTGGCCCGCGTGGGTCACGACGTGACACTGTTCGAAAAGAACGACCGCATCGGTGGCTTGCTGCGTTATGGCATTCCCGATTTCAAAATGGAAAAGTCACACATCGATCGCCGCGCAGAGCAGCTGGTCGCTGAAGGCGTGACCATCAAAACCGGCGTCATGGTGGGCGAGTTGCCAGCAGGTTCTAAAGTGACCAATTGGTCGCAAGCAACCATCAGCCCCAAGCAACTCCAAAAAGACTTTGATGCTGTGTTGCTCACCGGCGGTTCAGAGCAATCACGCGACTTGAACGTGCCTGGCCGTGATTTGGCAGGCATTCACTTTGCAATGGAATTCTTGCCCCAGCAAAACAAAGTGAACGCGGGCGACAAGCTCAAAGACCAATTGCGCGCTGACGGCAAGCACGTGATTGTGATTGGCGGCGGCGATACCGGCAGCGATTGCGTGGGCACCTCCAACCGTCATGGCGCCAAGAGCGTCACGCAGTTTGAGGTGATGCCCCAGCCCCCCGAAGAAGAAAACCGTCCTTTGACATGGCCCTACTGGCCCCTCAAATTGCGCACCAGCTCCAGCCATGAAGAAGGTTGCACTCGCGAATTTGCCATTTCGACCCAAGAATTCATTGGCGAAAAAGGTAAAGTCACTGGCCTCAAAACCGTGGAAGTGGAATTCAAAGACGGCAAATTGGTCAACGTGCCTGGCACTGAAAAAACTTACCCTGCCGACATGGTCTTCTTGGCCATGGGCTTTGTGAACCCCGTGGCCACCATCTTGGATGCATTCGGCGTCGACAAAGACAATCGCGGCAATGCCAAAGCCACCACCGACTTCACAGGTGGCTATGCCACCAACGTGGCCAAGGTGTTTGCGGCTGGCGACATGCGCCGCGGCCAGTCTTTGGTGGTGTGGGCCATTCGCGAAGGTCGCCAGGCCGCTCGCGCAGTGGATGAATTCTTAATGGGAACCAGCGACTTACCCCGTTAAAATACAAGCCAAAGGCAAAGCGGTGCTTGACACAAGCTTTACCTGAACGCCTTATCCTTCAAAAGCCGGCGACCCCGGCTTTTGTCTTTTTCAAACATGACACTGCCCCTCTCTCCACTGTTGGTTGAATTGAAGAACCTCAGCTTCGGCTACGGCGACCGCGTGATCCTGAACGACATTTCGTTTGGCATTCCGCGCGGCAAAGTCACGGCCCTCATGGGCGTGTCGGGCGGCGGCAAGACCACGGTGCTGCGCTTGATTGGTGGCCAATACAGCGCACAACAAGGCCAACTGACGTTTGATGGTCAAGATGTGGGGCAAATGAGCACGGAGGCGCTGTATGCGGCCCGTCGGCGCATGGGCATGCTGTTTCAGTTTGGCGCCTTGTTCACCGACATGAACGTGTTTGACAACGTCGCGTTTCCCCTGCGTGAGCACACCCAAATGTCCGAGGCCATGGTGCGCGACATTGTGCTCATGAAATTGGATGCGGTGGGTTTGCGCGGTGCCCGACACTTAAAGCCGTCTGAAATCTCTGGCGGCATGGGCCGGCGTGTGGCCTTGGCGCGTGCCATTGCCCTCGACCCCGACCTCATGATGTACGACGAACCCTTTGCCGGACTCGACCCCATTTCTTTGGGCACGGCGGCGCGGCTTATCAGAAGGTTGAACGACAGTTTGGGCATCACCAGTGTGGTGGTGTCGCACGATGTGGACGAGACCTTTCAAATTGCCGATCATGTGGTCATCTTGGCCAATGGCAAAGTGGCTGCGCAAGGCACACCCGAAGCCTTGCGCCAAACCACAGACCCCCTCATCCATCAGTTTGTCAATGGCCTGAGCGATGGACCGGTTCATTTCCATTATCCCGCCACATCGGTGGCCGATGATTTTGCAAGGGGGGCGGCATGATCTTCTTGCACCCTGCCGAATTGGGTTATGCCATTCGCAAAAAGTTGGCCGATTGGGGTTACGGTGCGCGTTTGCTGGCGCAATTGGTCATGCTGTCGGGTGCTTGCCTGAAGCGCTTTGGTCTGGTCCGTGATCAGGTTCATTTCTTGGGCAATTACTCGCTGGCCATCATCACTGTGTCTGGCTTGTTTGTGGGCTTTGTCTTGGGTCTGCAGGGCTATTACACCTTGCAGCGCTACGGCTCTTCAGAAGCCTTGGGTTTGTTGGTCGCACTCAGCCTGGTCCGTGAATTGGGTCCTGTTGTGGCTGCGCTTTTGTTTGCAGGTCGTGCTGGCGCCTCCATCACCGCTGAGATTGGCTTGATGCGGGCGGGTGAGCAACTCACGGCCTTGGAAATGATGGCGGTCGATCCGAAGTTGCGTGTCTTGGCGCCTCGTTTGTGGGGCGGCATCATTGCCTTGCCCATCTTGACCGCGGTGTTCAGTGCCGTGGGTATTTTGGGGGGCTATGCCGTGGGCGTGTTGCTGATCGGTGTCGATTCGGGCGCGTTCTGGAGCCAAATGCAAAGCGGTGTTGACGTCTTCAAGGACGTGGGCAACGGCATGATCAAAAGCGTGGTGTTTGGCATTGCTGTGACTTTCATTGCCTTGCTGCAAGGGTATGTGGCCCAGCCCACACCCGATGGTGTGGCCTCAGCCACGACGCGCAGCGTGGTGATTTCTTCTTTGTCAGTTTTGGGACTCGACTTCATCCTCACTGTGATGATGTTCAGCATTTAAGGAGGACGTGATGCAACGTTCAAAAAATGATATTTGGGTGGGTTTGTTTGTCTTGATTGGCTTGCTGGCAGTGCTGTTCTTGGCACTCAAATCAGCCAATTTGCTGCAATACAGCTGGGCCAAGGACTACACCGTCACGGCCAAGTTTGACAACATTGGCGGCCTCAAAAAAGGTGCTGCCGTTAAAAGCGCGGGCGTGGTGGTGGGCCGCGTCGACAACATTCAGTTTGACGATGAAAGCTTTCAAGCCAAAGTCAGCTTGGCCTTGCAAAACAGATACGCGTTTCCCAAAGACAGCTCATTGAAGATTTTGACCAGTGGCTTGCTGGGCGAGCAATATGTCGGTATCGTGGCCGGAGCCGATGAGAAAAATTTAGCGGCGGGCGACAACATCGGCTCCACCCAATCTGCGGTGGTGTTGGAAAATTTGATCAGCCAATTTTTGTACAGCAAAGCAGCTGATGCCGCGCCGCCATCAGGCTCAGCGCAAGGGACAGGCAAACAATGACATGCGTTGGGCGCTTGCGCCTTTTTGGGATGGTGTTGGCGCTCTTGCTCTTGCAGGGCTGCACGTCCCTGCGCGGACCGGATCCCGCTGACCCCTTGGAGCCGCTCAACCGAAAAGTCACGGCCTTCAATGATGTGGCCGATGATGTGGTGCTTCGCCCAGTGGCTGTGTTTTATGGCCAGTTTTTGCCAACCGTGGTGCGAAAAGGCATCAGCAATTTCTTCAGCAATCAAAGCGATGTCATGTCCTTTTTCAACAGCGTGGCGCAGTTGAAAATGGAGGCGGCCTTGAAAAACATCACCCGCGTGGGCATCAACACCACGATTGGCTTGGGCGGCATCATCGACTGGGCCACTGAGTTCAACATCGACAAACACAAAGAAGACTTTGGCCAAACCCTGGCTTTTTGGGGGGTTTCGTCAGGGCCTTATGTGGTTTTGCCCTTCTTTGGACCTTCTACGGTGCGTGACAGTTTTGGTTTGTGGGTCGATACCAAAACCGACGTCAACCAACAAGTGAGTGACATTGGTGCCCGCAACACGCTCACCTTGCTGCGCCTGACCGACAAACGTGAGCGTTATTTGACGCTGTCAGATGCTGTCAAGCAGGCTTCCCTGGACCCCTACACATTCACGCGAGATGCCTATCTGCAAAAGCGGATCAATGACATTTACGATGGCAATCCACCCATGGTGGATGACATGGAAGACCCCGATGAACCCGTCCCCATGGTGGCGCCCAACCAAGTCAAACAACCTTGAAATCCTGTTTTTGAAAGTGGACATGTCGGGTCTTGGGCCGGTTTCCCTCTGAAGTCAGTGGTTTAATCAACCTTTTATGAGCTGGCGCGTTAAAGAGTTTGGCCCTCTTCAAATTGTGAACCTATGATCCGCAAAATTTTGTCCCCCTTCCTTCACGTGTGCCTCGTCCTGACCTTGATGGCGGGCTGGGGGTCTGTTTGGGCCGCTGACGAAGCCCCTGATGCGTTCGTCAAGAGAATTTCAAGCGAAACCTTGGACGCTGTTCGCACAGACAAGTCCATCAAGGCCGGCGACGTCAACAAAATCATGCAATTGGTCGACAGCAAGTTGATGCAGCATGTCAATTTTCGACGCATGACCGCCTTGGCCACAGGCCCCGGCTGGCGCAAGGCGACGCCCGAGCAGCAAGACCGTCTGCAAGAAGAATTCAAACTCTTGCTCATTCGCACTTACTCTGGCGCACTGACGCAAATCAACGACCAAATCATCGAAGTCAAACCCCTGCGCGGCGCCACCGATGACAAAAATCTGGTGGTCCAAACCGAAGTCAAAGGCAAGGGCGAGCCGATTCAACTCGATTACCGTCTGGAAAAAACACCTGGCGAAGGTGCCGGATGGAAAATCTTCGACCTCAATGTCATGGGCATTTGGCTGGTTGAAAACTACCGTTCCCAGTTTTCCAAAGAAATCAATGCGGGCGGCATGGACGGCTTGATCAAAAGCCTGTCCGATCGCAACAAATCCAACGCCAAAAAAGCGTAAATCCACACAGTTTCACCATGTCAACGGCTCTGCTGGTTCTTCCCTCTGATTTGCGACACAGCAATGCTGCGGCTTGCTTGGCGCAGCTGCAATCTCAAATCCGCAGCAGCCCCGACACTGAGGTGGAAATTCAAGCGGGCAGCCTGTCCGAATTCGATTCTTCCGCGCTGGCCGTCTTGCTTGGATGCCGCCGAGAAGCGGAAAGTTTGTCCAAATCTTTGAAATTCAAGCAATTCCCGGCCAAATTGCGTGAATTGGCCATGCTTTATGGTGTCTCCGAGCTCTTGGTCGAAAGCGCATGACCGTAAAATAGGGGGCTCATGCCCGCCATCTCTTTTCAATCTGTTTCAAAAACATACCCTGCCAAATCTGCTGGCAGTCAGCCCTTCAAGGCCCTCAATGACGTCAGCTTTGACATTGCTGAAGGGGAGTTCTTTGGTTTGCTCGGCCCCAATGGTGCCGGCAAGACCACGCTCATCAGCATTTTGGCAGGCTTAAGCCGTGCCACCGAGGGCCGCGTCTTGGTGCACGGCCACGACGTGCAAACCGACTATGTTCAATCGCGTCGCATGTTGGGCGTGGTACCGCAAGAGTTGGTGTTTGATCCTTTCTTTTCTGTGCGCGAGGCGCTGCGTTTTCAGTCTGGGTATTTCGGCGTCAAGAAAAACGACGCATGGATTGATGAGTTGCTGGCGCATTTGGGTTTGTCTGACAAAGCCAATGCCAACATGCGGCAACTCTCGGGCGGCATGAAGCGCCGTGTCTTGGTGGCGCAAGCCTTGGTGCACAAACCGCGTGTCATTGTGTTGGACGAGCCCACTGCGGGTGTCGATGTGGAGTTGCGCCAAACGCTTTGGCAATTCATTGCCAAATTGAACCGCGAGGGCCACACCGTGCTCCTCACCACGCATTATTTGGAAGAAGCCGAAGCGCTGTGTGGTCGATTGGCCATGCTCAAGCAAGGCCGCGTGTTGGCCTTGGCCAGCACTTCCGAGTTGCTCAAATCTGCATCCAGCAATGTGTTGCGCTTTAAGTTGGACGGCCAGTTGCCAGCGGCTTTGGCCAGCAAGGCACGGATCACCGGACGCATTGTTCAGTTTCCTGCGCATGACGCCTTGGAGATTGAAAATTATTTGGCTGCCGTGCGCCAAGCAGGGCTGACGGCAGAAGACATTGAAATTCGGAAAGCCGATTTGGAAGATGTGTTCTTGGATGTGATGGCCGAGGGTAAATCATGAACGGTTGGCGCATGTTGTTTTACAAAGAGGTCTTGCGTTTTTGGAAGGTGGCTTTCCAAACCATCGCTGCGCCCGTGCTCACCTCTGTTTTGTACATGATGATTTTTGGCCACGTGCTGGAAGACCACGTCAAGGTCTATGACACCGTGCCTTACACCGCCTTCCTCTTGCCTGGCCTCATCATGATGAGTGTCTTGCAAAATGCCTTTGCCAACAGCTCTTCGAGTTTGGTGCAAAGCAAAATCATGGGCAACTTGGTGTTCTTGTTGCTCACGCCTTTGTCGCACTGGCATTGGTTTGTGGCCTATGTCGGCTCGGCCATGCTGCGCGGTTTGGCGGTAGGTTTGGGTGTGTTTGCTGTGACGGTGTGGTTCGCGCCCCTTCAATACCAAGCGCCTTTGTGGATTTTGACCTTTGCCTTTTTGGGGGCAGGTTTGCTGGGGGCCATGGGATTGGTGGCCGGCTTGTGGTCCGAAAAGTTTGACCAAATGGCAGCCTTCCAAAGCTTTGTCATCATGCCCATGACTTTTTTGTCGGGCGTTTTTTATTCGATTCATTCTTTGCCCCCATTCTGGCAAAAACTGAGTCACCTGAACCCCTTCTTTTACATGATCGATGGCTTTAGATACGGCTTCTTTGGTCAAAGCGATGTTTCGCCATGGATCAGCTTGGCTGTGGTCTTGACGGCTTTCTTGGCCGTCAGCGCCTTGGCCATTCGTTGGCTCAAGTCCGGCTACAAAATTCGCGGTTGAACCCGCCTTATCTTCGTCACGAATTTCAAATGACAGCAGAACAAATTCAAGCCATGATTGCCGCAGGCCTCGCCTGTGACCACCTCGAAGTCAGCGGCGATGGTCGCCATTGGCAAGCGGTGGTGGTGTCCGCTCAATTCGAAGGCCTGCGTCCGATTGGTCGTCATCAAAAGGTGTACGCCACCTTGGGCAACAAAATGCAAAACGACGAGGTTCACGCCTTGTCGATGAAAACGTACACGCCGGCTGAATGGGCCAAAACGCAAGCCTGATGGGCTGAGAGAACCCGAAAAAGAACCACAACATGGACAAACTCATCATTCGCGGTGGCCATTCATTGAATGGCGAGATTGAAATTTCTGGCGCCAAGAACGCGGCCTTGCCCGAGTTGTGCGCGGCTTTGCTGACTGACCAAGCGGTGGTCTTGCGCAATGTGCCCAGGCTGCAAGACGTCAGCACCATGCTCAAACTGATTCGCAACATGGGTGTGCGCTGTGAGCACGAAGAAGACGGCACCGTTCGAATGGACGCGGGTGCGCTGAACCATCCCGAAGCCCCTTACGAAATGGTCAAAACCATGCGCGCTTCGGTCTTGGTTTTGGGTCCTTTGCTGGCCAGGTTTGGCCAAGCCCGCGTTTCTTTGCCGGGTGGTTGTGCCATCGGTTCACGGCCTGTCGATCAGCACATCAAAGGCCTCCAAGCCATGGGCGCTCACATTGCGGTAGAGCACGGTTACATGGTGGCCAATTTAGCCCACGGCAGGACACGCCTGAAGGGTGCGCGCATCGCCACCGACATGGTGACCGTGACCGGCACTGAAAACTTTTTGATGGCGGCGGCATTGGCAGAAGGTGAAACCGTTTTAGAGAACGCAGCCCAGGAGCCCGAAATTCCTGACTTGGCCGAAATGCTCATTCGCATGGGCGCCAAGATTGAAGGCCATGGCACCAGCCGCATTCACATTCAGGGCGTTGAGGCCTTGCGCGGTTGTGAACACGCGGTGGTGGCCGACCGCATTGAAGCCGGTACCTTTTTGTGCGCCGTCGCGGCCACGGGGGGTGATGTGATTTTGAAACATGCGCGCGGCGATCACTTGGACGCCGTCATTGAAAAGTTGCGTGATGCAGGCGCCCTCATTGAAGTGGGTGCCAATTTTGTGCGCGTCAAAGCAGCCGGCCGCATGAAGGCCCAAAGTTTCAGAACCACCGAGTACCCTGGTTTTCCCACGGACATGCAGGCGCAATTCATGGCCTTGAATTGCATCTCTGAAGGGACCAGCAAAGTGACCGAAACGATTTTTGAAAATCGCTTCATGCACGTCAATGAGTTGGTACGTTTGGGCGCCAACATTCAAATTGACGGCAAAGTGTCCGTGGTGCAAGGCGTTCCACAGCTGTCGGGCGCCACGGTCATGGCCACTGATTTACGGGCTTCGGCCAGCTTGGTGATTGCAGGTTTGGTGGCGGAGGGCGAAACCATTGTCGACCGCATTTATCACCTGGACCGTGGCTATGACCGGATGGAAGCCAAGCTGCGCAAAGTAGGCGCGCAGATTGAGCGCTCGAAATAAATACAAGTGATGAACGCAAGCCATGCAGGCTCAACACAACAGGAATTGACATGATCACCTTGGCCTTGTCCAAAGGACGCATTTTTGACGAAACACTGCCGCTCTTGAAGGCCGCAGGCATAGAGGTTCTGGAAGATCCCGAAACTTCGCGCAAACTCATTCTGCCCACCAACCAAGCCGGCGTGCGTGTGGTCTTGGTCCGCGCCACCGATGTGCCCACCTATGTCGAATACGGCGGCGCCGATTTGGGCGTGACGGGCAAGGACACCTTGATTGAACATGGCGGCCAATGCTTGTACCAACCGCTTGATTTGCAAATTGCCAAATGCCGCATGAGCGTGGCGGTTCGTGCCGACTACGATTACGTCAGTGCTGTGCGTTCGGGCTCACGCTTGAAAGTGGCCACCAAATACACCAGCATTGCGCGCGACTTTTTTGCGCAAAAAGGCGTGCACGTCGATTTGATCAAGCTTTATGGCAGCATGGAGTTGGCACCCCTGACGGGCTTGGCCGACGCCATCGTTGACTTGGTTTCTACGGGCAGCACACTGAAAGCCAACCACCTCATTGAGGTGGAGCGCATCATGGACATCAGCTCGCGTTTGGTGGTCAATCAGGCCTCCCTCAAATTGAAGCAAGCGCCCATTCGCGCCATCATTGAAGCCTTTGCGGGCGCGGTGGCGGCGGGACAAGCTGGCAAGACGTCTTCTTAAAAGGGACTGACATGACTGCGCTTGTTGCAAAAGCTTTGCGATTGAAAACCACAGACGCTGACTTTGAAGCAGCGTTTCAAAAACGCCTGCATTGGTCTGCTGACGCTGACGCAGCCATTGAGTCGCGCGTTGCAGACATCCTGGCAGATGTTCAAGCGCGCGGTGATGCTGCGGTGCTGGCCTATACCCAGCGCTTTGACGGTTTGGATGCGGCCGACATGCAGCAGTTGGTGCTGACGCAAGCCGAATTAAAGGCCGCCTTTGAGGGCTTGCCTGCTGCGCAAAAAGAAGCGCTGCAAGCGGCCGCCAAGCGGGTGCGCACTTACCACGAAGCGCAGAAAAAAGCCTCTGGTGAAAGTTGGTCTTACCAAGACGAAGACGGCACTTTGCTCGGCCAAAAGGTCACGCCCTTGGACCGCGTGGGTATTTATGTACCCGGCGGTAAAGCCGCTTACCCCTCGTCTGTGTTGATGAACGCCATTCCGGCCCATGTGGCGGGCGTTGAAGAAATCATCATGGTCGTGCCCACGCCCCAGGGCGTGAAAACCCCCTTGGTTTTGGCCGCGGCATATGTGGCGGGTGTGTCACGGGCCTTCACCATTGGGGGAGCGCAAGCGGTGGCCGCGTTGGCGTATGGCACAGCGTCGGTGCCCAAAGTTGACAAGATCACTGGCCCTGGCAATGCGTATGTGGCCAGTGCCAAGAAACGTGTGTTTGGCACTGTGGGCATTGACATGATTGCGGGCCCTAGCGAAATTTTGGTGCTGGCCGATGGTACGACACCCCCAGAATGGGTGGCCATGGATTTGTTCTCGCAAGCTGAGCACGATGAATTGGCGCAAAGTATTTTGCTTTGCCCTGACGCCGACTACATCGACAAAGTTCAGGCCGCCATTGACCATTTGCTGCCGACCCTGCCGCGTGCCGCCATCATTGCCAAGTCATTGAATGACCGCGGTGCACTCATTCAAACCCGCAGCATGCAAGAGGCCTGTGAGATCAGCAATCGCATTGCGCCAGAGCACTTGGAAGTGTCAAGCCGCGACCCCCACGAGTGGGAGCCTTTGCTCAAACATGCGGGCGCCATTTTCTTGGGTGCGTTCACCAGTGAATCTTTGGGTGATTACTGCGCCGGTCCCAACCACGTGCTGCCCACCAGTGGCACCGCGCGTTTTTCATCGCCCTTGGGCGTCTACGATTTTCAAAAGCGTTCCAGCCTCATTGAGGTCAGTGAAAAAGGCGCCCAAAGCCTGGGCAAAATTGCCGCCGAATTGGCCTATGGCGAAGGCCTGCAAGCCCATGCCCGTGCAGCTGAATTGCGCCTGCAGCCCGTGCCGCCCCAAAGAGAAACCCCATGAGTGATCTGACCCAAACCAACACCAAGCCCGAGTGGTTGAAGCACATTCGCCAAGATGTGCAGTCGATGCACGCCTATGCCATTCAAGACTCAAACGGCATGGTCAAACTGGACGCCATGGAAAATCCGTATGGCTTGTCGCCCGCGCTGCAAGCGCAATTGGGTGCGCGCTTGGGCGCCTTGGCGCTCAACCGTTATCCGGGTGACCGCGTCAATGTGCTGCGCGACAAGCTGGCCCATTACGCCGACATGCCAGAAGGCTTTGACATCATGTTGGGCAATGGCTCAGACGAGTTGATCACCCTCATTTCCTTGGCCTGCGATGTGCCGGGCGCGACTTTCTTGGCGCCTTTGCCCGGTTTTGTGATGTACGCCATGAGCGCGCAATTGCAAGGGGTGACGTTTCACGGCGTGCCCCTCACCGCCGACTTTGAACTGGACGAAGCCGCCATGCTGTCGGCCATTGCCGCGCATCAACCAGCGGTGGTGTATCTGGCTTATCCCAACAATCCCACAGGGACACTGTGGAACGAGCAAGTCATTGAGCGCATCGTGCTGGCGCAAGGTCAACAAGGGGGCTTGGTGGTGATGGACGAGGCCTATCAGCCCTTTGCCAGCCGGACCTACATGGACCGCATTGCAAAGCATGGCCATGTGCTGTTGATGCGCACCTTGTCTAAGTTTGGGTTGGCGGGTGTCCGTTTGGGCTACATGGTCGGCCCCAAGGCCTTGATTGCCGAAATCGACAAGGTACGCCCGCCCTACAACATCAGTGTGTTGAACTGCGAGTGCGCTTTGTTTGCACTGGAACATACCGACGTTTTTGCCGCGCAGGCGGCTCAAATTCGGCAAGAACGCGAGAAACTCACTCAGTCATTGTCAGTTTTGCCAGGTGTCTACGTTTTCCCAAGTCAGGCCAATATGCTTCTGGTTCGTATGCCAGACGCCACAAAGTGCTTCGAAGGTATGAAAACGAAAGGCATTTTGGTCAAGAACGTTTCTAAAATGCACCCATTGCTGAGCAACTGTTTGCGATTGACGGTCGGAACCCCCGATGAAAACGCCCGCATGTTGGCAGCATTCAAGGAATCTTTATGAGCACACCCCGCGTTGCAGAAGTCACGCGCAAAACTGCAGAGACTCAGATCCGAGTCAAAGTCAATTTGGATGGCACCGGCCAAGCCCGCTTGTCCACGGGCATTGGTTTTTTTGACCACATGCTTGATCAAATTGCACGCCATGGCCTGATCGACTTAGAAATCGATGCCAAAGGCGATTTGCACATCGACGGTCACCACACGGTTGAAGATGTGGGCATCACGCTAGGTCAAGCTGTGGCGCAAGCCGTTGGCGACAAAAAAGGACTGCGTCGTTATGGCCACGCCTATGTGCCCCTGGACGAAGCCTTGTCTCGGGTGGTCATTGATTTTTCAGGCCGCCCAGGCCTGGTCAATCATGTGCCATTCACCAGCGGCATGGTGGGTGGTTTTGACACCCAGCTCATGCACGAATTTTTCCAAGGTTTTGTGAACCACGCCTTGGTCACTTTGCACATTGACAATTTGCGCGGTGACAACGCACACCACCAAGCTGAAACGGTTTTCAAGGCCTTTGCCCGTGCGTTGCGCGCCGCACTTGAAATTGACCCCCGATCAGTGGGCGTCATTCCTTCAACCAAAGGTTCGCTCTGAGCATGTCTCCCAATTCAGTGGCTGTGGTGGATTACGGCATGGGCAACCTGCGTTCGGTGGCCCAAGCCGTCATGCATGCTGCGCAAGACACGGGCGTCGATGTCAAAATCACGTCCAACCCGCAAGATGTTCGCGATGCTTCTAGGGTGGTGTTGCCGGGTCAAGGTGCCATGCCTGATTGCATGCGTGAATTGCGCGATTCCGGGTTGATGGAGGCCGTGCTCGATGCGGCCGCCAAGAAGCCTTTGTTTGGGGTGTGTGTGGGCATGCAAATGTTGCTGGACCACAGCGAAGAAGGCGACACACCGGGCCTGGGCCTCATTCAGGGCAATGTCATCAAGTTTGACTTGGCGGGCCAATTGCAAGCCGATGGCAGCCGATTCAAAGTGCCCCAAATGGGCTGGAATCAAGTCAATTTCAGCCAGCACGCAGGCGCGCAGCATCCTGTCTGGGGTCAGATTCCCAGCGGCAGCTATTTTTATTTCGTGCACAGCTTCTACGCCAAGCCCGATCTGCCTGCGCATGTCGCCGCTGAAACTGACTACGGTGGTGCGTTTGCCTGTGCCATTGCCCGCGATAATTTGTTTGCCACGCAGTTTCATCCCGAAAAAAGCGCCGACCAAGGTCTGGCGCTGTACCGGAACTTCCTGCATTGGCAGCCTTGAGTTTCTTTCAACCTTTATTTTTCTCACTACGCCAGCGCTAGCTTTTAGCCATGATTCTGATACCTGCAATTGATCTCAAAGACGGCCATTGCGTTCGCCTCAAACAAGGCGACATGGACCAAGCCACCACTTTTGGTGAAGACCCCGCGGCCATGGCCAAGCGTTGGCTTGACCAAGGCGCGCGACGTTTGCACTTGGTCGACCTGAACGGCGCATTCGCCGGCAAGCCGCAAAATTTTGCGGCCATCAAGTCCATCCTCAAAGCGGTGGGCGATGAGATCCCCGTTCAACTCGGCGGTGGTATTCGTGACTTAGACACCATCGAGAAATACATCGATGGTGGTTTGCGCTACGTCATCATTGGCACTGCGGCGGTCAAAAACCCAGGCTTCCTGCGAGATGCCTGCAGTGCCTTTGGCGGCCACATCATTGTGGGTCTTGACGCCAAAGACGGCAAAGTGGCCACCGACGGCTGGAGCAAGCTCACAGGCCACGAAGTGGTGGACCTGGCCAAAAAATTTGAAGACTGGGGCGTCGAGTCCATCATCTATACCGACATTGGTCGAGATGGCATGTTGAGTGGCATCAACATCGATGCCACCGTCAAATTGGCGCAAGCCCTCACCATCCCTGTGATTGCCTCTGGCGGCTTGTCTAACATGGCCGACATTGAGCAGCTGTGCGCTGTTGAGTCGGAAGGTGTCGAGGGCGTCATTTGTGGCCGCGCCATTTACTCGGGTGACCTCGACTTCCATGCAGCCCAGGCACGGGCCGATGAACTCAACGACTGATATCTTTCAGGGCCATGCCGGTTGGCGTTGGTCCTTGCCCAACGGCGACAGTGTGTTTGTGGCCGAGCAGGGCGCACACGTCCTGTCTTGGCAGGCCGCAGGCCAGGAGCGTTTGTACCTCAGTCCGCGCGCCGTGTGCGACGGCACGACGGCCATTCGTGGTGGCATACCGGTTTGCTTTCCGCAGTTCAATCAGCGCGGCACTTTGCCCAAGCACGGCTTTGCGCGCAACACACCTTGGCGCTTGTTACCTGAGCTCAGCCAAGGACCGCGTCAAGTGTTCGGGTTTTCAGCCAACGAACACACTCTCGCCTTGTGGCCGTTTCAGTTTCGAGCCTTGCTCACGGTCTCGCTGACAGAGGGCGGCTTGAAGGTGGCGTTGCGGGTAGAAAACTCGGGCACCCAGCGTTTGGAATTCACAGGCGCACTGCACACCTATTTGGCGGTGAACCAGTTGGCGCAAGTCAGCCTGCTGGGCCAAGGGCAACAGCCCGAGTGGGACGCCGTTCGTGACACGCACCAAACTTGTTCAGGGCAACTCATTTTCAACTCGGAATTTGACCGTGTCTACAATGTCAGCACGCAGGCGCAGCCCACGTGGACACTGCAAGAAGGCGCCGCACGTTTGCAAATTCAGCAAAGTCCTTCTTGGGGACAAAGCGTGGTGTGGAACCCCGGCGCCGAAAAATGCAGCCAACTTCATGACATGCCGATGGATGGCTATCAACACATGCTGTGTGTTGAAGCAGCCAGTGTCACCTCTTCTGTTCAAGTCCAACCGTCCCAGCACTGGGAAGCTTGGCAACAATTTACGCTTGAAACCTCATGCTAGCCAAACGCATCATCCCTTGCCTTGACGTCACCGGTGGCCGCGTGGTCAAAGGCGTTAATTTTGTCGAATTGCGTGATGCAGGCGACCCGGTTGAAATTGCCGCGCGTTACAACGAGCAGGGTGCTGACGAACTCACCTTCTTGGACATCACCGCCACCAGCGATGGCCGAGACCTCATTTTGCACATCATTGAGGCTGTGGCTTCACAGGTCTTTATTCCCCTCACGGTGGGTGGGGGCGTGCGCACGGTGGACGATGTTCGCCGATTGCTCAATGCCGGCGCCGACAAAACCAGCTTCAATTCTGCGGCCATTGCCAACCCTCAAGTGATTCGCGATGCCTCCCAAAAATATGGTGCCCAGTGCATTGTGGTGGCCATCGATGCCAAACGCCGTCAAGCCCAAGACATTGCGTTGCGCGGTGAGGGCTGGGATGTTTACAGCCACGGCGGTCGTCAAAACACCGGTTTGGACGCTGTTCAGTGGGCGGCCCAGATGGCTGAGTTTGGTGCGGGCGAAATTTTGCTCACGAGCATGGACCGCGATGGCACCAAATCGGGCTTCGATTTGGCCCTGACCAAAGCCGTGAGCGATGCGGTGCAAGTGCCCGTCATTGCCTCGGGGGGTGTTGGCAACTTAGACCATTTGGCCGATGGCGTGCAACAAGGTGGCGCCGATGCTGTGCTGGCTGCCAGCATTTTTCACTACGGTGAATACACGGTGCAAGAGGCCAAGCAGCGCATGCGCGAGCGGGGCATTCCGGTTCGCTTGTAACGCGCGACGTCTCATGCACTCGACAAGTGGTAGATTCAACCCATGAAATGGCTTGATCAAATTAAATGGGATGCGCAGGGCCTGGTGCCCGTCATTGCGCAAGAGGCCAGCACCGGCGATGTGCTGATGTTTGCTTGGATGAACCGTGAGGCGCTGGCCAAAACGGCCGAACTCAAGCGCGCGGTGTACTTCAGCCGCTCCCGCAACAAACTGTGGTTCAAGGGCGAAGAGTCGGGCCATGTCCAAACGGTGCATGACATGCGCCTCGATTGCGACAACGACGTGGTGCTCCTGAAAGTCACACAGTTGGGCCACGAACCTGGCATTGCCTGCCACACTGGGCGCCACAGTTGTTTTTACCAACAGTTTCAAGAGGGTGAATGGACCACCACCGAGCCCGTCTTGAAAGACCCCGAATCCATTTACAAGTGAGCACTCGTTGCCAAGATCATGAGTTCAACCGATGCTTTGGCCCGCTTAGCGGCCGTCATTGAAAGTCGCAAACCGGCCAACGGCGGCGACCCCGAAAAAAGTTATGTGGCGCGTTTGCTGCACAAAGGCCCCGACGCTTTCTTGAAAAAGATTGGCGAAGAAGCCACCGAAACCGTCATGGCGGCCAAGGACATGGACCACGGCGGCGAAGCCCACAAGCTGGTGGGCGAGGTGGCCGATTTGTGGTTTCACAGCATGATTGCCTTGGCGCATTACGGTTTGTCGCCTGCCGATGTGGTGGCCGAGCTGAGTCGCCGTGAAGGTTTGAGTGGTTTGGAGGAGAAAGCCCTCCGAAAAGCGGTTCAGCGTGAAAATTCAGGTGAATGATGCAAGACGACAACTGCCTTTTTTGCAAAATCATTGCGGGAAAAATCCCCTCCAAAAAAGTCTTTGAAGACGAGCATGTGTTCGCCTTTCATGACATCGCGCCATGGGCCCCCGTGCATTTCCTCATGGTGCCCAAGTTGCACATCCCCTCGATGGCGCAAATCACGCCAGATCACTCAGCGCTGATCGGCCACATGATGGCCTTGGCGCCCAAACTGGCCTTGGAGCAGGGTTGCCGACCTTATCCGGATGGTGGTTACAGAATTGTGACCAACACAGGTTCTGAGGGCGGTCAAGAGATTCACCATTTGCATTTCCATGTCATGGGCGGCCCCCGCCCGTGGCTGCGGGGTTAAGCGCTTAGAATCACCAACAATTGTTAGGAGATATTCATGGGTTCATTCTCAATTTGGCATTGGCTCATCGTGTTACTCATTGTGGTCATGGTGTTTGGCACGAAGAAACTGAAAAACATCGGCTCCGACTTGGGCGGTGCGGTCAAAGGCTTCAAAGATGGCATGAAAGACGCCAGCGCTGAAGACAAGCCAGCGGGTCAAGTCGCTGCCTCTGCGCCTGCTGAAAAAACCACGATCGACGTGGAAGCTAAGACAAAGTCCTGATTTGATCGATCTTGGCATTTCCAAAATAGCCCTCATCGGGGTGGTGGCGTTGATCGTCATCGGCCCCGAGAAGTTGCCGCGCGTGGCGCGCACCATAGGCAACCTCGTGGGCAAGGCCCAGCGTTACATCGCCGATGTCAAGGCTGAGGTCAATCGCACCATGGATTTGGAAGAGCTCAAGAAAATGAAGGAGACCATGGAAGGGGCTGCCCGAGACGTCGAAACGTCCGTGCAAACCACCGCCATCGACTTTGAAAAACAGTGGAATGACACCACCGCGGGTTTGTCGACCGAAACGCAGCACACGCCGTGGGAGCCGCCTCCACCGGTTTACAAGCACCCTGGCAAAAAGTTTCGCTTGAAACAAGCGGCCGTGCCTCAGTGGTACAAGTCCCGCGCTGGTGTCAGAACCAAAACATTGTCGGGCGCCGCCAGAGTGGCGCGTTACCGACCCACCAAATTAGGTTGATTCGCAGTGTCAGATTCCAAGCCCGAAGACGAATTAGCAGGCACCGAACAGCCCTTTGTGACGCACCTGATGGAGCTGCGCGACCGCTTGGTGCGCGCCATGATTGCGATTGGTGTGGCCGCGGCCATTTTGGCCATCTTTCCTGGCCCAGCTGAGCTTTACGATTTACTGGCTGCGCCCTTGGTGGCGCACTTGCCAGCGGGTACCACCTTGATCGCCACATCGGTCATCTCGCCTTTCATGGTGCCCCTGAAAATTTTGATGATGGCCGCTTTTTTGTTGGCCTTGCCTGTGGTGTTGTACCAAGTTTGGGCCTTCATTGCCCCTGGTCTGTACACCCATGAAAAACGCTTGGTCATGCCCCTGGTCATTTCCAGCACCGTTTTGTTTTTCATCGGTGTGGCATTTTGTTATTTCTTTGTGTTTGGCCAAGTCTTTAAGTTCATTCAAAGCTTTGCGCCTAAAAGTATCACCGCTGCGCCAGACATTGAAGCCTACCTGGGCTTTGTGTTGAACATGTTCTTGGCTTTTGGTTTGGCCTTTGAAGTGCCCATTGCCGTGGTTGTGTTGGCCCGACTTGGCGTGGTCAGTGTCGATAAATTAAAAGAATTCCGCGGCTACTTTGTGGTCTTGGCATTTGTCATCGCCGCCGTGGTGACGCCGCCCGACGTGGTTTCTCAACTGGCCTTGGCCATTCCCATGTGCCTGCTGTATGAGATGGGCATTTGGGCGGCTCAGGTGTTCATCAAACACACCCAAGCACCATCTGAAGACGACGCCACTCAAAAGTCCCTTTAACGTTTGCTGGGCCGAACACCTGGCGTCACGCGCAGTTCTAAGGGTTTGCCATTGCGCAGCACATTCAGGCTGGCCACTTCGCCGGGTTTCAAAGCGGCGACCCGTGACAGCATTTCAGGGACATCTGCCACCCCTTGTCCCGCCACCTGTGTGACCAGGTCACCCGGCTGAACACCGGCTTTGGCCGCGGGACTGTTTTGCAGCACGCCATTGATCAAAACACCCTGGGGCAGTTTGCCGGATGAATTGTCTTTGCCAATGCCAAAGCTCTCGGCCAACTCCGCATTCAAGGGTCTGGGCTCGACACCAATCCAGCCGCGGGTCACTTTGCCTTCCTTGATCAAGGCCGCCATGATCTGTGTGGCGGTGGACACCGGCACGGCAAAACCAATGCCCATGTTGCCGCCAGAGCGGGAGTAGATGGCCGTATTGATGCCCATCAGCAAACCGTTGGCATCGACCAAAGCGCCGCCTGAATTGCCAGGGTTGATGGCGGCATCCGTTTGAATAAAGTTCTCAAAGGTGTTGATGCCCAGTTGCTTGCGACCCAGGGCGCTTACGATGCCAGACGTCACAGTTTGGCCCACGCCAAACGGATTGCCAATGGCCAACACGGCATCGCCGACTTGCAGAGATTCAACCTGTCCCAAGACAATCACGGGCAGTTTGGGCAGGTCAATTTTCAAGAGCGCCAAGTCAGTTTCCGGGTCGGTGCCAATGACTTTGGCAATGGCACTTCGGCCATCGTTCAGTGAAATTTCAATGGCACTGGCGCCATCGATCACATGGTGGTTGGTGAGGATGTAGCCTTCGGGGCTGACGATCACGCCGCTGCCCATGCCGCCGCCGGATCCTTCACCGGATCCTTCGCCGGCGCCATCCTCTTCGGGGTCTTCAAAGAAACGAAACCAGGGGTCTGCCCGGCGTGATTTGGCACGTGCCTTTTGCTGCACATTGATGCTGACCACCGCGGGCGCCGCTTTTTGCGCGGCCAAGCGGAAGCTGCCGACAGGGCCGGCGCCCAGGCCCCCTTCTAAAGTGGCTTGGGTGAATGACACCGTGCCAGAGGCGCCTTTGCGAAGCCAGCTGGGTTGCAGGGTGGACACCACAAACCATGCAGCCAACAGCACGGTGACAGCTTGAGAGAAGACGAGCCAAGTTTTTTTCATGATTTGATTGTGTCGCATTCAGGCTTTGCCTGCACAGATTCAATGCGTCGGACGAACAGATCGTTGACAATAGCTTGTCCCCAAGATGAGATTGCCATGACAGATTTCAAGACATTGCTGCAGGCATTTGACCAATTGCTGCAGCCTGACACATTCAAAGACTATGGACCCAACGGTTTGCAAGTCCAGGGCAAAGCACGCATTCGAAACATTGTGTCGGGCGTCACAGCCAGCCGCGAACTCATCGATGCCGCCATTGAGGCCAAAGCCGATGCCATTTTTGTGCACCACGGTTTGTTTTGGCGTGGCCAAGATGGCCGTGTGGTGGGCTGGATGAAAGAGCGTTTGCAACGGCTCTTGGCGCATGACATCAACTTGTATGCCTACCATTTGCCATTGGACGCGCATCCCCAATTGGGCAACAACGCACAGCTGGGCCAGGTCTTGGGCCTGCAAGCAGATGCTTGGTGTGGCGATCAAAACTTGGTGTGGGTGGGGGAGTCCCGCCATGGCCAAGTTTTTGACAATGCCATGGTCCTGGCGGCCCACCTTGAAACTTGCTTAGGCCGAAGCGTGACCACGGTGGCGTCCGAAGAAAAAAGTTTGAAACGTGTGGCTTGGTGCAGTGGTGGTGCGCAGTCGTACTTTGAGGCCGCCATTGCACAGGGTGTGGATGCGTTCATCACTGGCGAAATATCGGAGCCGCAAGCGCACATTGCCAAAGAAACGGGGGTGGCCTTCTTCGCGTGCGGCCATCATGCGACCGAGCGTTACGGCGCGCCTGCGGTGGCGTCCCATGTGGCGGCTTCTCTCGGCTTGGAACACCGCTTCATCGACATTCACAACCCTGCTTAATTTGCCAAACCCTGTCATGCCTCATCCTCAAGCCATTGCCATCACGCCAGGCGACCCTTGTGGCATTGGTCCCGAGATCATTGCGCGCGCGTATTTGAATGACGCACTGTCTTCAGACTCGGTCTTTGTTTCTGACGCAGCCTGTGCACCTGTCACCCGAAATTGTTTTGTGGCGGGCGATGTCGGCTTGATGCAAAGCGTCTTGCGTTTGATGGGGCCTGCTGGGGAGCGTTTGCAAGTTGAACGGATTCATTCGCCGGCCGAAGCCCTGGACGTGCCCTTGGGCGTGATGCCGGTGATGCAAGTGGCCAACTTGCCCGCCGATTTGCCCTATGGTGTCATTCATGCCGCAGCCGGCCGATTTGCGGGGGACTGTGTGATCTGGGCCACCCAAGCGGCCCTTCAAAAAGACATTGCGGCCTTGGTCACTGCGCCCTTGCACAAAGAAGCCCTGTCGGCAGCAGGTGCCCCCTACAACGCCTTCCCGGGTCACACCGAACTCTTGCAGTCGCATGCGGCATTGCACGCTGGCGTACCCCTGTCGCAGATGCCTGTGCGAATGATGCTGGCCAATGATGAATTGCGCACCGTGTTAGTTAGCATTCACGTGTCTTTGCGTCAAGCCCTGGCGGCCGTTACGCATGACAATGTGCTTGAGAGCTTGCGCATCACCCACCAGTCTTTGAGTTTGCTGCTGGGACGCGCGCCCAAAATTGGCGTGGCCGGCCTGAACCCCCATGCCGGCGAGGGCGGTTTGTTTGGCCTGGAAGAAATAGACATCATCCAGCCGGCCATGGCCCAAGCTCAAGCAGAAGGCATTCAGGCACTGGGGCCCTATGCGCCCGACACGGTGTTCATGCGGGCTCGCAAAAAATCGGATGGCAGCGCCGAATTCGATGTGGTCTTGGCCATGTACCACGATCAGGGCCTCATTCCTGTGAAATACATGGGTCTAGAGCAAGGCGTCAATGTGACTTTGGGCTTGCCTTTGGTCAGAACCAGCCCCGACCATGGCACCGCTTTTGACATTGCAGGTCAAGGCCTGGCCGATCCCTCCAGTTTGGTGGCCGCAATTCGAATGGCGCATCAGTTGATTGCGGGTTGAGAGCTTGGGGGCTGGAAAAAGCCCTCCGCAGTCGGCTACAATCGGCGGTTAACCCTGATACCGATTCGCTAGAGGATTCTCATGAGTGATACCCCAGTCGACAACAGCAAAAGGACGTGGCTGATTGCCTCTACCTGTGCTGGCGCAGTAGGCGCAGGCTTCGTCGCCACCCCCTTTGTCAGCACTTTCCAGCCCTCCGAGCGCGCTAAAGCCGCCGGTGCTGCTGTCGAAGTCGATATTTCCGAAGTCAAACCCGGTGAAAAACTCACCGTTGAATGGCGCGGCAAACCCGTTTGGATCATGCGCCGCACGCCGGAGCAAGTCGAAGCTTTGAAGAAGAACGAGCCTTTGTTGGCCGACCCTGCTTCAGAACGCAAGGCTTATCCAACCCCTGAATACGCTAAAAATGGTCATCGCTCTATCAAGCCAGAGTTCATGGTGGCTGTGGGCATTTGCACCCATTTGGGCTGCTCGCCTGGCGATAAATTCCAGTCTGGCCCACAACCTTCCTTGCCCGATGATTGGCAAGGCGGTTTCCTGTGTGCTTGCCACGGCTCTACCTTTGACTTGGCCGGTCGCGTGTTCAAAAACAAACCCGCACCCGACAATTTGGAAGTGCCGCCGCACATGTACCTGTCCGACAGCAAGCTGCTGATCGGTGAAGACAAGAAGGCTTGAGGGGAATCACCATGGCTGAATTCAAGGAAATTTCTCCCAACGCCTCTGCTGGCGAAAAACTCATGAACTGGGTCGACAACCGCTTCCCAGCAACCGAGCTGTTCAAAGCTCACATGAGCGAATATTACGCATCCAAGAATTTGAACTTCTGGTACGTATTTGGCGCGCTTTCACTTTTGGTGTTGGTGATTCAAATCGTGACGGGCATTTTCTTGGTGATGCATTACAAACCCGATGCCAGCATCGCGTTTGCCTCGGTTGAATACATCATGCGCGATGTGCCTTGGGGTTGGCTCATTCGTTACATGCACTCCACTGGCGCTTCTGCGTTCTTTATCGTGGTGTACCTGCACATGTTCCGCGGCCTGATGTACGGCAGCTATCGCAAGCCCCGTGAACTGGTCTGGATCTTTGGCTGTGCCATTTTCCTGTGCCTGATGGCTGAAGCCTTCATGGGTTATTTGTTGCCTTGGGGCCAAATGTCCTACTGGGGCGCCCAGGTGATTGTGAACTTGTTCTCTGCTATTCCATTCATTGGCCCTGATTTGGCTTTGCTGATTCGTGGCGATTTTGTGGTGGGCGATGCCACATTGAACCGCTTCTTCAGCTTCCACGTCATTGCAGTGCCTTTGGTTCTGTTGGGCTTGGTTGTGGCCCACATCATTGCCTTGCATGAAGTGGGCTCCAACAATCCCGATGGTGTTGAAATCAAGGCCCCTGGCGCACCCAAAGATGCGCACGGCCATCCCTTGGATGGCATTCCCTTCCACCCTTACTACACAGTGCATGACATTTTCTCTGTCAGCTTGTTCTTGATGGTGTTTACGGCCATTGTGTTTTTCGCGCCAGAGTTTGGCGGCTATTTCTTGGAGTACAACAACTTCATCCCGGCCGATCCGCTCAAAACGCCTTTGCACATTGCCCCCGTTTGGTATTTCACACCTTACTACTCCATGCTGCGTGCCATCACCAGCGAGATGATGTATGTGCTCATCGTTTGCGTGTTGTTGGGTGCCGTTTTGGGTGTCAAAAACAACGCGTTGCCAAAGATCCTCAAAGCAGGCGTCATTGGTGGAGCCGTGGTCATTTCCGCCTTGATGCTCGGCATCGACGCCAAGTTCTGGGGCGTGGTGGTCATGGGTGGTGCAGTGGTCATCATGTTCTTCTTGCCTTGGCTCGACAACAGCCCCGTCAAGTCCATCCGCTACCGTCCCGACTGGCACAAGTATGTGTACGCAGTGTTCGTGATCAACTTCTTGATCTTGGGTTATTTGGGCGTGCAACCGCCTTCACCCATCGGTGAGCGTGTTTCACAAGTGGGTACATTGTTCTATTTCGGCTTCTTCTTGTTGATGCCTTGGTGGAGCAAGTTGGGGACACCCAAGCCTGTACCTGACCGTGTGACTTTCGTTGCGCACTAAGCCCAGGAGTATTTGAAAATGAAAACCATTCAAAAAATTGCACTGGGTCTGTGTCTGGCTGTTGCCGCTTTGACAGGCGCACAAGCTTCTGGTGGCAACGCCATTGCTTGGGACAAAGCACCCGTTAAGACCAACGACTTAGGTTCATTGCAAAACGGCGCCAAGCTGTTTGTGAACTACTGCTTGAACTGCCACTCTGCAGCTTTCATGCGTTACAACCGCTTGCAAGACATCGGTTTGACCAATCAGCAGATCAAAGACAACTTGCTGTTCACCACGGACAAAGTGGGCGACACCATGAAGTCCAACATCGATCCCAAGCAAGCCAAAGATTGGTTCGGCGCTGTCCCGCCCGACCTCACTTTGGTGGCACGCTCACGCTCTGGCCACGGCGGCACAGGTGCAGACTACCTCTACACCTACTTGCGTACTTACTACCGTGATGAAGCCAAACCCACAGGTTGGAACAACTTGGCATTCCCCAATGTGGGCATGCCCAATCCCTTGTGGCAATTGCAAGGTGAGCGTCAACCCGTGTACGAAGAGCGCGAAGAACATGGCCACACCACCCACATTTTTGCGGGTTGGAAGCAAGTCAAGCCAGGTACTTTGACGCCCCTGCAATACGATCAAGCCGTTGGCGATTTGGTCAACTACTTGCAATGGATGTCTGAGCCTGCGCAAAATACCCGTGTTCGCATTGGCGTGTGGGTCTTGTTGTTCTTGTGTGTCTTTACGTTCATTGCATGGCGCTTGAACGCTGCTTACTGGAAAGACGTCAAGTAAGACCTCGTGATTCGGGCGCATGCCCGAATTGATGGAGTGGGCAGGCCCGCCAACCCGGTGGCTTCCCACTCTTTTTGATTTTTAGGAGC
Organism: Comamonadaceae bacterium; assembly: GCA_947373185.1. Taxonomy (GTDB): domain Bacteria; phylum Pseudomonadota; class Gammaproteobacteria; order Burkholderiales; family Burkholderiaceae_C; genus Limnohabitans_A. The sequence goes on along the minus strand of CANBWP010000003.1, from coordinate 69,099 downwards.
CTTCACCATGATGGTGCTTTACTCAGGAACAACCTGCCCCTTTTCTCACCGCTGCCGCTTTGTGCTGTTTGAAAAGGGCATGGATTTTGAAATCCGTGACGTCGATCTGTACAACAAACCCGAAGACATCAATGTCATGAACCCCTATGGCCAAGTGCCCATTTTGGTGGAACGTGATTTGATTCTGTACGAATCCAACATCATCAATGAATACATTGATGAGCGATTCCCACATCCCCAACTCATGCCTGGCGACCCTGTCGACCGTGCGCGTGTTCGCTTGTTCTTGCTCAACTTCGAAAAAGAGTTGTTCACCCATGTGGCCACGCTGGAAAACCGAACCCTCAAGGGCAATGACAAGGCTTTGGAAAAAGCCCGCTCACACATCCGTGATCGCTTGACCCAATTGGCACCCGTGTTCTTGAAAAACAAGTTCATGTTGGGTGACAACTTCTCCATGCTCGATGTAGCCATTGCACCATTGCTCTGGCGCCTTGATTTCTATGGCATTGACCTGAGCAAAAATGCGGCGCCCCTGCTGAAATACGCTGAACGCATCTTCTCTCGTCCGGCCTACATTGAAGCGCTCACGCCTTCAGAGAAAGTCATGCGCAAGTAATTGCAAAGTCGCACAAACTCAAACTGCATGGTCATGAACGCACTGGAATCACCCTCGACTCGCCCCTATCTCATTCGGGCGATGTATGAGTGGTGTACCGATCATTCCTTCACGCCCTATGTGGCTGTGAAAGTTGATGGTTCTGTGCAAGTGCCGCGTGAGTTTGTGCAAGGTGGCGAAATTGTTTTGAACATCAGTTTCGATGCCACCAGCTCCTTGCAGTTGGGCAATGAATTCATTGAATTCAAGGCGCGCTTTGGTGGCAAACCGCGAGACATCATGGTGCCTGTTCACCGAGTCATGGCCATTTATGCCCGTGAAAATGGACAAGGCATGTCATTCCCCGTCACCGATTCGCCCTTAGGTCAAACTGTGGTGGGCATGGACAAATTGGCGCAAGTGCCTGTGTCATCGACGTCTGCGCTGTCAGCATCGACAGCGGCTGATGACCAAGAAGACAAACCCGTGCCACCCACGCCGACACGGCCCACACTCACGCGCGTTAAATAAGCGCCATCAAAATTCAGTCAGCTGCCAAAAACTGGCAAATATTGATTTAAAATTCAGCCCGTGCCGCTTTAGCTCAGTTGGTAGAGCACTCGCCTTGTAAGCGATAGGTCGTCAGTTCGAATCCGACAAGCGGCACCATGTTAAAAAACCAGCCATTGTGTTGGTTTTTTTTCGTCTGTACTTTCTCAGAGTGTGCATTGGAAGGCTAGGTCAAAGCCGCAAAGCGGCGAAGTCATCCGCTTTGAAGAATTTTGAGGCGGATTTTTTCGACAACATGCCCGTGGCTGTTGAGGTGCGCCTGGAGTGCCGGCAGCATTTGGCGCAATTTGGCGGCAGCTGCGTTGGAACTCACCAACAAGCACCATTCTGTGCCCTCAATGGGGCCTGCTTGAATGGCATTGCGCAGGGGGCCTGGAATGAGGGTGTGCAGCGTTTTCAAGCGCAAGCTGGATTCGCGCGTGAGTTCGGTCAGTCGTGCCAAACTGGGCGACTCTTGCGCCGCTTGCTCGAGGGTGACTGCCTGATTGATTTTTGCCATGCCGACATTATGCGAGAGCCCTGAACTTCTGGGGGAATTAAAGCCAATCGGGTGGCGCTCAGCAGTTAAAATGGCGCGTTCACTTGCGCCTTGTGCGCTTGTACTTTTGAATCCACTTTAAGACAGGATTTTCGAGCTGTTCTGTGCCTTCCAAGCGCAGCCAGACTCGTGTCAACATGGCGATCAATTTTCTGACCAAAATTTTCGGCAGTCGCAATGACCGCTTGATCAAGCAGTACCGCAAAACGGTGACCCTCGTCAATGCGTTCGAGGCTGACTTTGAAGCACTGAGCGATGAGCAACTGCGCGCTAAAACCGATGAGTTCCGCACACGCGTGGCACAAGGTGAAAGCTTGGACGCCATCTTGCCGGAAGCATTTGCTGTGGTGCGAGAGGGCTCTAAGCGCGTCATGAAGATGCGCCACTTCGATGTGCAATTGTTGGGTGGCATCTCTTTGCACAACGGCAAAATATCTGAAATGCGCACGGGTGAAGGTAAAACCCTCACAGCCACTTTGGCGGTGTATCTCAATGCACTGGCCAACAAAGGTGTGCACGTGGTCACGGTCAACGATTACTTGGCCAGCCGTGATGCGCAGTGGATGGGCAAGCTCTATAACTTCTTGGGCATGAGCGTGGGCATCAATTTGCCACAACTCTCGCGCGAAGAAAAGCAAGCCGCTTACAACGCCGACATCACTTACGGCACCAACAACGAATTTGGTTTTGACTACCTGCGTGACAACATGGTCTACGAAGGCAAGGACCGCGTGCAGCGTGGTCTGAACTACGCCATCGTTGACGAGGTGGACTCCATCTTGATTGACGAAGCACGAACACCGCTCATCATCAGTGGACAAGCAGATGACCACACGGCGCAATACCTGGCCATGAACCATGTGGTGCCCATGTTGACGCGCCAAGAAGGCGAAGCCGATCCTCGCACGGGTGAGGGCATCACCAAGCCAGGCGATTTCACAGTCGATGAAAAATCACACCAAGTCTTCTTGACCGAACAAGGTCACGAAAACGCAGAGCGTATTTTGGCCAGTGCAGGCCTCATTCCTGAAGGTGCCAGTCTTTACGACCCCGCCAACATTGCGCTGATGCATCACCTCACGGCAGCTTTGCGCGCCAATCACATCTATCACCGCGATCAGCACTATGTGGTGCAAGAGGGTGAGATTGTGATTGTGGACGAGTTCACAGGCCGTCTCATGACAGGTCGTCGTTGGAGCGATGGCTTGCACCAAGCGGTGGAAGCCAAAGAAGGCGTGGCCATTCAGGCTGAAAACCAAACCATGGCCTCCATCACCTTCCAAAACTATTTCCGTTTGTACGGCAAGTTAGGTGGCATGACGGGAACGGCCGACACGGAAGCCTACGAATTCCAAGAAATTTACGGTTTGGAAACGGTGGTCATTCCACCCAATCGCATCAGCCGCCGCGAAGACCAGCTCGACCGCGTTTACAAATCAGCCCCTGAGAAATACAACGCTGCCATTGCCGACATTCGCGAATGTCACGAACGAGGTCAGCCAGTGTTGGTGGGTACCACCTCGATTGAAAACTCAGAACTCATTTCTGAGATGCTCACCAAGGCCAAGTTGCCGCACCAAGTGCTCAATGCCAAGCAGCATGCGCGCGAGGCCGACATCGTGGCCCAAGCAGGTCGCCCAGGCATGATCACCATTGCCACCAACATGGCTGGCCGCGGTACCGACATTGTGTTGGGTGGCAACATCGAGAAAGCCATTCAAGAAGTTGAAGCCGATGAAAGTTTGGACGATCAAGCACGCCAAGAAAAAATCGCAGCCTTGCGCACCGAATGGTTGGCAGTGCACGAGCAAGTCAAAACATTGGGTGGTTTGCGCATCATTGCCACCGAGCGTCATGAGTCACGCCGCATTGACAACCAATTGCGTGGCCGTTCAGGTCGTCAAGGCGACCCTGGTTCTTCACGTTTCTACTTGAGCTTGGACGATCCGCTCATGCGCATTTTCGCGGGTGACCGCGTGCGCGCCATCATGGACCGTTTGAAAATGCCTGAGGGCGAAGCCATTGAAGCGGGCATGGTCACGCGCAGCATTGAAAGTGCGCAGCGCAAAGTGGAAGCGCGCAACTTTGACATGCGCAAACAATTGCTGGAGTACGACGACGTCTCCAACGATCAGCGCAAGGTCATTTACCAACAGCGCAATGACATCTTGGACGCCACCGAAATGGACGCCCAAATCACAGCCTTGCGCGAAGGCAGCTTTACCGATTTGGTGCGCCAGTATGTGCCCGAAGAAACCGTCGAAGAGCAGTGGGACTTGTTGGGCTTGGAGCGCGTGCTCGCGGACGAATGGCAAATTCAATTGCCACTGCGCGAAAAAGTTGCAGCGGCCACAGCCATCACTGCCGATGAAATCTTAGAGACTGTGTTGACTTCTGCCAACAGCGCTTTCAAAGTCAAGTTGGATGCCGTTGGGGTTGAAAACTTTGTGCCCTTCGAGCGCGTGGTCTTGCTGCAAAGCATTGACACCCATTGGCGCGAACACCTCAGTGCGCTGGACTATTTGCGCCAAGGTATTCACTTGCGCGGCTATGCCCAAAAACAGCCCAAGCAAGAATACAAACGCGAAGCCTTTGAGTTGTTTGGTCAGTTACTCGATTCCGTCAAAAACGAAGTCACACGCGTCTTGATGAACGTGAAAATTGAGTCGAGCGAGCAGATCGAAGAAGCGGCGCAGGTGATGGAGGAGCGCGCTGAAAACATCAGCAACGTGACGTACACCGCACCTGATGAACAGGGCGTGCAACAAACTCAATCAGAATTTCAAAGCACTTTGCTAGCGCCTGTAGGTCGCAACGATCCATGCCCTTGCGGCAGCGGAAAAAAATACAAGTTCTGCCACGGCAAGTTGGCATAAGAATTGGCATCAAAGGCTTTTATGACTGTGAATCTCAATGCACCCGATCCTGCTTTGATTTTGGCCGTGCCCGGCGTTCGCTTGGGCATTGCCGAAGCAGGTGTTCGCAAAGTGGGGCGCAAAGACCTCACTGTCATCTTGCTGGACGAAGGCAGTGCGGTTGCCGGTGTCTTCACACAAAACAGATATTGCGCGGCCCCTGTGCAAGTTTGCCGCGATCATTTGTCGCAGGTCAGCGCCACTCAACGTGATTCTCACATCCGTGCGCTGGTCATCAACACCGGCAACGCCAACGCAGGCACAGGCGCCAAAGGCTTGGCCGATGCGCGCGCTACGTCCGACGCCTTGGCCCAGTTGTTGCAACTTAAGCCTCAACAGGTCTTGCCGTTTTCAACGGGCGTGATCATGGAGAACTTGCCTGTCGATCGCATTGTGGCGGGCATGCCGGCTGCAATCGCCGATGCGCAAGCCTCGCACTGGGCCAAAGCCGCTGAGGGCATCATGACCACCGACACGGTACCCAAGGCCTTCAGTGCGCAAGTGGTTCTGTCAGGTCAAACTGTCACCATCACGGGCATCAGCAAAGGGGCGGGCATGATTCGCCCCAACATGGCCACCATGCTGGGTTTTTTGGCCACCGATGCCAATATCGATCCCGCCTTGTTGCCGGCCCTGGCCACTGATTTGGCCAATGCCTCTTTCAACCGCATCACCATCGATGGCGACACGTCGACCAACGACTCGTTCATCGTCATGGCCACGCGCAAAGCGACACACCCCGTCATTTTGGCGTGGGACTCAGAAGACGGCAAAGTCTTGCGCGAAGCCCTCCTGTCAGTGGCGCAAAAATTGGCGCATGCCATTGTGCGTGACGGCGAAGGCGCCACCAAGTTCATCACCATTCGCATTGAAGGTGGTAAGACGTCGGAAGAATGCCGCTTGGCCGCTTATGCCATTGCGCATTCACCCTTGGTTAAAACAGCGTTCTTTGCAAGTGACCCGAATTTGGGCCGCATCCTGGCGGCTGTGGGTTATGCCGGCATTCTCGATTTGGACCAAGACCGCATTGCCATGTATTTGGACGATGTGTGTGTGGTGCAAAACGGGGGGCGCAATCCTTCTTACCAAGAAGCCGATGGTCAGCGCGTCATGAAGCAAAGCGAAATGACCGTCCGTGTTGATTTGGGCCGGGGCACAGCGATCGACACCGTCTGGACCTGTGACTTGAGCCACGACTACGTTTCCATCAACGCCGATTACAGATCATGAGTGCTGCCATTGAAAAATTGTTAGAGCGCGCTGTGCTCATGATGGAGCGCTTAGAGCGTGTCTTGCCGCAGCCTTTGGGTCAGCCCGATTGGAACGATGCCATTGCCTGGCGTTATCGCAAACGTGCTTCGGGTCATGGCGTGCTTGAGGGCGTGCGCCATGTGTCCGACATGGGCCTGAAAGACTTGCAGGAAATTGATGGCCAGAAAGAAAAGCTGCAGCAAAATACCTTGCAATTTGTGCAAGGTCTGCCCGCCAACAATGTGTTGCTGACGGGCTCGCGCGGCACTGGCAAATCGTCTTTGATCAAAGCCTGTTTGAATGAATATGCTGCAAAGGGTTTGCGTCTGATTGAAGTCGACAAAGAAGACCTGACCGATTTGCCTGACATCGTCGATGTCGTGGCTGGCCGTCCCGAAAAGTTCATCATCTTTTGCGATGACCTGAGTTTTGAAGACGGTGAAGGTGGCTACAAAGCCTTGAAGTCCATTTTGGATGGCTCTGTGGCTGCGTCTACACCCAACGTGCTCATTTATGCGACCAGCAATCGACGCCATTTGCTGCCTGAACACATGAAGGACAACCTCACTTACACCCACACGGAAGACGGTGAAGTTCATCCGGGTGAAGTGATCGAAGAGAAAATCTCTTTGTCTGAGCGTTTTGGTTTGTGGATCAGTTTTTACCCCTTTTCGCAAGACGAATACCTCACCATCGTGGCGCAATGGTTGCGCTCTTTGGGCGCCAGCGAAGCGGTCATTCAGGCCTCGGGACCAGAGGCTTTGGTGTGGGCACTTGAACGTGGTTCGCGCAGTGGCCGTGTGGCCTATCAATTTGCGCGCGATTACGTGGGCCGCATGGGCAAGGGTGCTGCCACGCAGCGTTCCCTTTAAAGTGCGAGTGAATTTTTCATGACCGAAGCGACTGACGCAGGCTTGTTGGTGGCAGATGCCCACCTCCAACGTGAAGGCGGCGCTGCGCGCCCCACCGTCGATGTGGCTGTCGGTATTTTGATCAATGACCAGCAACAGTTTTTGCTCACCTCACGGCCCCCAGGCAAAGTCTACGAAGGCTATTGGGAGTTTCCGGGCGGCAAATTGGAAGCGGGCGAGACGGTGGCACAGGCTCTGTCACGTGAACTCGAAGAAGAGCTGGGTTTGAAAATTGGCGACGTTCAATGGTGGCGTGAGCAATGGGTGGACTATCCACATGCGCTGGTGCGATTGAACTTTTGCAAAGTATTGAGCTGGCAAGGCGATTTAGAAATGCGCGAAGGCCAGCAATCTGCTTGGCAAACTCTGCCGGTTCAAGTGCAGCCTGTTTTACCTGGGACGGTGCCCGTGTTGGCTTGGCTAGCCCAAGAACGCGGCTTTGTGGGCGAGACGCATTCAGCCTAAGCGGAAGGCTCAGGCCCACCTTGCACGTTTACTGCAATTTAGGGTCGCCAAAATTCTCTTGATCGGGCGGGGTGTCTTCCGGCACCCTGAAGCTCTCATTGGCCCAAGCACCCAGGTCAATGCCTTTGCAACGTGCGCTGCAAAAGGGCCGGTAGGGATTTTGTGAACTGAACAAGCTGGGACCGCCGCAGGTGGGGCACTTGACTTGTTTAGGTTTAGCAGAGGGCTCACTCATGTCTGTCAACACCGGCGTCTTAAGCGCAGAGCGTCATTTCAAAGGGGGTGTCCTCTTTGCTGGCAATCAGTTTGCCATCGGCTTGTTGTTGCATCAGGCGAATCACCACCAACAAACGATTACAGCTGATTTCAGGGGTGAGGTTCAAGCTGTCGTCAATGCGCAAACGCAGCAGTTGAAAGTTGCGGCCTTGGGGCAGGTTTTGCTGTAACTGGCCCGCAGTGGCCATGACTTTTTGGGTACCGCCCGACTCGCGCATCATTTTGAGCATGAGCTGAATCGAGCTGGCCAAAGGTGCAAAGTGGTGAGACCACTCATACAAATTGGCTTGTCGTGCCGCGGGCTCATGGTGCTGCCACGCGTGGTAGGCGGGTAAGTCAAATTCACAAGTGCCACCTGGGATGGCGGTGCGACTTCTGATGCTGTTCAAGAACTCGCTGTCCCCAAGGGCACTGCCTAATTTGCCCACCATGGTGTTGAGGGCTTCAAAGCGTTGGTCGAGCTGCTCAATGATGAGGTCGAGTGCTTTTTCTGAAATGGAGGGGTTACCCCGGTAGCCATTGAGCATTTGCTTGTGGCGTTCAATGTCTTTCAGGATTTCGGACTTCAGCTCGGAGCGAGAAGCCACTTCCATGATTTCAAAGATGGTGGTGAGGGCGTAGTGGTGATCCAGTGCTTCGGAACGCTGGCTTAACTTGTTGAACCGCGCAAACAAATGCTGCAGGCGCAAGTAGGTCCGGATGCGTTCGTTGAGGGGGTATTCGTAAAGTATCACGCTGCGTCTTTCAGTGACAAGATCATAGCCCGAAGCTGAGCCACATTTCATGCACCCTTTGTTTGAGTTGGGCTAAATCGATGCCGTCGTTCAAAATGACGAAGTCGGCACAGGCCAGGCGCTGTGCACGCGTGGCTTGTTGCGCCATGATGCGCTCGATCTCGGCGCGGCTGAGGCCACTGCGGGCCATGACGCGTTGAATTTGGGTTTCGGTTTGGCAGTCCACCACGCAGACCGCATCGACCTGCCGTCGCCAGCGTTCACCCGACTCCACCAGCAAGGGCACATCAAAAACCAAACAGCTTTGACCCTGCGCGATCGCGGTTTCGGTTTGCGCTTGCAAAATCTGACCCACGAGGGGGTGAATGATGGCTTCAAGTTGGCGTTTGCTGTCGGGCTTGGAAAAGACCAGCGCGCGCATGGCGTCGCGGTTCAAGGCACCTTCTGGCGTGATCATGCTGGGGCCAAACTCAGCCAGGATGGCTGGGATGGCGCGTCCGCCTGCTTGCGTGACCGATCTGGAAATGGCGTCGGCGTCCAGGATGGCGGCGCCTGCTTCTGCCAAGAAGTTGGCCACGGTGCTTTTGCCGCTGCCAATGCCGCCTGTCAGGCCGAGTCGAAAAGGCTTGCGCGTCAAGGGCTCAAGCTCCCATGGAAATTCCTAAAAAGAAACATGCGAATCCAGAAAGGGCTAAAAAAGGTCCAAAAGCGAAGTGCCCATTGTGACCCAGTTGCCCCCTCATTTTTTGAACGACCCCAAAAATCAATCCAGACACCGAAGCCAGTAAAAGCAGCGGCAAAAGACTCCAAACGCCGACCCATGCGCCCAGTCCTGCCAACAATTTCAGATCGCCTTGACCCATGCCTTCTTTGCCAGCCAGGCACTCAAAGCCCCAACTGACCAACCAAAGCAATCCGTAACCCAGAACTGCGCCAGACAGTGAATGCAGGAGTGGCACCGGCGTGAGTGACACGGCGCTGCCAATGAGGCCCACCCAAAGCAGCGCTTGCGTGAGCATGTCTGGCAATAAAAATGTTTCGGCATCGATCCACGCCAAGGCCAACAGTGCTGCGCAAAAGAAACTGCCCATCAAGGCAGACAAGCCAAAGCCAAATTTGAGCAGGCACGCACAAAACAGCGCGGCCGTGAGTAACTCGACCATGGGGTAACGCATGGCGATGGGTTGTAAGCAATGTCGACACCGCGCCTTGTACCAAGCGTAAGACAGCACAGGGATCAATTCATGCCATGCCAGTGCTTGCAGGCAATGGGGACAGTGGGAGGGCGGTGTGCTGAGATTGAAAGCGGCGCGATCTTGTTCATCGGCCTTCAGAATCATCTCGGGCAAACGGTGAATGAGCACATTCAGAAAGCTGCCAAACACCAAACCCAAAAGGGCAAACAAACCCATCTGCCAGGCAGACACTTCCGCAAAATGGGGCTGCACCCACCCCATGATGCCGGGCGACATCCACAGTTGGGGCCATTCGGTGGGGGCCATCAAAAAACTTGTCCTAAGTTGAAAATGGGCAAATACAGCGACAGCAAAATGCCGCCAATGAGGGTGCCCAGCACGACCATGATGACGGGCTCGAGCAGGGTGGACAAATTGCCAATTCCTTGGTTCACATCGGCTTCCATGAGTTGGGCTGCGCGTTGCAGCATGGCGTCTAGCGATCCTGTCTCTTCGCCAATGGCACACATCTGAATGACCATGGCTGAGAACAAGCTGGATTTTGACATGGCCTTGCTCAAACTGTGACCTTCTTGAACCTGCTGCACCAAGTGACGGGTGGCTTGCGCCAGGTTGGGCGAGGCGCTGGCTGCAGAAGCTGGCACCAAGGCTTCGGCCATTGGAATGCCTGCTTGCAACAAGGCAGACAAGGTTTGCGCCCATTTGACGATCATGGCGGTTTGCAGAAGAGGGCCCCAAATGGGCGTGGCAAACATCCATTTTTCAAGCACAATTTGGAACATCAGATGCCGGGCGTGCAGCCAACGAAGCCCTGCCGTGAATATGGCAAGGGCCACGCACAAAGCGCCAGCCCACTTTGCCATCCAGCGGCTGGCATTGACCAAGCACTGTGTGGCCCAAGGCAAGGTGGCCCCCATGCTGTGAAACACCTCTTCAAACACGGGAACCACCCACAGCAAGATCACGACCAGCACCCCTAATGCAATGATCAAAATACTGACCGGATAGATGAGTGCATTTTTGAGTTTGGCCTTGAGGGCGGCTTGGGCCTCAAGGGTGTCGGCCAAGCGGCTCAAAATTTTGTCCAAGATACCGGCCGACTCTCCGGCATGCAAGAGGCTGCAGTAGTTTTGATTGAACACCTGAGGGTGCTTTTGAAAGGCCGATTGCAAGGACTGACCGGCATTGACTTCGGCCCGCAGCGTTTGCAAAAGGCTTGTGAAGTTCTTTTGTGTGGCACGCGAGCCCGCCACACTTTGACTGAGCAACGCCAAGGCCTGAGACAGCGGCACGCCAGCCCCCATGAGCGCTGACCATTGCCGGGTGAAAACACTCAAGGTTTTGGTCGGCACCACTTTGCCTGTGAAGGCCGGCGTGGGCACCGCTTGCCGCCTGGCCTGGGCGCGGCTGAGGGCGGCTTCAAGCGACATCGGTGTTGGCCAAGACTTCGGCCATGGACGTGATGCCCATGGCGGCTTGAACCAAGCCCGCATGGCGCAGCGTGCAAATGCCGTCTTTGTCGGCTTGTGCGCTTAAGGCCTGACGACTGGCGTCTTTCAAGATCAAGTGCTGCAAGGCCAAGCTGATGGGCATGATCTGAAACAAGCCAATTCGCCCCCAGTAGCCTTTGTGGCATTGCTTGCAGCCTTGTGGTGAATGAAAATGTTGTGGCAGGGCCGTCTGCAATTTCATAGTTTGCAAACCCAGTTCCTTGAGCAATTGGTTTGAAACCATGGCGGGCCGGCGGCAATGAATGCACAAACGGCGCACCAAGCGTTGCGCCGAAATGAGGCTGATGCTCGAAGCCAAGTTGTATGTGGCCACCCCCATGTTGCGAAGTCGAACCAATGCACTGGGAGCATCTTGTGTGTGCAGCGTGGACAGCACCAGATGCCCTGTTTGTGAAGCCTTCATCGCAATGTCTGCCGTTTCATGGTCTCTGATTTCGCCCACCATGAGGATGTCAGGGTCTTGCCGTAAAAAAGCGCGAAGCGAGGTGGCGAAATCAAGCCCAATTTTGTCTTTCACATTGACTTGGTTGATGCCGGGCAATTGAATTTCAGAGGGGTCTTCCACCGTGGCAATGTTGACTTCTTCACGGTTAAGTAAATTGAGGCACGCGTACAAAGATTGCGATTTACCAGACCCTGTGGGGCCCGTCACCAAGACCATGCCATGTGGTTTTTGAATGGCCTCCAACAGTTTTTGTTTGTCATCAGGGCCATAGCCCAGATGGTCTAAATTGAGTTTGGTGGAATCGGAGGACAAAATGCGCACCACCATTTTTTCGCCAAACAAAGTGGGCAAAGTGCTGACACGCAAATTCAGGCGCTGCGCATTGTGCAGGCCCACATTCATCCGGCCGTCTTGTGGCAGACGTTTTTCGGCAATGTCTAAGCGCGAGAGCACCTTGATGCGAGAGGCGATTTGATCTTTGAACGCCAGGGGCGGGGGCTCAATTTCTTGCAGCACACCATCAATGCGTAACCGAACTCTGTAAAAAGTTTCAAAGGGCTCGAAGTGGATGTCGGAGGCTCTCAGGCGCACCGCGCTTTCCCAAACTTGTTGCAAGTAATGCACAACAGGCGCTTCGGGCAGCGATCGGCGCATGCCGGATTGAGGGTTTTCCATCTGAACGCCTTTTCATCAGAGCTGGGCATTCCATCATGCGTTCTATTGGCGCATAAAAAGTAGATCAGGCTCTAAATGCAAGCAGTTGTGCAGTGGTATGCGAACCCACGTGATATGTGCCTTCTGACAAATCACGTGCACCTTGGTTTGAAAATGTGACCTGCAAGGGCGCAATTTCGTTGATCAAAATGGCCGCGCCTGGATATTTGCCGGCAGCGGTGTCGTCTTCCGAAACTTTGGATTCGAGAATGAATGCGCCGCCTGGTTTCAAACTGCTGGCCAATTGCGCATTCAATCTTTGGCGGATGGGCGCGTCGGGCTGGGAAAAAATACTGACCACCAAATCCCAATTTTCAGGCTCAAGGTTCAGGTCTTGGAGGTCCATCAAGCGGCATTCAATCTTGACATGATGCTTGTCAGCCAGTGCTTGTGCCTTGGCCAAGCCGACGCTTGAAAAATCAACGGCGGTAACTTCAAAGCCCAGTTGCGCCAAGTACACCGCGTTGCGGCCTTCACCTTCGCTCAACGAAATGGCTTTGCCTTTTTTGACTTGCGGTGCAGCCCAGACCAAAAAGTCATTGGCTTGTTCGCCGTAGGCATAAGCAGATGTTGCAAACCGGTCATCCCAGTAGCGGCTGCCTTTTTTGTCTTGGGTCATGTGCGTCCAGGCAATTTGAAAAATTCGATGGCTCAGTGTTCATGCACCCATGTGCGTTGGCACTGCCAGCTCGACGCCATCATAGCAATCAGCAAGATCGAACTTTCTCCAACCGGTGGCACTCAGCACTTGAAGTGCGGATTGCAAATCGATCGCAAACATTTGCTGCGCTTCTGTGTGGGATGCTGCTTCTTGGCCACTGCTGTCATGTCCTGGGTCTTGCGCTTCAAGGCTTGCATGCGATGCCGCATAACTGGCCAATCGAGCTTGGTCAAAGAATGTGTTTCTGGCGATGGCCAGAACCCAGGTTTTGAAACTGGCTTCGAATTTGAATTGGCCCAAAGATCGGTGGGCGCCGGCATGACGGTCATGGCGCGGCGATAGATGGCGTGGCGGACCTTGTCTTACTGCGTACTTTTGCGCGATTCAATCCACCAGATGACCAAAAAGCCCAAACCAATCATGAAGGGAGTCGCGCCAATCACCCAGAGCCAATTTTTTTCTGGGGGCATCCCTTGGAAAAGAAGCATCAAACCAATGCCAATCGATACATTGATGATGCCTGAGCGCAATTGAGCAGTGGGAGTCCATGTTTTGGCTTGACTCACAGGATCCGTCACAACGGCCTGAATCAGTTCGGGCGGTACCGACAAGCCTTTGTCAGAGAGTTGTCTGATGGTTTCATGCAAGTGTTGGTTGCGTTTCATGCGCTCGATGCCCCGCACAATGAGGGCAATGATGGGGATGCACAAGGCCAACAGGGGTATGGCAAACGGGGCCAGGTGTTTGAGGGTGGTTCCAAAATCCATGATGTCTCCTTGATTCAATGTGCCAATGTGCCAATGTGCCAATGTGCATCAGACGGGCGCAGGCCCCACTTTGGATTCAAGGTTTTGGCATGAACCCAAAAGTTTTTTGAACAACAGCCCGATCTTCTGGGTCTTGGATGGCATTCAAACTTTGAACGGCGGCTGGGAAAGCATCTCGAAATACCTGATCCTGGCCGTTGGCATGCGCCGCCATCGCATAGATGACATGCGCAAAGGCCAATTCCCAATCGGGGGTGTCCGCTTTGCCCACAAAGAACGCGTGCATGGGCTGGGCATAAGCCCAAGCGCTGGCGCCCATGCCCATGCGTGAATGAACCATGGCCAGCAGCATGCCGCTGCGCATGTGATTGAGTTCTGTGCCCACTTGGCGCCAATGCCAAGCCGAGGCGTGCGCGGCGTCTAGAAGGTCAAGCCGACTGATCGCATCCGCCGTGGTTTGCGCCAGGTCCCATGCGGCATTGTTGGCTTGCATGGCAAAGTATGTGTGCCAGCTTTCTGGGAGAAGTTTGTCCGGAAGTTTGGCCATGGTGTCGAACAGTGTGTTGAGACAGGGTCTGTGTTTTTTGATTTTACGCAAAGCTTCATCAAACCAAAGCATTTCAGCATGCCGCAGTCTTGACCGAACCGACACGCCGTCCTAAGATGGCCCTGCGTCTCTGAGAAATCTGAGTTCGCATTCACCTCCTGAGCGGCATCTCTGCTGCTTCGCGTCCAGGCAGCGTTAAGCGCCGTCTGAGATGCATCAGACTTTGGACCTCTTGTGCCCATCGTCGAGCCCGGTCAGACAGAACTGGCCGGGCTTTTTTATGAACTGCACTTGCCGTCCTTGCCGTTTATGATGATGATCTCAGCCTAGATGAAATCCTGCACCCTTCTCCTGCACTCTTCTCCTGCTCCCATTGAGAGGGTCGAGTTTTGGCACAATGAACCGAGAGCATTCATGAAATTCGTTTTAATGTTGGCCATGTTGTGTACTTTGAACGCGTTTGCCAATGACGCTCCCAAAGCCGACGACAAAAAAGCCCCTGAAAGATCGGCCATTCCCGAGAAAATCACACGGCCTAAATCAACGCCAGAATCCTTGCCGCATGCCGTTGAAAAAAACAGCAACCCTGATGCGTGCCCCAAGTTTGAGTACAAAGAAAAACCAGCCAAGATCGTGTGCTTGGTCAAGGCCGCTGGCGCAGACAAACCCAAACCCGCTGCGCACTGAACGGAATCGACTTGATTTAAAACGGCTTAATCGGCCAAACCGACAAAAACGTTTTGCACATCGTCATTGCCATCAATGGCGGCCAAGAAATTTTCAACTTCTTCAAGCTGTTCTGCACTGAGGTTAGCGGGGTTGACGGGGTTCTTGGGCTTGTAACCCAGCTTGTTGGACACCACTGTAAACCCATGATCGGGCAAGGCTTTGCTGACCAAGTCTAAGTCGGTCGGGTCAGTGATGAACACCGTCATGCCATCTTCGTCGGCAGGTTCAAAGTCTTGCGCGCCAGCTTCAATGGCCGCCAACTCTGCGTCTGCGCCTGCCTGTGCAGGTTCGGCTTCAATCAAGCCCACATGCTCAAAATCCCAAGACACAGAACCCGAAGTGCCCAACTGCCCTTTGCGAAACAGCACACGAACTTCAGAGGCTGTCCGGTTGAGGTTGTCGGTGAGCGCCTCCACCATGACAGGCACTTGATGCGGTGCAAAGCCTTCGTAAATGACGCGTTCAAATTGGACAGGATCGCCTAGGAGACCCGCGCCTTTTTTGATGGCCCGATCCAAGGTGTCTTTGGGCATAGAGACTTTGCGGGCCTGTTCCACCACCAATCGCAAACGCGAATTGGCCGCAGGGTCTGGACCATTCTTGGCCGCCATCATGATGTCTTTGGCCAAGCGACCAAAAAGTTTGCCCCTTGCGTCGGCAGCTTGTGCCTTGCCTTTTGCTTTCCACTGCGCGCCCATGTGATGTGCTTTCTAGGTCAATGTTGAATGCCCGAGTTTAAGCCATGGACCCAGAGCGAAGCTTTGCAGCAGCTCAAACTCTGACGTCGACATGGCCTCCTTTGGGCTTGTCTGTTTGGGGCATGTCATGCCCTGCCACGACTGGTTTGGTTTCAGCCCGCTTGCTTGCGTTGTGGACGGCGGCCTCGTGACGCGGCCTTTCCGTGGGTTTGGCGCGTTCCATGGGGGCACGCTCAATGGGCGGGCGTTGCGAAGTCGGGCGTATGTCAGACATGGTCTTTTCCTGAGTCGTTACAAAGACTGCAAAACACGATCGGGTGTCAAGGGCAAGGTTCTAAAGCGCACGCCTGTGGCATCAAACACCGCATTGGCGAGGGCCGCACCCGTGGGGCCTTGAGAAGCTTCACCGGTGCCCAAGAAGGGCTGCCCCGGCCTGTCGATCAGCACCACCTCAATGGGGGGGATTTCAGAGAAAGTCAGGATGGGGTAACTGTTCCAGTCGCGAGACAAAACGCGGGCTTCATCCATCTGGACTTCTTCTTTCAAGGTCCATGACAAAGACTGAATCAGCCCACCTTCAATTTGGTTGCTCACGCCATCAGGATTGACCATGTGTCCGCAATCTGCACTGGCAACAGCGCGCAAGACGCGGATCCGACCATTTTGCTTGTTGACCTCGACTTCCAGGGCCACAGCGCAATACCCCGCGATGTTTTTGTATTTGGCAAACGCAATGCCACGACCACGGCCCGGTGTTTTTTGCCATTGCGTCCAGCCAAATTTCTCTGCAGCTTTGACCAAGGCATCACGTGCACGTGGATCTTTCAGAAAACGCAATCGATAGTCAACGGGGTCTGCGCCACTGGCGTGCGCCAATTCATCCATGAAGGACTCAATGGCAAAAATATTGGCATAGGCACCCAATCCCCGTGTCGAGGAGACGCGCAGTGGCATCTCCGTGATGAAATGGGTGGTGACGTTGTGTCCCGGAAAGTCATACAGCGCAATGGCATTGCGATCGGCTGCATAGTTCGGGCCGCCGCCATTGACCGGCTTCGGCATGGCAAATGGTTTTTCCAAATAGGCGGCAGACAATAAATTGCCTGGATCGCCGCTGGGCCTTGTGCCATGTGGCGTGGACCATAAGTGGTAATCCCAATCGAGCACATTGCCTTGGGCGTCTAAGCTGGCCTTGGTTTTGATCACCATGGCAGAGCCATAGGGCTCCCAAGCGTGCTCTTGTTCGCGTGAATATTGCAAGCGGACCGATTGACCGGGCACTTGAACGGCCAACAGGGCGGCATCGGCCGCAGCGTCGTCCGCCATGTTGTGGCCATAGCAGCCAGACCCTTGCACGTGTTGCATGCGGACTTTTGCCAGAGGCAGGCCCAGCATTTTGGCAATGGCTTCACCGGTTTGAAACACTGACTGGCTGTGTGTTTGTATGGTGAGTGTGCCTTCCTTGTCCAAGGTGGCCATGGCCGCGGAAGGGCCAATCGATGCATGCATGTGATAGGGCCGGTAATACTGTGCTTCGATCTCGCGTGCGATGGGCGTGTTGGCGCTGCTCGAATTGGCTCTGGCTTGTTTCTTGGTTGGAATGATTTTGTCGGGAGGGGTCTTTAGCAGCCACGCAGACATTTCGTGGGTTTGTGGCAAGTTCTTGGGCACTTGCCATTGGCAAATATTTTGAAGCGCTTGCGCTGCTGCTTGGGCCTGCGCTTCGCGTTTGGCAATCACGCCCAGAAAGCTGCCATTGCGAACCACTTTGACCACACCTGGCATTTTGTCAATGCCATTGGATGGGATCGATTGAAGTCTTGCGCCATGACTGGGCGGACGCACAACTTGGCCGAACAGCATGCCTTTGGGTCGTAAATCTTGAACAAAAATAGCTTCGCCCATGATTTTGGCTTGCAAGTCAGGCCTTGGGATGGACCGTCCTATGTAGCGGTGCTGGCTCATGGGCTTGGGTTTGACCAAGCCTGTTGCCTCTTGGTTCAGCGACTCGCCAATGAGCAAGTCCCAGTAGCGAACTTGCGCGCCGTTGTTGGCGCGAATCAAACCATCTTGCACCTGCAATTGATCTTGGGCTTGACCCAACTTGGCGCTGGCCAGGCTCAACAAAATGGCGCGAACCTCAGCCGCTGCCGCTTGAACCGCTGTGGCGCAGTAGGGCATTGAAAATGAACCAGCTGTGACACCTTCATCTGGGACCAGGGCCGTGTCTCCCGAGATCATTTTGATGCGAGAGAAGTCCACATCCAACTCGTCTGCACAGACTTGCGAGACGGCCGTCAAAATACCTTGGCCCAATTCAACTTTGCCAACACGCAACTCGACACTTTGCGTGGCGCTGTCAATGCGTAGCCAGGCATTGAGTTTTCTGTGGGTGTTCAAATCGCCTGCGAGGCGAACTTTTTCTGGCGCTTGAGCAGATTGAGAGTGAACATCAAGCAAGGGGATGCTGAAGCTCAAAGTGAGCGCGCCGGTGCTTTTTAAAAATTGGCGACGTGAAGTTACAAGGGTTTGCATGTCAAACTCCTTGGGCTGCACGCAGCACAGCACGAACGATGCGATTGTGTGCGCCACAGCGGCACAAATTGCCGTCCAGACCAGTTCGAACTTCTGCTTCTGTCGGCTTAGGATTTCGGTCTAGCAGTGCTTGCGCTTGCATGATCATGCCGGAGGTGCAGTAACCGCACTGTGCAGCTTGTTCATGAATAAACGCCTGTTGCAGCTTGCCGGGTTTGCCTTGATGGGCAAGGCCTACTAGTGTGGTGACTGCGCGGCCGGACGCGGCTGACAAGGGCACCACGCAACTGCGGATGGGGTCGCCATTGAGGAGTACTGTGCAGGCACCACATTGTGCTTTGCCGCACCCAAATTTGGGGCCGTTGATGCCTAAATCATTGGCCAAGATGTGCAGCAAAGGCTCAGATTGATCTGCTGCCGACTGGGCTGGTTTACCGTTAAGCTTAAAGCTGAGCACAAGGACTCCTCCTCATTAGTTTGAGCCAGCTTAATCAATATCAAGAACCCCTTCAAGAGAGTAAACCTCATGCTGCCTTCCTTGCCCTCCTTTGACGATGTCTTACAAGCTGCCCATCGCCTTCAGGGGGTGGCCCACAAAACACCGGTTCTGCAGTCGCGTACCTTGAACGCGCAAATGCAAGCCCAGGTGTTCATCAAATGTGAAAACTTTCAGCGCATGGGCGCCTTCAAATTCAGAGGTGGCTACAACGCATTGGCCAAACTGAGCGATGAACAAAAACGGACAGGGGTGGTGGCTTATTCATCGGGTAACCATGCCCAAGCGGTGGCTTTGTCGGCACGCATTTTAAAGACGCCCGCCACCCTCTTCATGCCGCATGATGCGGCACCCTCCAAGTTGGCCGCCACGCAAGGCTACGGTGCGCAGGTTATTGGCTACGATCGCTACTCAGAAGATGCCAGTGCATTGGCTGCCCAGTTGGCTCAAGACAGTGGCAAGACCTTCATTCCGCCCTTTGACCACCCCGATGTTTTGTCAGGCCAGGGGACGGCGGCGCTGGAATTGTTCGAAGAGGTGGGCGAGTTGGACGCTTTGTTTGTGTGTTTGGGTGGCGGCGGCTTGCTCAGCGGCAGCGCATTGTCTGCTAAGGCCAAATCGCCCCATTGCAAAATTTACGGCGTAGAGCCTGAAGCAGGCAACGATGTGCAGCAATCTTTTCGCAAGGGCGAACGCGTCAAAATCCAAACCCCGATCACCATCGCCGACGGCGCACAAACGCCCATGGTGGGTGCCATCACGTTTGAGCTGATCAAGGCCTTGGTTGACGACATCCATACGGTGACGGATGCACAGCTGATTGACGTGATGCGCTTTTATGCTGAGCGCATGAAGATGCTCGTTGAGCCCACAGGGTGTCTTTCTTTAGCCGCAGCCCTTCAAGCCCGAGAGACCTTGAAGGGGCAGCGTGTGGGTGTGATCATCAGTGGCGGCAATGTTGACTTGAGCCGGTTTGCGCAGTTGTTGGCACAAAATCCAAGCGCTTGATTCAAGTTCGCCGGGCTAGCAACTGCGATGCGAGTGCAATCAGCGCTTCTTTGTAGGTGCCTGCAGGCAAGGCCTGCGCCGCATCGATGGCACGCTGCGCTTCTGCCATGGCGGCCTGACGGCTGCCTTCTAGGGCACCTGTTTCCCGAACAATGGCAATCACGCTGCTGAGCTGATCGACCGAGCCTGTTTCAATCGCTTTTTGCACCAAGTCACGCTGGGCAGGCGTGCCGCGTTGCATGGCCAAGATCAGGGGCAAAGTGGCTTTGCCTTCACGCAAATCGTCGCCCAAGTTCTTGCCCATTTCTGCGGCATTGCCTTCATAGTCCAGCACATCGTCAATCACTTGGAAGGCGGTGCCCAAGGCCTGGCCATAAGTGGCGCAAGCTTCTTCGATTTCGGGCGGTGCTTTGGCCAAAATGGCAGCCAGACGTGAGCTGGCTTCAAACAGCTTGGCCGTTTTAGAGCGAATGACGCGCAGATAGGCTTCCTCATCAAGCGAAGCGTCGTGCATGTTCATGAGTTGGAGCACTTCACCTTCTGCAATGATGTTGGTAGCGTCGGCCAAGACCTGCATGATGCGCATGCTGCCTGGCTCGACCATCATTTGGAAAGCGCGGGAGTACAAAAAGTCACCGACCAACACACTGGCGGGGTTGCCAAAGCTTTCATTGGCCGTGGGACGGCCGCGCCTGAGGGTGGACTCGTCCACCACATCGTCATGCAGCAAGGTGGCTGTGTGGATGAACTCGACCACAGCCGCCAGACTGAACTTGTGGGCTTCCTGGTAATTCAGTGCCCCCGCAGTCAGCAGTAAAATGACGGGGCGCAAACGTTTGCCGCCGGCCGAAATGATGTACTGAGCCACTTGTCCCACCAAAGGCACGCCAGAGCTGAGCCTGTCGGCAATGACCACATCGACTTGGGCCATGTCTTGCGCCACCAAGGCCAAGGCAGTAGCAGGGGAGGCGGGCTGTGGTGACGCGGTGGAGGACAAAATGGCTTGATTCAAGGGACTACAGGGCAAAAAACGCCAAGGAAACAGGGGTTTAAAGGTGTTTTTTGTGGTTTTCAGTGATTATAGAGAGCGAAAAAGCCTTGAAGCAGGGCATTCTGGCTAGTTTTGGGGGGGCTTGGCAAGTCCTAAAACTCCGTGCTAAAATCCGCGGTTCCTTGGGGTTCTCCCTAGGAAACTTCCATTGAAGAAATCGAAAAGGTCATTATGTACGCGGTCATAAAAACCGGCGGCAAACAGTATCGTGTTGCTGCTGGCGAAAAAATTAAAGTAGAACAGATTGCTGCGGACGTGGGCCAGGAAATCGTGATCGACCAGGTTCTGGCAGTCGGCAACGGCGCAGATCTGAAGGTTGGCACACCCCTGGTGTCCGGCGCAACTGTTAAAGCCACAGTGTTGGCACACGGCAAGCACGACAAAGTGCACATCTTCAAGATGCGTCGTCGCAAGCACTATCAAAAACGTCAAGGTCACCGTCAGCAGTACACAGAACTGCAAATCGGTGCAATTGCAGGCTAAGGAGCATAGGTCATGGCACAGAAAAAAGGCGGCGGCTCTACGCGAAACGGGCGAGATTCCAAGCCCAAAATGCTCGGTGTGAAAGCTTTCGGTGGTGAACTCATCAGCGCTGGCTCCATCATTGTTCGTCAACGTGGCACCAAGTTCCACGCAGGCACCAATGTCGGCATCGGCAAAGACCACACATTGTTTGCTTTGGTTGACGGCCACGTGTCGTTCGGCACAAAGGGTGCTCTGAACAAGCAAATGGTGAACATCACTGCTGCTTAAACAGCGTGAGCCTTTGCGCAAAGAGCCCCGCCAAGTCGGGGCTTTTTTGTTCCAGAGTTCAAACCTTCCTACATAAACTGGATTTCTCATGAAATTTGTTGACGAAGCCTACATTGACATCGCCGCGGGCGATGGCGGAAACGGCTGCGTCTCGTTCCGTCATGAGAAGTACAAAGAGTTTGGCGGCCCCAACGGCGGCGACGGTGGCCGTGGTGGTCACGTCTTTGCCGTGGCCGACCCCAACCTCAACACCTTGGTTGACTTCCGATACTCACGTCGCCACGAGGCCAAGCGCGGCCAACACGGCATGGGCTCTGACATGTTTGGCGCCATGGGCGACGATGTCACCCTCAAAATGCCCGTGGGCACCATCATCACCGATGCCGAAACCGGCGAAGTGTTGTATGAGTTGCTCAAGCCGGGCGAGGTCATCATGATTGCCAAAGGCGGTGATGGTGGTTTTGGCAACATGCGTTTCAAAAGTGCCATCAACCGCGCACCCCGCCAAAAAACACCGGGCTGGCCTGGCGAGAAAAAAGAACTCAAGTTGGAATTGAAGGTGCTGGCCGATGTCGGTTTGTTGGGCATGCCCAATGCGGGCAAGTCCACTTTGATCGCTGCAATTTCCAACGCACGTCCGAAAATTGCGGACTACCCGTTCACCACCTTGCATCCCAATTTGGGTGTGGTGCGTGTCGGCCCAGAGCAAAGTTTTGTGGTGGCCGATGTGCCGGGCCTGATTGAGGGCGCCTCCGATGGCGCTGGCTTGGGGCACTTGTTTCTGCGCCATTTGCAGCGCACACGCTTGCTGCTGCACATCATTGACTTTGTACCGTTTGACGAAGCGGTCGATCCCGTGGCGCAGGCCAAAGCCATTGTGGGCGAGCTCAAAAAATACGACAAAGCCTTGTACGACAAACCACGTTGGTTGGTGCTCAACAAGCTGGACATGGTGCCGGCCGAAGAGCGTGAAGCGCGCGTGAAAGACTTCATCAAGCGATTCAAATACAAAGGTCCTGTGTTTGAAATCTCAGCGCTCACACGCGAAGGTTGTGAGCCTTTGATCAAGACCATTTTTCAGCACATCAAGGCGCAGCAAATCAAAGAACAAGAACCGGTTTACATTGACCCCCGTTTTGTGGACAAAGCCCCCGAATAATTCATGAGTCAGCCTTTCACATCCACCGTTCTGCGCGATGCGCGTCGCATCGTGGTCAAGGTTGGCTCAAGCTTGGTCACCAACGAAGGTCGCGGTCTGGACGAAGCGGCCATCGGTGAGTGGTGTCGCCAAATGGCTTTGCTGGCACAAGACGGCCGCGAAGTGATCATGGTTTCAAGCGGCGCCATTGCCGAGGGCATGAAGCGTTTGGGTTGGGCCACACGCCCCCAAGAAATTCATGCTTTGCAAGCAGCTGCAGCGGTAGGGCAAATGGGTTTGGCCCAAATGTACGAAACCAAATTGCGTGAAAACGGTTTGGGCAGTGCACAGGTTTTGCTCACACATGCCGACCTGGCTGACCGCGAACGCTACCTGAATGCCCGCTCGACTTTGCTCACCTTGCTGCAACACAAAGTGCTGCCCGTGATCAATGAAAACGACACGGTGGTCAACGACGAAATCAAATTTGGTGACAACGACACCTTGGGTGCACTGGTGGCCAATTTGGTCGAGGCCGATGCCTTGGTCATCCTCACCGATCAAAAAGGCTTGTACACCGCCGATCCACGCAAAAATCCTGCGGCCGAATTTGTGCACGAAGCACGTGCCGGTGATCCGGCCTTAGAAGCCATGGCCGGTGGTGTGGGCTCCAGCATTGGCAGTGGCGGCATGATCACCAAAATTTTGGCAGCCAAAAGAGCGGCCGGCTCAGGCGCTTCGACGGTCATTGCGTGGGGCCGTGAACCCGACGCCCTGATTCGTTTGTGCAAAGGCGAAGCCATTGGCACCTTGCTCGTGGCGCAAACACAAAAACAACAAGCTCGAAAACAGTGGATGGCCGATCACTTGCAATTGCGCGGCGCCGTGACGGTTGACCCCGGCGCGGCTTCAAAACTTCAAGCAGAAGGCAAGAGCCTGCTGGCCATTGGCATGACGCTGGTTGAGGGCGATTTTTCGCGAGGTGATGTGATCGCCATTCGCGATGTGGGTGGCCAAGAAATTGCCAGGGGCTTGGCCAACTACGCCAGCGCTGAAGCCCGCTTGATTTGCCGCAAGGCATCTTCAGAGTTCGAAGGCTTGTTGGGCTACATGGCTGAGCCCGAGTTTGTCCACCGCGACAACCTGATCTTGACACGGTAAGGCGTTCGAACGTCAATGTCATCCATTGAAAAAGGGGCCTTCTAGGCCCCTTTTGTTCATAGCCCTTCTGGAGAGGGCTTGTCCAAACTGTTTTGGGGGTCTGGGTCAAAGCTACCGCCGGGGGGCAGCGCCATTCGAATTTGCGTTTGCACGAAGCCAAACTGCACCGTCATGGACGCGTCGGTGCCTTGTGGGCCAGTGGCAGCGCCTTCTGGCTCATTGATGCGGGGTCTGGCCGGGCCGCGGTAAGACCTGCCGCGGTTGTCGTAACGGGGCAAGAACCTGGACAACTCGGTGAGCGCCATTTCGTACACGCCCCGTTTGAATTCCACCACGACATCGAGCGGCACCCAAAAGTCGTTCCAACGCCAAGCGTCAAACTCTGGGTGGCTGGTGGCGCGCAGGTTGATGTTCCAGTCAGGCTCTACCAGCTGGAGTAAATACCAAATTTGCTTTTGGCCCTTGTAATGGCCCCTGGCATCGCGCCGAATGAATCGATCTGGCACTTCATAGCGCAACCAATCTCGGGTACGGGCCACGATGCGCACATGCTCCGGCAGGAGCCCCACTTCTTCGTGCAGTTCTCGGAACATGGCCTGCTCAGGGCTTTCGCCCCGGTCAATGCCGCCCTGCGGAAACTGCCAGCTGTGAGTCCGGATGCGCTTGCCCCAGAACACCTGATTTTTCTGGTTGAGCAGAATGATGCCGACGTTAGGCCGAAAGCCTTCGCGGTCAAGCATAATCAAACCCCAAATTTTTAAACTGGGTCCATTATGCACGGACCATTCTGTGCAACATTAGGACTCACCCTGAGTACGCTTGGAATTAGCCCATGAAAGCCAGTCAATTTTTAATTTCCACCCTCAAAGAAGCGCCTGCAGACGCTGAGGTGGTGAGTCATCAGCTGATGATGCGTGCTGGCATGATCAAGCGCTTGGGCGCTGGCATTTACAACTACATGCCCATGGGGCTGCGCGTGATTCGCAAAGTGGAAGCCATCGTGCGCGAGGAAATGAACCGGGCTGGCGCCATTGAAATGACCATGCCGGTGGTGCAGCCGGCCGAGCTTTGGCAAGAAACCGGCCGCTTTGAAAAAATGGGTCCCGAGCTCTTGCGCATCAAGGACCGCCACGGGCGCGACTTTGTGGTGCAGCCTACCAGTGAAGAAGTGATTACGGATGTGGCACGCCAAGAGCTGCGCAGCTACAAACAGTTGCCCAAGAACTTCTATCAAATTCAAACCAAATTCCGTGACGAGCGCCGTCCCCGCTTTGGTTTGATGCGCGGCCGTGAGTTCATCATGAAAGACGCTTACAGCTTTGACCGCGACCCAGTGTCGGCCAAGCAAAGCTACAAGATCATGGCGGACGCCTATCGCAAAATCTTTGACCGCTTTGGTTTGAGCTACCGCGCTGTGGCCGCCGACAGCGGCGCCATTGGTGGCGATTTGAGCGAAGAGTTTCAAGTGATTGCGGCCACGGGCGAAGACGCCATCGTGTATTGCCCCAACAGCGACTACGCAGCCAACATGGAAAAGGCCGAAGCTTTGGCGCCTGCGCAAGCTCGCCCCGCTGCTTCCAAACCTCAAACCTTGACCCCCACATCTGGCAAGAGTACTTGCGAAGATGTGGCTGCATTGTTGAATGTGCCTTTGACCACCACGGTCAAATCTTTGGTCTTAGCCACCGACGAAACCGACGAGCAAGGCAACATCAAAGCCTCCAAAGTTTGGTTGTTGTTGCTGCGCGGTGACCACGACATGAACGAAGTCAAAGTGGGCAAATTGCCTGGTTTGGATGTGGGCTTTCGCTTTGCCACCTTGGCCGAAATTGACGAACACTTTGGCTGCAAGCCAGGCTACTTAGGCCCCTTGAATTTGAAGAAGCCCTTGAATGTGGTGGCCGACCGCGAAGTGGCCGTCATGGCCGATTGGATTTGTGGTGCCAACCAGCCCGATCATCACATCACCGGTGTGAACTGGGGCCGTGATTTGCCTGAACCCATGATGGTGGCCGACTTGCGCAACGTGGTGGCCGGCGATGCATCGCCGGATGGCAAAGGCGTCTTGGCCATTGAGCGCGGCATTGAAGTGGGTCACGTGTTCTATTTGGGCACCAAGTACAGCCAAGCCATGAACGCCACCTTCTTGGACGAAAACGGCAAACCCCAATTCCTGGAGATGGGCTGTTACGGCATTGGTGTCACGCGTTTGCCTGCTGCCGCCATTGAACAAAACCACGACGCCAAAGGCATCATCTGGCCCGACGCCATCGCGCCTTTCACCGTGGTCATTTGCCCCATTGGCGCCGACCGCAGTCCCGATGTCAAGGCTGCTTCAGACAAGCTCTATGCCGACCTGATGGCTGCGGGGGTGGACGTCTTGTTGGACGACCGTGGCGAGCGCCCTGGCGCCATGTTTGCCGACTGGGAATTGATTGGGGTGCCGCATCGCGTCACACTTGGCGACCGGGGTCTGAAAGAAGGCAAAGTGGAGTACCAACACCGCCGCGATGAAGCTGCCACCGCGGTGGCGCCTGCCGAGATTGCGGCCTTTGTGTTGGGCAAACTGGCCAAGTGACATTCACAAAGGCCTTCTGAAAGCTGGCACATGAATTTGCAGCGTCGCAAATTTTTACGCCAAGTTCAGCTGGGACCCCTTGTATTTGCGCGCAAGGTCCTTCCTTCTGTGGGCTTGACGGCCCTTTTGCAACCGTTCGCGCACGCCGGCAATCAAGCAGAAGAAGAACTCTCAGATTCCGTTCGCACGGCACTCAGTCAGGCGATCCTGCAAAGTGGCCCGCCTGTGCCTGTGCTGCGCACTGAACAAGAGAATCAAGCGTTCAATGTGTGGTTGACCACTGCCTCACAGCGCTTGCGACCATGGATGAGTCATCCAGACGATCGTGAAGAATTTCTGCACACCCTTTGGTATGAAGCCAGGCGTGCGGGCCTCTCATTGTCCTTGGTGTTGGGTTTGATTGAAGTGGAAAGCGCATTCAGAAAATATGCCATCTCCAGTGCAGGTGCCCGCGGTTACATGCAGGTGATGCCCTTTTGGACGCGCAGCATTGGCGATGGCAATGACAGCGCCTTGTTTCACACGCAGACACAACTGCGCTTTGGTTGCGTCATCTTGCGTTACATGATGGAAAGAGACAAAGGCAATTTGTTTTTGGCATTGGGGCGTTACAACGGCAGTCGGGGACAGTCTGCTTATCCTCAGGCCGTGTTGAACGCGCAAAAAAAATGGCTTCAATCGCTTGATTGAAGCCAGGCTGCGCAAGCTTGCGCAAGAAGCTTGAAAACGAACTTTGAATTTATGCCTTGGGTGTGGTGCCCAGAACTTGAACCATTTCACCAGATTCGTACATTTCCATCATGATGTCGGAGCCACCAATGAACTCACCTTTGACGTACAGCTGAGGAATGGTGGGCCAGTTGCTGTATTCCTTGATGCCTTGGCGAATTTCTGCATCGTCTAACACGTTGACGGTTTTGACCGTTTTGGTATCGACACCGCAGGCTTTCAAAATTTGAATGGCACGGCCAGAGAATCCGCACATGGGGAAGCTGGCGCTGCCTTTCATGAACAGCACAACGTCGTTGTGTTTGACCAAATCATCAATGCGGGCTTGTGTATCGCTCATAAGAGTCCTCGTTGTCTTTCCGATGTCTTCAATGGGGTGATTATTTCATGTTGGCGGGGCTTGTGCAGACAAGGGTTTATTTTTGCCCACCAGAGCAGCGTTCAATGCCGGCCAAATCGAGCCGAGATTGCACCTGCTGGAAGCCAGCGCCTGCGAGCAGGGCTCGGACTTGAGCGGCTTGCTGCCAGCCGTGTTCAATCAAAAGCCACCCCCCTGTCACCAGGTGGGCTTGCGCATTTTGAACGATGTTTCGGATGTCTTTGAGGCCCGCTTCGTCACTGACCAAGGCGGCCAAGGGCTCGTGCTGGAGTCTGTCCAAGTGGGGGTCTTGGGCGTCGATGTAGGGCGGATTGGACACAATCACGTCAAATTCGCCACGCACTTGGGCAAACCAATGGCTTTCCTGAAAGACGACGGGGAGGCCCAGTGCTGCGGCATTGTGCGAGGCCACGATGAGCGCATCGGGGCTGGCGTCAATGGCCGTCACCGAGGACTCTGAACGCTGAGACTGAAGCGCCAATGCAATGGCGCCGCTGCCGGTGCCCAAGTCGAGAAAGCGCGGCGCTTTGAAAGATGCACTTTGCGCCAAGGCCCATTCCACCAAGATTTCTGTGTCATCTCTCGGATCGAGCACCCGTTTGTCGATCTGCAAGGACAGGCCAAAAAATTCTTTGCGCCCCACGATGTACGCCACAGGTTCGTGCTGCAGCCTGCGCTGAACCAAGGCTTCAAATTCGTCGATGTGTTGGGGCCCTAAAACGTCTGTGTCATGTGCCAGTAGCCATGCGCGATCGTGTACGGCACGCTTTAAAGCATGCAGCAACAAGATTTGGGCCTCGAGTCGGGGCAAGCCTAAAACCTCCCCTCGCTTCAAACATTGAGCGACGTTCATGGGGGCAGACTCGATTCCAGCTCGGCCAATTGTTCGGCTTGCCGAGCAAGTTGCAAGGCCTGTGTCACTTCTAGCAGATCGCCTTCCATGATGAAACTGAGCTTGTACAGCGTGAGGTTGATGCGGTGATCGGTGAGCCGTCCCTGAGGAAAATTGTAGGTGCGAATGCGGTCTGAGCGGTCGCCACTGCCAATCAAACCCTTGCGCAATGCGGCATCTTTGGCGGCACGTTCACTGCGTTCTTTTTCTTGAATGCGTGCAGACAAAACTTGCATGGCTTTGGCTTTGTTGCGGTGTTGGCTGCGATCGTCTTGGCACTCTGCAACGATGCCGGTGGGAATGTGCGTGATGCGCACCGCTGAATCTGTTTTGTTGATGTGCTGGCCCCCCGCGCCACTGGCGCGGTAGGTGTCTATCCGCAAATCGGCGGGGTTGATGGTGACGGCTTGCGCTTCGTCGGGTTCTGCCAAGACCGCTACCGTACAAGCACTGGTGTGAATGCGGCCTTGCGTCTCCGTGGCGGGGACGCGTTGCACGCGGTGGCCGCCCGATTCAAAACGCAGGGTGCCAAAGACATTGTCACCCTCCATGCGAATGACCACTTCTTTGTAGCCGCCCAATTCGCTGGGAGATTCCGACATGATGTCGACCTTCCAGCCTTTGCGTTCGCAAAACTTGGTGTACATGCGCAAGAGATCGCCGGCAAACAGTGCAGATTCATCGCCACCCGTGCCCGCCCGAATTTCTAAGTAGGCGGGGCGCGCATCGTCTGGATCTTTGGGCAGCAGCATGCGCTGCAACTCTGCTTCCAATTCCGCCATCTCTTGCTCGGCACTTTGAATTTCTTCTTCGGCCATGGCTTTCATGTCGAGATCCTCAGCACTGCTGGCTGCCAAGGCTTGAGCCGCTTCTAAGTCTTGGCTGCGCTCTTGGTAGCGCACGTAACGTTTGGCCAAAGCACTGACTTCCGCGTGCTCACGCGACAGCTTCAAGAACTGGGTCATGTCGGCCATGATGTCTTCGCGCGACAGCAAAAAGTCGAGCTCTTCTAGACGCTGTACGTAACGTTCGAGTTGATGGCGTAAAAAGGGTTTCATGGCAAAGAAAGATCAAGGGACAGGGCAGGGAGGCAGCCTCCATGCAGCGCGAACGAGCAGGATCCGTCGCTAGCGCTCTTTGCGCAGAAAGATACGTTGAACCGCGTGGACGGCGTTGGCCATGTGTTCGGCGTCGGCCTCGCGCAACTCAGCCATGGCACCATGCAGCATTTTTTGGGTGAGGCCACGTGAAAAAAGGTCCAAGACTTTTTCGGGGTCTTCCCCTTTGGCCAAGAGTTTGCGCGCACGCACCATCTCGGCTTCGCGCCACTGATCGGCTTGGGCATTGAGCTGTTGAATGAGGGGCACACTGCCTCGTTGCACCATCCAATGCATGAAGCTTTGCACGCCCGCATCGATGATCACTTCGGCTTCTGCCACCGCGGCTTGACGGTGGGCTTGGCCAGTTTGAATCACACTGGCCAAATCGTCCACGGTGTACAAGTAAACGTCTTCCAAAGATTTGACTTCGGGCTCGATGTCACGCGGCACAGCCAAGTCCACCATGAACATCGGCCGGTTGCGGCGTTTTTTGAGTGCACGTTCAACGGCGCCCAATCCAATCAGGGGCAGGGTGCTGGCGGTGCAACTGATGACCGCATCAAACTCGTGCAAACGGTCTGGCAACTCCGACAAACGCATGACTTCGGCGCCAAACTGAGCCGCCAATTTTTCGCCGCGGTCCATGCTGCGGTTGGCAATTGCCATGCTGCGAGGATTTTTGGCCGCAAAGTGAGTGACCACCAGTTCGATCATTTCACCAGCGCCGACAAACAGCACCTTGATTTTGGACAGGTCCTCAAACAATTGGCCCGCCAATCGCACTGCGGCCGCAGACATGCTGATGGAGTGCGCGCCAATTTCGGTGGTGGTGCGAACTTCTTTGGCCACCGCAAAGCTGCGCTGAAACAGTTGGTTCAGGGTGCTGCCCAGTGCGCCGGCTTCTTCTGCGGCGCGCACGGCGTCCTTCAATTGGCCCAAAATTTGGGCTTCGCCCAAAACCATGGAGTCGAGACCGCTGGCCACGCGAAACGCGTGTCGGGCCACATGGCCTTCTTCAAGCAAATAAGTGTGATCGCGAAGTTCTTGAACAGAAACGCCCCCCGTTTGGGCCAACCACGTTAAAGTGTCTTCAATGGCGAGCTGATCTGCGGCACAATAAATTTCTGTGCGGTTGCAAGTGGAGAGAATGGCGGCTTCGGGTTCGCGTTGCGTATGTGCAGCCAAGTTACCGCGCAAATGTTGCAAAGTGGGTGGCAATTGGTCCACGGCAAACGCAAACCGCCCGCGCAAATCGAGCGGGGCTGTTGTGTGGTTTAACCCCAATGCCCAAACTGCCATGGTCGAATTATAAAACCTGTACCAACGGGTAAGGATTTAAATGAGTTGGGATGACGTCTTCTGGCATTTGATGAACTTTGTCTTGCCTGCCCTCGTGGTGTCCTTGGGCATCACGCTCTGGGGCGGATTTCAGTTTCGACGACACAAGCAAGTCCCTTGGCTTTGGCGTTGGCTGCTCAATGCCTTGGCGGGGGTGGCGGTGTTGGTGGCGGGTTTGGTGATCACGGCCAACGACGGCAAAATGAGCACGTATGGCGCGCTGGTCTTGGTCTGTGCCACGGTGGAGTGGGCCTTGCAGCTGCAGTTCAGGCGTCGGGGTTGAACAAATCGACACGGTCTGTCACGATGCCGTCAATCCGCATGGCCCGCAAATGCTGCACATCTTGGGGGTCGTTCACGGTGTAGGCGAGGCAACGCAGGCCTGCGGCATGACATTGGCTGACACGCTCGGCGGTCCACATGGGGTGATGGCCCACCACAGCCACACATTGCAAGGCCAGGGCTGTTTCTAAGATGTCGACCGACCATTGCTTGAACAACAAGCCTCTGGGCAAATGCGGTGCAGCGTACTTTGCGCCCAGCAAGGCCTCGCTTTGAAAGGATGTCAGCAAAGGCAGTGTGGCCGCTTGTGCCCCAATGTCTGCAGCTTCTAGGCCGACTTGAACCCCGGTTTGATGCTCAGAGCCGGGCGAGGGCTTGATTTCGATGTTTAAAAAAGCGCTGTGTTGAAGACAAAATTGTCCGATTTGCGCCAAACTGGGAATTCCCTCGCCTTTGAAGGCTTGCTGGTGCCAACTGCCGGCATCGAGCTGGGACAACTGTGCCCAAGTGTGTGCGCCGCCAGAGCCTGTGCCATTGCTGGTGCGGTCTAGCGTGCTGTCATGGAGCAAAAAGGCCACACCGTCTGCGCTGAGTTTGGCATCGCATTCAAACATGCGATAGCCCAAATCCAAGCCCACTTGAAAGGCGGCCAGGGTGTTTTCAGGGGCCAAGGTGCCTGCGCCACGGTGCGCAATCCAAAATGGATAAGGCCAGTGCGGCAGGGGGCGGTGACTCACAATTGGCTTTCTGTTCCAGCTTTGAAGCAATTTTATAATCGATAAGTTCTCTTTTGGTCGCTCTTGTTCCTTTTCGTGTGACCCCACCCAAGGCGCGTGATTGACCCCCTGCAGTAAAATCTGACCAAATCTCATGAACGCTCCCACCACACTCCAACACCTTCTTCAAGCCGGCGATTCATCGCCCCGCTTGCGCGAAATTCCCTACAACTACACAAGCTTCTCGGATCGGGAAATTGTGATTCGATTGCTGGGCTCGCGGGCTTGGGATTTGTTGAACCAATTGCGCGACGAACGCCGTACAGGCCGCTCTGCGCGCATGCTGTATGAAGTATTGGGTGATATTTGGGTGGTTCAGCGCAATCCTTATTTGCAAGACGATTTGCTGGACAACCCTGACCGTCGCAAGTTGTTGGTGGAAGCCTTGCACCACCGCTTGTCCGAAGTGGAGAAGCGCCGCACCCCCGATGCTGATGCGCTGCGCGATGGTCTGGTGGCTGAGTTGTTGGTGTTGGCCGCCCAAGCCGTCACCAGTTTTGATCAAACCTTTTCGGCCATGGCTGCTTTGCGCCGCAAGTCGCAAAAGGCCTTGGGCAAATTGACCGCCAAAGACAACATCAAGTTTGATGCACTGTCTCGCGTCAGCCATGTGACCGACGCCACCGACTGGCGTGTTGAATACCCCTTTGTCGTTTTAACCCCCGACACAGAAGCCGAAATGGCCAATTTGGTCAAAGGCTGCTTCACACTGGGCTTGACCATCATCCCGCGTGGAGGCGGTACGGGCTACACCGGTGGCGCTGTGCCCCTCACCTGGAACAGTGCGGTCATCAACACCGAAAAACTCGAAGCCATGTCAGGCATTGAGATGGTCAAGTTGCCGGGCTTGGACAAAGAAGTTCCGACTTTGTGGACGGAGGTGGGCGTGGTCACACAGCGCGTGACCGATGCCGCAGAACATGCCGGTTGGGTGTTTGCGGTCGATCCCACGTCTGCCGAAGCCAGTTGCATTGGTGGCAACATCGCCATGAATGCGGGCGGTAAAAAGGCGGTGTTGTGGGGTACGGCGCTCGACAACTTGGCCAGCTGGCGCATGGTCACGCCCGATGCCCAGTGGCTCGAAGTCACGCGTTTGGGACACAACCTGGGCAAGATCCATGATGTGGAAGTGGCCAGCTTTGAATTGAAATATTTCGAAGCCAATGGCACCACGCTGGTTCGTGAAGAACGCTTGGACATTCCAGGCACCGTGTTCCGCAAAGAAGGCTTGGGCAAAGACGTCACCGACAAGTTTTTGGCGGGTCTGCCGGGCGTGCAAAAAGAAGGCTGTGATGGCCTGATCACCAGCGCGCGCTGGGTTTTGCACCGCATGCCCGATCACACACGCACCGTGTGCATGGAATTTTTTGGCAATGCCAAAGATGCCGTGCCCAGCATCGTGGAAATCAAAGATTTCATGTTTGCCGAACAAAAGCGCTCGGGCGTTTTGTTGGCAGGCCTAGAGCATTTGGACGATCGCTATTTGCGCGCCGTGGGTTACACCACCAAGTCCAAACGTGGCGGCTTTCCCAAGATGGTGTTGTTGGCCGACATCGCAGGCGACAACGCCGACGATGTGGCCAAGGTCACGTCTGAGGTAGTGCGCATTGCCAACTCGCGCAGTGGGGAAGGCTTCATCGCCATCAGCCCAGAAGCGCGCAAAAAGTTTTGGCAAGATCGCAAGAAAACGGCGGCCATCAGCCGCCACACCAATGCCTTCAAAGTCAACGAAGACGTGGTGATTCCTTTGCCCCGCATGGCCGAGTACACCGATGGCATTGAGCGCATCAACATTGAATTGTCAATGCGCAACAAGATCAAGTTGTGCAACGAGTTAGAGCTGTTTTTAAGCAAAGGCAACTTGCCTTTGGGCAAAGACGATGACACCAACGAAATTGCATCCGCCGAGCTGCTTGAAGACCGTGTGGCGCAGGCTTTGGCCGTGGTGCGCGATGTGCGTGATTTGTGGCAAGGCTGGTTGCAAGGCGTCGACGCCTTGTTCCCCCAGTTGCAAGACCACACCTTGCGCGCCAGCTGGAAAACGCAAATCAAAGCGCCTTTCCAAACCATTTTCTCGGGCGCTGCGTTCCAACCTATTTTTGACGAGTGTGTGGCCATCCACAAACGCGTGCTGAAAGGCCGTGTGTGGGTTGCTTTGCACATGCACGCCGGTGACGGCAATGTGCACACCAACATTCCTGTCAACTCGGACGACTACGACATGTTGCAAACCGCGCACGAAGCGGTGTCGCGCATCATGGTCTTGGCGCGCAGCTTGGACGGTGTGATTTCGGGTGAGCACGGCATTGGCATCACCAAGCTGGAGTTTTTGAGCGACGCTGAACTCAAGCCCTTTGCCGATTACAAGCAGCGCATCGATCCCGAAGGCCGTTTCAACAAAGGCAAACTCATGCGCCATGTGGCGGGTCCTGAAGGCATGGAAATCCAAGCCGACTTGACCAATGCCTACACGCCCAGTTTTGGTTTGATGGGCCACGAGTCCCTCATCATGCAACAGTCGGACATTGGCGCCATTGCCAGCAGCGTCAAAGATTGTTTGCGCTGCGGCAAGTGCAAACCGGTGTGTGCTACGCACGTGCCACGCGCCAATTTGCTGTACAGCCCGCGTAACAAAATCTTGGCCACATCCCTGTTGGTGGAAGCTTTCTTGTACGAAGAGCAAACCCGCCGCGGTGTGTCGATCAAACACTGGCAAGAATTTGAAGACGTGGCAGACCACTGCACGGTGTGCCACAAGTGCCTCACACCTTGCCCGGTCAAAATTGACTTTGGCGATGTGTCCATGAACATGCGCAACTTGTTGCGCAAAATGGGTCAAAAAACATTCCGTCCCGGCAATGCCGCGGCCATGTTCATGCTGAACGCCACCAACCCCGAAACCATCAAGCTGGCACGCGCCGGCATGGTGGGTGTGGGCATGAAGGTTCAGCGCTTTGCGCACGACTTGCTCAAAACATTTGCGCGCAAGCAAACCAAGGCGCCACCGGCCAGCATTGGCACGGCGCCCATCAAAGAGCAAGTGATTCACTTCATCAACAAGAAGATGCCAGGCGGCTTGCCCAAGAAAACGGCGCGCGCTTTGCTCGACATTGAAGATCGAGATTACGTGCCGATCATTCGCAACCCCAAGGCCACCACGCCCGAGACGGAGGCGGTGTTTTACTTCCCCGGTTGCGGCTCAGAACGCTTGTTCAGCCAGGTGGGCTTGGCCACGCAGGCCATGTTGTGGCACACCGGCGTGCAAACCGTTTTGCCGCCAGGTTACTTGTGCTGCGGTTACCCACAAAAAGGCAGTGGTCAGTTTGACAAGGCCGAAAAAATCATCACCGACAACCGCGTGTTGTTCCACCGTGTGGCCAACACCCTGAACTACCTCGACATCAAAACGGTGGTGGTCAGCTGCGGCACCTGCTACGACCAATTGCAGGGCTATGAGTTTGACAAAATTTTTCCTGGCTGCCGCATCGTGGACATTCACGAGTACCTGCTTGAAAAGGGCATGACGCTGAACAACAACGGTGCCTA
The DNA here is from genome assembly GCA_947373185.1 of Comamonadaceae bacterium. Taxonomy (GTDB): domain Bacteria; phylum Pseudomonadota; class Gammaproteobacteria; order Burkholderiales; family Burkholderiaceae_C; genus Limnohabitans_A. The sequence continues at coordinate 33,811 of CANBWP010000003.1, read as the reverse complement.
CCTGTACCACGATCCTTGCCACAGCCCCATGAAGTTGCAAGACCCCATGAAGACGGTCAAGTCATTGTTGGGCCCGCAAGTGCTCAAATCTGACCGTTGCTGCGGTGAGTCGGGCACGCTGGGCGTCACGCGCCCCGACATTGCCACGCAAGTGCGATTCCGTAAGGAAGAAGAAATTCGCAAGAGCGAAACTCAAATGCGCGCGACCGGCATGGTCGGTGCCAAAGACAACATCAAGGTGTTGACCAGTTGCCCAAGCTGTTTGCAAGGCTTGTCACGCTATGGCGATGATTTGCAAAACGGTTTGTTAGAGGCTGACTACATCGTGGTTGAAATGGCCAAACACATTTTGGGCGAGCAATGGATGCCCGAGTATGTGGCTGCGGCCAATGCCGGTGGCATTGAACGCGTCTTGGTTTAACGACAGCATCACGAAAGAACGCCTTATGGCCGGATTGACAGCAGGCGCTCCGACGCCAGAAGCCTTGACCCTACATGGTCAGAGTCGCGCCTTGGAGATCAGTTTTTCGGATGGTCAAACTTTCCGGATTCCTTTCGAGCTGATGCGTGTTTACTCACCCTCTGCGGAAGTGCAAGGTCATGGCCCGGGCCAAGAAGTTTTGCAAACAGGCAAGCGGGAGGTCGATGTCATTGAATTGGCGCAGGTGGGCAATTACGCGGTACAACCGACTTTCTCGGACGGTCACGACAGCGGTATTTTTTCTTGGGATTATTTGTACCACTTGGGCACAGCGCAAGACAGCCTCTGGGCGCAATACCAAGAGCGTCTGCAAGCTGCAGGTGTGCATCGCGACGATCCCATGCCCAACCCCAAAGCAGCCGCTGCAGGCGGCGCTTGCGGTCATTCACACTGAGGAATTTCAAACCATGAGCTCTACCCACTTTGGCTTCAAGACCGTCGACGAGCAAGAAAAAGCCAAGCATGTGAGGGGTGTTTTTGACTCCGTGGCTTCCAAGTACGACGTCATGAATGATTTGATGTCGGCCGGTTTGCACCGGGTTTGGAAGGCCTACACCGTGCAGGTGGCCCATCTCAAAGAAGGCGACCAAGTGCTGGACATCGCCGGCGGCACTGGCGATTTGTCTTTGGCTTTTTCACGCAAAGTGGGCTTGAGTGGTCGTGTGGTTCATACCGACATCAACGAAGCCATGCTCAGAACAGGGCGCGACCGTTTGGTCAACAAAGGGGTGATCTTGCCCACCATGGTTTGTGATGCCGAGAAGTTGCCGTTTCCAGACAATCACTTCAACGTGGTCAGCGTGGCTTTTGGCTTGCGCAACATGACGCACAAAGAGGTGGCATTGAAAGAGATGTGCCGGGTTTTGAAGCCAGGTGGCAAATTGCTGGTTTTGGAATTTTCCAAGGTGGCCAAGCCCTTGGAAAAAGCATACGACTGGTACTCGTTCAATGTGTTGCCCAAATTGGGCAAGTGGGTGGCTGGTGACGATGCCAGTTATCGCTATTTGGCCGAATCCATCCGCATGCATCCCACCCAAGAAGCCTTGAAAGCCCTTATGAAAAATGCCGGATTTGGCCACGTCGATTTTCACAACCTCAGTGCAGGGGTGGTAGCCTTGCACGTCGGCATTAAATGTTGATCGGTTTTTTATGAAGTTCTCGGAGACACAGTGAACAAATTTCTCAGTTTGATTTTGGCTTTGGTTCTGGCATTTGGCACCCTCAACGCCGAGGCTGCGCGTCGCTTGGGTGGTGGAAAATCCATGGGTCAACAATCTGGCAACGTGACGCAGCGTGAAGCGGTCAAACCGGCTGCACCAGTTGCACCAGCTGCAGTCCCCGGTCAAGCCGCTGCGCCGGCAAAACCAGCCGCACCAACGGCGGCACCTGCCCCGGCAAAACGTCCTTGGGGTGCCATGCTGGGCGGCTTGGCCGCCGGTCTGGGCTTGGCTTGGTTGGCCCACAGCATGGGCATGGGCGAAGCCTTCGGCAACATGTTGATGTTTGGTGTGCTGGCCATGGTGGCCGTTGCCGTGATTGGCTATTTCTTGCGTTCAAGAAGCAGTGGTGCAGCGTCTCCAAGTGGTTTAGCCTACCAAGGCGCTGGACAAACGCCTGATGCGCCAGCCACGATGCGCCAATACAACCCCGAAAAAGTGGGCAACGATGCTTCGGCACGCCCCTGGGAAGCCCCAGACACCCGTTTTGATGCCAGCCCAGAAGCCAATCCAACGGCACAAAACAGCGGCTCCATGATTGGTTCTGCCATTGGGGGGTCAACACCGCCCGCAAGTTCGGCACTTCAAGGTTCGCAAAGCTGGGGTGTGCCAGAAGGCTTTGACAGTGTGAACTTTGTGGAAGCAGCCAAACGCAACTTCATCACGCTGCAAGACGCCTGGGACCGCGCTGACATGGGCTCGCTTCGGGCCATGATGACGGATGGCATGCTCTCTGAAATCAAGAGCCAATTGGCCGAGCGTGAAGCGAATTCCCCTGGTCAGCCCAACAAAACCGAAGTGGTCAAGTTGGAGGCGCAGCTCTTGGGCATCGAGGAGTTGCCAGAGGTGTACATGGCCAGCGTTGAATTCAATGGCGTCATTCGTGAAGACCCTGCTTCGGCACCCAGCCCCTTCCGCGAGGTCTGGAACATGACCAAGCCCAAGAACGGCAACAGTGGCTGGCTGGTGGCGGGCGTGCAAGCCCTGCAATAATTTTCAGTCGATTGACTCGCAAAGGCGGGCAGGTGCTGGCCTTTCGGGAATAATTGGGGACTATGGCAACACAGTCCCCTTTTTCTATGGTCGGCGAGGCTTTCGAGCAATTCGCTGCGCACTCACAACCCCCTGCTTGGATCATGGACGAAACCCTCAATCGAGTGGTTTTGTTTTTGAACCATGTGATTGGCCAAGAGCCGCAAGCCCAAAGCAGGCTGGCGCGTCAAAAGGGTCGATGCATTCAACTGCAGTGGCAGGACAAGCATGTGCAACTTTCTCCCACCGCGGCAGGTTTGTTGGAGCGCGTCGCAGATCAAAAATTTGACCTCAAACTGACCCTGACAGACAACTCACCTTTGGCCATGGCGGCGGCCGTTTTGAAAGGTGACAAACCAGGCGTTCACATTGAAGGCGATGTGCAGCTGGCCGCCGAAGTCAATTGGCTGATTGACCATGTGCGTTGGGACATTGAAGAAGACTTGTCGCTTGGGTTGGGAGATGCCGCAGCCAACACCCTGGTCGGTTTGGGCAAGCAGGTGTTCAAAGCCATTCAGCAATTTGCACGCAAAGCGCCAGGCGCCGATTTTTCCAAGGCGGACCTATGAATCGAATTTACCGCGGTGCCTTCATCGTTTGGACCGTCTGGCGGTTTGGGCTCCATGAGTTGCTGTTGTCCAATTTTAGAAAACCTTCCTTGAGGTTGTTGTCACGAATCCTCACCTCGGGCCGTGTCTATGAACTCTCGCGCGGCGAACGTCTGCGCCTGGCGCTAGAGCAACTGGGCCCCATTTTTGTGAAGTTCGGTCAGGTGATGTCAACGCGCAGAGACTTGCTGCCCGACGACATCTCGGTCGAATTGGCCAAACTTCAAGACCGCGTGCCCCCGTTCAGTTCGGACATTGCGGTGGCCACCATCGAGCGCGCATTTGGTCGACCTGTCTCTGACATTTTTGAATCCTTTGATCATCTGCCAGTGGCCAGTGCCTCCATTGCGCAGGTTCACTTTGCGTTATTGAAAAACAAAGAGGGTGTGATCCAGGAGGTGGCGGTCAAAGTGCTGCGGCCCAACATGTTGCCCGCCATTGAAAAAGACTTGAACTTGATGCGCATGATGGCCGGCTGGCTCGAAAAGCTCAGTGCAGATGGCAAGCGCTTGAAGCCTCGCGAAGTGGTGGCTGAGTTTGACAAGCATTTGCACGATGAATTGGACTTGGTGCGAGAAGCTGCCAACGCTGCCCAGTTGCGCCGCAACATGCAAAGCCTCAATTTGGTTTTGATTCCTGAGATGTACTGGGATTACTGCCATCCAGAAGTCATTGTGATGGAGCGCATGAAGGGCTTGCCCATCAGCCAAGTCGAGGCCTTGCGTGCCGCAGGTGTGGACATTCCGCAGTTGGCCAAAGATGGTGTGACTTTGTTCTTCACGCAGGTTTTTCGCGATGGATTTTTCCATGCAGACATGCACCCTGGCAACATTCAGGTGAGCATTGCGCCAGAGACCTTAGGGCGTTACATCTCGCTGGACTTCGGCATTGTGGGCACGCTCACTGAATTTGACAAAGAGTATTTGGCGCAAAACTTCACGGCGTTTTTTAGACGCGATTACAAACGCGTGGCAGAGTTGCACATTGAATCGGGTTGGGTGCCCAGTACCACTCGTGTCGATGAATTGGAGTCTGCCATTCGCTCCGTGTGCGAGCCCTATTTTGACCGGCCCCTGAAAGAAATTTCGTTGGGCATGGTGTTGATGCGGTTGTTCCAAACATCGCGTCGCTTCAATGTGGAAATTCAGCCGCAGCTGGTGCTGCTGCAAAAAACTTTGTTGAACATTGAGGGCTTGGGCCGGCAGTTGGACCCCGAACTCGATTTGTGGAATACAGCCAAGCCATTTTTGGAGCAATGGATGATTGATCAGGTGGGGCCTAAAAGGTTCTTTCAGCAGTTGCGTGAACAGGCCCCTCAATACGCCAAAATCTTGCCGCAATTGCCACGTTTGATGCATGACTACTTGAAGCAATCCAACCTCAGTGCACAAGACCGAAGCCAAATGACCGCGCTGTTGGCGGAACAACAACGCACCAATCGTTTGTTACAGGCCATTGTGTATGTGGTGATTGGTTTTGTGTCCACCCTCATCTTGCTGCAGGCATTCGAAAGATTCCAGCAAATCTAAGGAGCGTTCTTGTGTTGTTGACTTTGGTCATTGCCTATTTGCTTGTCACCATCGCCATTGGTTTGGTGGCGGCCAAACGTGTCAAAAGCTCGGCCGACTTCGCCATTGCGGGCCGTCATTTGCCGCTGGCCATGATTGTGACCACCACCTTTGCCACCTGGTTTGGCTCCGAAACGGTGTTGGGCATTCCTGCCAAATTTGTTCACAGCGGCTTGAATGGCGTGGTTGAGGACCCGTTTGGCGCCGGCAGCTGTCTGATTTTGGTGGGATTGTTTTTTGCAGGCAAGTTGTACCGCATGAATTTGCTCACCATCAGTGACTACTACCGAGAGCGCTATGGCCGCTTTGTCGAGGTCATTTGCTCCGTCATCATCATGGTGAGTTATTTGGGCTGGGTCTCTGCCCAAATCACGGCGTTGGGCTTGGTGTTCAATTTGCTGTCTGGCGGCAGCATCAGCATGTCTTTGGGCATGACCCTGGGCGTGGTGTCGGTCTTGGCCTACACCCTGTTTGGCGGCATGTGGTCTGTGGCCATTACCGATTTCATGCAGATGATCATTTTGGTGGTGGGCTTGGCGACCTTGGCCGTCTTTGCGGGCCATCAAGCGGGCGGCGCTGACAAAGTGCTGGCCTTGGCTGTCAGTCAAGACATGTTCAAGTTCTTGCCCGAGCCTAGCCTCAAAGAAATTTTGTTTTTTGTGGCCGCGGCCATCACCATGATGTTTGGCTCGATTCCGCAGCAAGATGTGTTTCAGCGCGTCATGTCTGCCAACAGTTTGAGTGCGGCCACCAAAGGCCCGCTCATCGGCGGCATTTGTTACATCTTGTTTGCCTTCGTGCCCATGTTTTTGGTGGTCAGCGCCCTGATCATCATGCCCGAGAAGGCCGCTCAGTTGATGCAAGAAGACCCGCAGAAGGTTTTGCCCACCTTGGTCATGGAGCAGATGCCCTTTGCGATGCAAGTGCTGTTCTTTGGCGCCTTGCTGTCTGCCATCAAGTCCTGTGCGTCGGCCACCTTGCTCGCGCCCAGTGTCACGTTCACTGAAAACATTTGGCGACAATTTTTCCCGCATCAAGGCGACAAACAAGCCCTGTTGGCCATGCGCGTCACCGTCTTGGTGTTCAGCGCCATGGTGCTGTCGTATGCCATTTTGATGCAGGGCAGCTCTATCTATGACATGGTGTCTGGCGCCTATCAAGTGACCTTGGTGGGGGCTTTCATTCCCTTGCTTTTTGGGCTGTATTGGGAAAAAGCCAGCACCCAAGGCGCCGTGTTTGCCATTGTTTTGGGTCTGTTGACCTGGCTTTTCTTCCTCATGACCCCTGCTGGCGAGGAGTTTCCCGCCCAGTTGGCAGGTGTTTTGGCCAGTTTGACGGGCATGGTGCTGGGCTCATTGGGACCACAAGCCCTCAGAAACAAACATGGCGCGCACCATGCGCTGCAAGCCAGCCGCCTATAATTGAGGGTTCTGTGATTTCCACTCGAGAACCTTCAACATGCCCATCTACGCCTATAAGTGTGATTCCTGTGGCCATGCCAAGGACGTATTGCAAAAAATGTCAGACGACCCTCTGACACAATGCCCTTCCTGTGGTGCGCCCACCTTCAACAAACAACTGACCGCCGCTGGTTTCCAGCTCAAGGGTTCTGGTTGGTATGCCACTGACTTCAAGGGTGGCTCTTCAGGGACATCGGCCCCTGCTGTGGCGGGTGGTACTGCCGCTGCTGCGTCTACCGATGCAGGTGCTTCGGCGCCTGCTGCCGACACCAGTGCCTCTGCTGCGCCTGCAGCTTGCGGCGCTTCATGCGCCTGCCACTGAGACCTTCTGAATGAACTTGAAAATCCGTCATTACTTGCTCACTGGCATGCTGGTTTGGTTGCCGATGGGCGTCACGGTATGGTTGCTGACCTGGTTGGTCGGCACCATGGATGGCATTTTCTTGGCGGTATTAGGGGCCTTGGATGCCGTCATTCCAGGCATGCACAACCTCGCCGATTCCCTTCGCCATATGCCAGGGCTTGGCGTGATCTTGGTCGCCTTGGTCATTTATGTCACGGGCGTGTTCGTCACCAACATTTTTGGTCAATGGTGGCTCCGTCAGTGGTCCAAGGTCATCACGCGCATTCCCGTGGTCAACAGCATTTACTCCAGCGTCAAACAAGTGGCAGACACTTTGTTTTCTGGCAGTGGCAACGCTTTTTCCAAAGCCCTCTTGGTGCAATACCCCCATCAGGGTTCTTGGACCATTGCATTTTTAACAGGCGCACCAGGCGGCCAAGTGGCGCGTCATTTGCCTGAAGAATGCGTCAGCGTGTACGTGCCGACAACGCCCAATCCCACCTCTGGTTTCTTTTTGATCATGCCCAAAGCCAATGTGCTGGAGCTGGACATGAGTGTGGACGACGCGCTCAAGTACATCATCTCGATGGGGGTGGTGGTGCCAGGCGGCCCCGATGCCTTGCCCGTCAAAGCCGAACCTTCTGCATCTGTTTGAATTGGCTCAAAGCCAGCCTCTATTTTTTCAATTGAAAGAACTTTTCTCATGTCTATGCGTTCACATTACTGCGGTCTTGTCACCGAAGCCCTGATGGGCCAAACCGTCACTTTGTGCGGCTGGGTCAATCGCCGCCGTGACCACGGTGGCGTGATCTTCGTCGATGTGCGTGACCGTGAAGGTTATGTGCAGGTGGTGTGCGACCCCGATCGCGCAGAGATGTTCAAAACGGCGGAAGGCTTGCGCAACGAGTTTTGCATTCAGATCAAAGGTCTGGTCCGTGCCCGTCCTGAAGGCACCACCAACGACAACCTGAAAAGCGGCAAGATTGAAATCTTGTGCCACGAACTGACGGTGCTCAACCCATCCGTCACGCCCCCTTTCTTGCTCGACGACGACAACCTGTCTGAAACCACACGCCTCACACACCGCGTGCTGGACCTGCGCCGTCCTTACATGCAAAACAACCTGATGCTGCGCTACAAAGTGGCCATGGAAGTTCGCAAGTTCTTGGACGAGAACGGCTTCATTGACATCGAAACCCCCATGCTGACCAAGAGCACGCCCGAAGGCGCACGCGATTACTTGGTGCCCAGCCGTGTGCACGATGGTCAGTTCTTTGCGCTGCCCCAGTCGCCCCAGTTGTTCAAGCAATTGCTGATGGTGGCCGGCTACGACCGTTACTACCAAATCACCAAGTGCTTCCGCGATGAAGACTTGCGCGCCGACCGTCAGCCCGAATTCACGCAGATTGATATTGAAACGTCCTTCTTGGGCGAACAAGAAATCCGCGACATGTTCCAGGGCATGATCAGCAGTGTGTTCCAAAAAGTTTTGAACATCGATTTGGGCGAGTTCCCTGTCATGGCTTACTCAGAAGCCATGCACCGCTTCGGCTCAGACAAGCCCGACTTGCGCGTCAAGTTGGAGTTCACAGAATTGACCGACATCATGGGTGATGTGGACTTCAAAGTGTTCAGCACACCTGCCACCACCCCCGGTGGCCGCGTGGTCGCTTTGCGCGTGCCCGGTGGTTCTGACATCAGCCGCGGCGAGATCGACGGCTACACCGAATTCGTCAAAATTTATGGCGCCAAAGGTTTGGCCTGGATCAAGGTCAACGAAGTGGCCAAAGGCCGCGACGGTTTGCAAAGCCCTATCGTGAAGAACTTGCACGATGCCGCCATTGCCGAAATTCTGAAACGCACCAACGCACAAGACGGCGACATCTTGTTCTTTGGCGCCGACAAAGCCAAAGTGGTCAACGATTCAATCGGTGCTTTGCGCCTCAAAATTGGCCACAGCGAATTTGCCAAAAAATCGGGCTTGTTCGAAAACCGTTGGGCGCCAATGTGGGTGGTTGATTTCCCCATGTTCGAATACGACGAAGAGTCACAGCGTTACACTGCCGTGCACCACCCGTTCACGGCACCCAAGGACGGTCACGAAGACTGGATGGTCACCGCCCCCGAGAAGTGCATTGCCAAAGGCTATGACATGGTTTTGAACGGCTGGGAAATTGGCGGTGGTTCTGTGCGTATTCACCGCGCCGACGTGCAGCAAAAAGTGTTTGACGCTTTGAAGATCACGCCTGAAGAAGCCCAACTCAAGTTTGGTTTCTTGCTCGACGCTTTGCAATACGGCGCGCCACCTCACGGCGGCTTGGCCTTCGGTTTGGACCGCATCATCACCTTGATGACGGGCGCCGAGTCCATCCGCGACGTGATTGCCTTCCCCAAAACACAACGTGCTCAGTGCTTGCTCACACAAGCCCCCAGCCCCGTGGACGAGAAGCAATTGCGCGAGTTGCACATTCGGGTGCGCAACCCCGAAGCCGTCAAGGCTTAAAACAAAAAGGCCGCTGTCAGCGGCCTTTTTTCATGAGGGCATGTTGCCCTCGTTCTGCTTGAATGTGGGCAGATTACTTGGCAGCCAGGCGCCACAAAGAAGTGAGCTCTGCAGCGCGAGCGGCATGCAAAGGATCACTTTCATCTTGAACCTTCTTGTGCTCGGCTTTGGTGTCGAGTTTGCCAATCACCTTCAAGCCGCCCTCTGCAATCCACGCTTCGAGTTCTGCGCGAGTTCGCAAACCCAAATGCTCCGCCAAGTCTGACAAGATCAACCAGCCTTCGCCCTTGGGTGCAAGGTGCGCGGCCAGTCCTGCCAAGAAACCCTTCAGCATGGCGCTGTTTTCATCGTAGATGGCCCGTTCAATGGGGGCGCTGGCACGTGCGGGCAACCAAGGTGGGTTGCAGACGATCAGGGGTGCTTTGCCTTCTGGAAAGAGGTCGGCTTGCATCAATTCAACTTTGTCTTTCAGGCCCAAGCGCTGGATGTTGTCTTTGGCACAAGACAAGGCACGCGGATCAAGGTCGGTACCCACCACGCGTTTGACGCCTCGCTTGGCCAAAACGGCAGACAGCACGCCTGTGCCCGTGCCAATGTCAAATGCCAATTCGGTGCTGGGCAAAGGCGCGTCGGCCACCATTTGAATGTACTCGCCGCGCACGGGTGAGAAAACGCCATAGCTGGGGTGAATGCGGTTGTGGGGTGCGCTGCCCAAGGCCGAAATTTCCATGCCCTTTTGATGCCATTCATGGGCACCGACCAGGCCGAGCAATTCACGCAAAGAGGTGACGCAGCCTGTGGTGCCTGCAGGGCCCCAAGCTTCCTTCATGGCTTCGCGCCAATCGGGCGCACGACGCAGGCTGATCTGTCGGTCTGGATTGATTTGAATCAAGATCATGCTCAAGGTGCGAGCCCGTTGCGACTGCGCTTGGCGGTGCAAATGAAAATTTTCTTGGGGTGAGTGTGTCACCTTGGGATTCGATGTCGACGTGCGACGAACTTTCTTGGGTGCATCGCACCTGCGCGCGAGTGCTTGCAGCAGCAAGCGCGCATTTTGAAAATCACCTCGCCACAACATCCCCGTGCCTGCGCAGGCCAAGCGGTAAGCGCTGTCTGCGCTCAAGGTGTCGTCTGCCAAAACCACGTGCTTGGGTGCTGGTGCGCCGCGCTCGCTGCGCCATTCGTCCTCGCAAGTGTGACCATTTTCCTGCCAGCTGAAATGGGTCAAGGAGGCGGTCGAAGACGAGTGCTTGGGGGTGTTGGAATCAGAACTGTGCATAGGGTGATCATAGGGGTTTAAAGACCAAAGCTGGTGCTGACGCGGATCGACGGAAGTTCTTATTGCAAATGCTGGGTTAAATAGCCCCTCAAATCATGCAGAATGCTTGAAAAGACCTGCATGATGAAAACTGAAAAGCCAGCCTTTTTGAAAGTGGCGACCTACAACATTCACAAAGGTGTTCAAGGCCTCGGTCCTGCGCGCCGTTTGGAAATCCACAACTTAGGGTTGGCCATTGAACAACTCGATGCCGACATCGTGTGCTTGCAAGAGGTTCGCAAGGTGCATCGGCGCGAAGAAAAATATTTCAAGCATTGGCCCGATCTGCCGCAAGCCGAATTTTTAGCCCCGCCTGGCTATGAAGCCGTTTACAAAACCAATGCCATCACCCGCCATGGCGAGCATGGCAATGCGCTCCTCTCGCGCTGGCCCGTGGTGTCGCATCGCCACGAAGACATCTCAGACCACCGCTTTGAACAGCGTGGCCTCTTGCATGTGGAAATCAAAGTCGGCGACCCTGCTTTGAATGTGCATGCCATCGTGGTTCATCTCGGCTTGATTCCTGCTAGCCGCGTTCGGCAAGTGGCTCAATTGCATCAGTACATTGCGCGGGAAGTGCCTGATGCCGCACCCTTGTTGGTGGCCGGTGATTTCAATGACTGGGGTACCCGAATCACTCACATGATGCGCGATCAAGGGTTGTTGGAGTGGCCAGCCGTGCATCAGCCCACCTACCCCTCACGTTTGCCCATTGCCCAGTTGGACCACGTGTACGCCAGAGGCCTCCAGCCTGTCAGCCAAATGGTGCCCCACGGCAAGATTTGGCAACGCATGTCTGACCATCTGCCTTTGGTGGCGCAATTTGAGCGATGAGAACCCACCCACGCCTTCATGACGGCCATCAGATTAAGCTTCTGAAAGGCGGGGCTGAGTTTTTTCCAGAATTGATTTGGGCCATTGACGCAGCGCGTTCGCACATTCAGCTAGAAACCTACATCTTTGATTTTCATGGCGATGGCGCCCTGGTGGCCTCGGCTTTGGAACGTGCAGGCCGCCGTGGCTTGCGTGTTTGGGTGGTGGTCGATGGCATTGGCACACCCAGGCTGAGTCCCGAGTGGCGGACTCGCTTTGACAAGGCGGGTGTGGTCTGGCGCGTGTATTCGCCGCTTGGAGCCTTGGGCTTGCTCATTCCCAGTCGATGGCGCCGCTTGCATCGCAAACTGTGTGTGATCGATGGTCATATGGCCTTTTGTGGCGGCATCAATATTTTGGACGACTTGCACGATCCACAATATGGCGCATTGAAGGCGCCCCGCTTGGATTTTGCAGTGTGTGCCACCGGTGCGTTGGTCCAACAAGTTCAAGAGGCCACCACACAGCTGTGGTGGCGGATGCAAGCTGTGCGGCATGTGCGGCAACAAAATTTTCCAGAGGCTTACAGCTCCTTCAAGGCTTCTGGCTTGCACCTGCCTTGGTTACACGATGTGCGCCATGCAGACAAGCCCCATTGGGTGGCACGAGCGGGCTTGCTGCTTCGCGACAACGTTTTGCACCGGACCCAGATTGAGAAAGCTTATCTGAAGGCCATTGGCATGGCCCGTCACGACATTGTGATGGCCAATGCCTATTTCTTACCAGGTCGAAAGCTGCGTCATGCACTGATTCACGCGGCGCATCGAGGCGTTCGTGTGCGCCTTTTGTTGCAAGGTCGCTATGAATATTTCATGCAGTACCACGCAGCTCGGCCGGTGTATCGACAAATGCTGGAGGCCGGTGTCGAAATTTACGAGTATTCGCAAAGTTTTCTGCATGCCAAAGTCGCGGTGATCGATGCCGACCATGAGCGGCCGTGGGCGACCGTCGGCTCTTCCAATTTGGACCCGTTCAGTTTGCTTTTGGCCAGGGAGGCCAACGTGGTGGTGGCGGACGGTATCTTTGCCAAGCAATTGGCTGACGCCTTGATACAGGCCATCGCGTTTGAAAGCGAGCGGATATTGCCGGGCGCCTTGAGCGGCAGGTCCAAACTCCAGAGGGTCATGGACTGGGGGGCTTTTGGCTTGATGCGTTTTGCCTTGTGGCTCTCAGGACATCGATATTGAAGAACTCCGCGGCTTGAGCTTGCCTCATGCCCATACGCTGTGAAGTTTTTCAATCGCTGGTAGGATCGGCGCATCTCCTCCCTCCATCTGACTTTTATGACTGCTCCCGTCAACCTGCCCTCAGAGGACATTGGCACCCCGATGTCCGTGAAGATCCGCGAGCGAATTCTGGCAGCGCGCAAACGATTCAACGCAAACGACAACATTGCTGAATTCATTCAACCGGGTGAGCTTGATCACTTGTTGGACGAAGTCACAGAAAAAATGCAAACCGTGTTGGACAGCATGGTGATTGACACTGAAAACGATCACAACACGCAAAACACCGCGCGCCGCGTGGCCAAAATGTATTTAAAGGAAGTCTTCAAAGGCCGCTATGTCGAAGGCCCCGAAGTCACAGAATTTCCCAATGCCGAGCATTTGAACGAGCTCATGATCGTTGGCCCCATCACGGTTCGCAGTGCATGCAGTCACCATTTGTGCCCGGTGGTCGGTCAAATCTGGATCGGCGTCATGCCCAATGAACACACCAATGTGATCGGCTTGTCCAAGTACGCGCGTTTGGCGGAATGGATCATGGGTCGTCCCCAAATCCAAGAAGAGGCCGTGGTTCAGTTGGCCGACTTGATTCAGCGTAAAACACAACCCGATGGCTTGGCCATCGTGATGGAAGCCAGCCACTTTTGCATGGGCTGGCGCGGTGTCAAAGACATGGACAGCAAAATGATCAACTCGGTCATGCGCGGTGTTTTCTTAAAAGATGCCAACTTGCGCCGTGAGTTCCTCGCATTGATTCCCAGAAAGGCCTGAGCATGTTGGTTCGTTTACTTTACGCAAGCCGCGCGGTTGATCCTCAGCCTTCCGTCATTGAGTCGATCTTGGCACAGTCCCGCCAATTCAATCCCAGCACGGGCATCACAGGTATCTTGGTGTACGGCGGCGGTATCTTTTTGCAGGCCATAGAAGGCGGGCGCGAAGCCGTCAGCGAGTTGTATGGCCACATTCAGAAAGACGCACGACACAAGGAAGTGGTGCTGTTGCATTACGAAGAAATTTCAGAGCGCAGGTTTGGTGGCTGGACCATGGGTCAAGTCGATGTGGCCCGCGTCAACACCAACATTTTGCTGAAATACTCTGAGCGTGCCGAACTCGATCCGTACAGTGTGTCCGGCGTCGTGTCCTTGGCTTTGCTAGAAGAGCTCATGGCCACAGCTTCCATCATCGGGCGTGCCTGACATTTCTCAGACGTGTGTGATTGGCTGCGATTTTTCAAGCAGCCCCAGCAAGCGCAAACCCATTGTGGTGGCGCTCGGTGCCATGCACCAAGGCAGTGTTCAACTCAAGCAAATGCTTCAGTTCGAGACCCTGCCAGCTTTCCAACAATTTTTGCTTCACCCTGCCCCCGATGACGTGAAATGCGTCGGTGGTTTTGATTTGCCCTTTGGCTTGCCCCGGGCTTGGGTGGAGGCCATGCACTGGCCAACTTCCTGGCCTGAATGCATGGACCGCTTCGCAGCGCATTCGCGCGAAGAACTGCGCCAATACTTCAAGTCTTTTTGCGATGCCCGGCCTGTGGGTGCCAAGTTTGCGCATCGCGCAACCGACATCCCGGCAGGTTCAAGTCCTTCCATGAAGTGGGTCAATCCGCCAGTGGCTTGGATGATGCATGCAGGCGTGCCTTTGTTGCGACAGGCCGCTTGGAGTCTGCCGGGCTTGCAAACGGGGCGTCCTCACCGTGTGGCCTTGGAAGCGTACCCAGGCCTCTTGGCCCGAGAAATGGTGGGTCACCGCAGCTACAAGAGCGATGACAAGCAAAAGCAAACGGCAGAGCGATGGGTGGCCCGCAAAGATATCTTGCATGCCTTAGACATGGCCCAAACCCGTTTGGCTTTGCGTTTGAAATTGACCGCGTCTCAGCACGACAGTTTGCTGGCCGATGGTTCGGGCGATGCGCTGGATGCCGTGCTGTGCATGGTGCAAGCCGCATGGGCTTGCGTGCAAGAAGAAAAAGCCGCGCAGACAGACTCAGCGGCACCGAACAGTCAAGCTGACCGTTACGGCCTGCCTGATTTTGACCCGCTAGAAGGCTGGATCGTGAGCGCTTGAACTCAAATGGCCATGCCCGCGATGTCATCGGGCAGGGTCTGCAAGGCCCGCAAAGCGTTGATGGCTTCACTGTCGGTTCGGTACAAATGAACGCCATCCTTGTCTGACAATTCACCTGCCAAGCGCAACGCCTTTTCGACCGGAAGTTTGATGCCACTGATGTGCAATTGCATGCCTCGATGGGCCAGTTGCTGGCGCAATTGCTGAAGCGTTGCGACGCCGGTGGCGTCGATCCGATTGATAGGTTGTGCAAACAAACAAACGTGCCGAATGTGCGGCACAAGACGCAAGTGCTCGGTGATGTACTTTTCAAAACTGCTGGCTGCCGCAAAGTCTAATTCTGCGTCCATGCGCAGGGCAAAGACATCTGGGGTGATGGGCGGCAAGTGCCACAAGTGTCGGTCGCGCAGGCTGCCATCTTCGTGCAAACCAACCTCAATGAGGCGAGGGTGAAGTCGGGTGTGCAAGAAGTGACTCAAACCGACCAAGACCCCGGCCAAAACACCCCAATAGATGCGCGGTGCACTCAGCAAGGTCATGCCGAACGTGAGCAGGGCTGTGATGGCTTCAATGCGTGAAATTTTCCAGAGTTTGACAAAAGCCATGGGTTTGATCAAACCCGACACAGCCAAGATCACGATGGCGGCCAACACCGCACGCGGCACATGAAACAGCGCCGGTGCTGCAAACACAGCCAATCCCACCAAGGCACTGCTGGCGATCACCGACCAACCTGTTTGTGCGCCTGATGCCAGTGCAATGGCTGACCTGGAAAAAGAAGTGCTGGTGGCAAAACTGCCGCACAGCCCCGAAACGATTTTGGCCAAGCCTTGGCCCATCAGGTCTTGGTTGTCTTGCCACAAAGTGCCTTCACGCTGATTGTCGGTTTTGGCGCTGGAGGCCGTTTCCAAAAAACTCACCAAGGCAATCAAAGCGGCGGGGCCAGCCAGTTGTGCCATGGTCTCCCAATTCAAGGCTTGGGGCCATGCAAGGTGCGGCAGGTTGGCTGGCAATGCGCCAATCACGGCGCCGCCTTGTAAACCAAAGTCAAACAGAAAACTCACCAGGCCCGTTGCCACCACCACCCACATGATGCTGGGCCACTTGGGCACCCAGTGTTTGGCCATCAACAACAAACCCAAGCTGCCCATGCCAAAAGCCATGTCACCCCATTGAAATGAAGGGCCGCCTTGCCAGCCGGTGAGCGCGGGCCATTGCGAGGCCATGATCAGCAGGCCCGCCGCTTGGGTGAACCCCATCATGACAGGCGAGCTGATCAAATTCAGAAGCCAACCGTTTTTCAAGACGCCCATGGTCAACTGAAGCGCACCCGCCATCAAGGCCAGCCAGATGGCCAAGTTGACCCATTGCGCGCTGCCAGGTTCCGCCATGCCGCTCAAGGATGCGCTGATCAACACGCAGGTGAGTGCCGATGGACCGACAGACAAACGTTGGGTGCCACCCCACATGACGCCCACCACGGCGGGTAGCAATGCGGCATACAAGCCTGTGACCAAAGGCATGCCGGCCAAAGCGGCATACGCCACAGCCTGTGGCACCGTGAGCAATGCGACCGCAAAGCCGGCCGCGCATTCTTGGCGAAACAGTTCAGGCGTCAAACGAGGCCAGTTGAGAAATGGCAGCCAGGCGGAGAGTGATTTCATGCGGCAATGATAGGGTCAATTGAACCCCATGCCTTCTGTGGCCATCAGCCCAATGCCGATGCCCGACTTGGGCTGCAAACCGGACATTGCGCCTGACGTTGAGTTTGAATGGTTTGCCATTCCATGTGTTTGGCATTGAACAACATGAGCTGACCATGCAGGCTGGCGCCCATGCCGCTGAGAATTTTCAGGGCCTCGGTGGCTTGCAAGCTGCCAATCACACCGACCAAGGGGGCCAACACACCCATGGTAGCGCAACGTGTTTCTTCAAAGTGTTGATTGGGAGGGAAGACGCACGCATAGCAAGGGGCCGCTTCGTGACGCGTGTCATACACCGCCACTTGGCCATCCAAGCGCAAAGCAGAACCCGAGACCAAGGCTTTGCGGTGGGTCACACAGGCCAGGTTGATGGCGTGGCGTGTTTCAAAGTTATCGGTGCAGTCCAACACCACATCGGCCAAGGGCACGTGCTGTGCAAGCATTGAGGCATCGGCCATGGCCGCAATGGCCGTGACCTGAACTTCTGGATTGAGGTTGGCCATCGCAACTTTGAGCGATGCCACTTTGGCGTGGCCGACGCGCTCTTGGGTGTGCGCAATTTGTCTTTGCAAATTGGTCACATCGACCTGATCGTGATCCATCAGGGTGATGTGGCCCACGCCTGCGCTGGCAAGGTACAAGGCAGCTGGCGAACCCAGACCGCCTGCGCCAATGATCAGCGCGTGGGATTGCGAGACACGCTCCTGGCCGTCAACGCCCCACTCGTCTAAAAGAATGTGGCGTGAATAGCGCAGTAATTGATCGTCCCGCATGCGCGATCACTTGTCTTTTTTCTCTTCTTTGCGCTCGGCCAAAGTGGTGCTCACTTTGACAGGAAGGCCCTTGAGTTGATTGAGGGCTTGGTTGAGTTGGAAATCTTTGGCAGAACCAAACTCAGGTGGCCTTCTTTCAGTTTCTGGTTTTTTAGCCTCTTCTTCCAAACGCTTGAGGGCTTCTTCACGCGCTTTCTGGCGGGCTTCGTTTTTCTTTTCTTCTTCCTGACCATTGCTCAGGTGTTTTTCCAAGTCGGCTTCGCGGGTTCGCAGGGCTGCAAACACATTGCCGTTTTCGGTCTCGTCCAGCATCACGTCTGGCAAGATGCCTTTGGCTTGAATGGTGCGACCACTGGGCGTGTAGTAACGTGCGGTGGTGAGTTTCAAAGCCGTATCCGGTCCCAGTTGGCGCACGGTTTGGACCGAGCCTTTGCCAAAGGTTTGGCTGCCCATGATGGTGGCGCGTTTGTGGTCTTGCAAAGCGCCGGCCACAATTTCGCTTGCCGATGCTGAGCCTTCATTGACCAACACCACCAACGGAATTTTCTTCAATTGACCTTGGCTGTTTTGCGTCAACTTTTGAATGGGGTCGCTTTCAGCGCTGCGACGCCAAAATTGCGGTGCGGCCTTGTAAACAAACTTACTCTCTTCCAATTGGCCGTTGGTGGACACCACCGTGACGTTCTCGGGCAAGAACACCGCCGACAAAGCCACGGCAGCATCGAGCAAGCCACCGGGATCATTGCGCAGGTCTAGCACCAAGCCTTTGAGTTTGGGGTCTTGCTTCAATAGCTCTTCGAGCTTTTTGGCAAAGTCTTCGACGGTTCGCTCTTGGAATTGAGACACCCGGATCCAGCCATATCCTGGCTCAATCAGTTTGGCCTTGACCGATTGCGTTTTGATTTCTTCGCGGACGATGTTGACCGTGAAGGTCCGGCTTTCGTCCTTGCGGAAGATGGTGAGGACCACTTTGGTGTTGGGTTCGCCGCGCATGCGTTTGACCGCATCGTTCATTGACAAACCTTTGACAAAGACATCGTCAATTTTGGTGATCAAGTCGTTGGGCTTGAGACCCGCACGATCAGCGGGAGAGTCTTCAATGGGTGAGACCACCTTGACCACGCCTTCTTCTTGCGTGATTTCAATGCCCACACCCACAAATCGTCCAGAGGTGCCTTCGCTGAATTCTTTGAAACTTTTCTTGTCAAAGTATTGCGAGTGAGGATCGAGGCTGGACACCATGCCGGAGATGGCTTCTGAAATGAGTTTCTTTTCGTCGACGGTTTCGACATAGTCACTCTTGACCATGCCAAAGACAGCCGCCAATTGCTGCAATTCTTCCAAGGGCAGCGGCGCAAACGTGCCCCTGGCGGTGGTTTGAAGCGAAATGGTGGTGAGTGCACCCGCTAAAGCGCCAATGCTCAACCAGCCCACAATTTTCAATTTATGTCCCATGTGCCTTGACCCAGAGGGCCTCCTTTGAGGCCAATATACACCGAGCCGAACAAGCCTGTCTGACGCAGGCTGTGTCGGCTTTGTAAAGCCAGCTTTTCAATCAGCGATCAAGCCTTGCCTTGGCTGGCCACGGCTGCCGCTGCTTTGGCCGCTGCTTCTGCATCGCCCAAGTAGTAGTGCCTGAGCGGCTTGAGGTTCTCGTCCAACTCATACACCAAGGGGATGCCATTGGGAATGTTCAAGTTCACGATGTCATCGTCGGAAATGTTGTCGAGGTACTTGATCAGGGCGCGAATGGAGTTGCCATGTGCGGCCACCACAATCTGCTTGCCAGCCTTGATGGCGGGCGCCATGGAATCTGTCCAGAAGGGGATGACGCGTGCCACCGTGTCTTTCAGACACTCGGTGAGGGGCACATCGCTGGGGCTCAGTTTGGCATAACGCTTGTCAGAGCGCTCGCAGCGAGGATCTTGTGCTTCGAGGGCTGGAGGGGGGGTGTCGTAGCTGCGGCGCCAAACCAAAACTTGTTCGTCTCCAAATTTTTTGGCGGTTTCTGCTTTGTTCAAGCCCTGCAAAGCGCCATAGTGGCGCTCATTCAAACGCCAGCTGTTGTGCACAGGCAGCCATTGGCGTTCCATCGCGTCCAAGGTGTGCCACAGGGTGTGAATCGCACGTTTGAGCACGCTGGTATAGGCCAGGTCAAACTCATAGCCTTCGGCTTTGAGCAGTCGGCCAGCCGCCTGTGCTTGCTCAATGCCCGTCGGGGTGAGGTCGACATCGGTCCAGCCAGTGAAGCGATTTTCCAGATTCCAAGTAGATTCGCCGTGGCGAATGAGAACAAATTTGTACATGGTGAAAGGTTTAATCAATTTAAAAATACAGGTTGACGTCCAGCATTTTAGAATTCGATTCTGGCACGCAGCCTCAAAATAGGCCGCGTATGAACTTTTTAAGGGTTTTTTGTGAAATTTTTGATTGAAAACTGGATGTTGGTTGCGGTGGCTGCGGCCTCGGCCTTGGCTTTGTTTTGGCCCAGCCTGATGCAGGGCGCCGCTGGTGGCGTCCCGGCCTCCGAGGCCGTGCTGCTCATCAACCGAGAAAAAGCGGTCTTGATCGACGTCTGCGAGCCTGAAGAATTTGCACAAGGCCATGCCGCTGGGGCGAAAAATATTCCTTTGGCGCAACTGGAAGCGCAATTGGCCCAAGTTGTGAAAAACAAGAGCCTTCCGGTCATTTTGGTCTGCCAGTCCGGCGGCCGTGCATCCCGGGCTGCGGCACAAGCGAAAAAACTGGGCTACGAACGTGCCCAGGCTTTGGCCGGTGGCCTCAAGGCTTGGCGCGAAGCCAGCTTGCCTGTCGAAAAAGCCTGAAATTTTTGACCTCACCCTTGTCGGAGTCCTTATGTCCCAAGTGAAGATGTACACCACGGCTGTGTGCCCCTATTGCGTCCGCGCAAAGCAAATTTTGAAATCCAAAGGTGTTGTGGACATCGAGGAAATTCGAATTGACCAATTGCCTGAAGCTCGCGAGCACATGATGAAAATCACGGGTCGCAGAACGGTGCCGCAAATCTTCATTGGGGAGACCCACGTAGGCGGCTGCGACGATTTGATGGCCCTCGATGCCAAGGGAGGCCTGGTGCCCCTCTTGCAAAACAGCGCCGCCAATTAACCCCACGGTGCATCGGTGATAATCTCACCAGAACCCGCGGCAGGGGCTGATTCAAGCGGCCGACGGGAAGATCACTTTCAACTCAAGAGTATTTATGTCTGAAGCCAGCACCCCCGTGTTCCAAATCCAACGCGTTTACTTGAAAGAAGCGTCTTTGGAGCAACCCAATTCCCCCGCCATTTTGTTGGAGCAACAACAACCTGCTGTGGACATTCAGTTGGGTGTCGAAGCCAATCAAGCCGCAGAAGGTGTTTACGAAATTTGCGTGACGGCCACCGTGCACACCAAAATTGAAGACAAAACGGTTTTCTTGGTGGAATGCAAACAGGCTGGTATTTTTGAAATTCGCAATGTGCCTGAAGACCAAATGGGGGCCATCATGGGCATTGCTTGTCCTCAAATTGTGTACCCCTACTTGCGTGGCAACGTGGCAGATTTGGTGACACGCGCAGGCTTCCCGCCCGTGCACTTGGCTGAAATCAACTTCCAAGCCATGTACGAGCAGCAGCAAGCAGAAGCGGCGCAACAAGCTGCGCCCGCTGCGCCTGTTCAATAATCTGTCAGAGTCCCCCTTGAGCCTGAAGATCGCGGTCATCGGGGCAGGTGCTTGGGGTACGGCACTGGCCATCAGTGCGAGTCGCCATGCGGCAGGACATGTGGTTCATTTGTGGACCCGTGACGCAGCTGCAGCTCAAATCCTCCAAGCTGAGCGCGCCAATGCGCGTTACTTGCCAGGCGTGGTCTTTCCGCCTTCTCTGGCTTGTGTCAGCACGGCCCCTTCTGAATTGGCCACCTGGGCGCAGTCGCACGATTTGATCGTGGTGGCAACGCCCATGTCGGCGCTGCGCGGCATGCTGCAAACATTGCGCGATGTCACGGTGCCAGTGGCATGGCTGTGCAAAGGTTTTGAAGCCGGCTCAGAGGGCGTGGCTTCGGGTGCCATGCCACACGAAGTGTGTCGCCAAGTGGCGCCGCATTTGCTGTCAGGTGCGCTCAGTGGTCCCAGCTTTGCGCTGGAAGTTGCCAATGCCCAACCCACGGCCTTGGTGGCGGCCAGTGACAACGCGCGCGTTCGACACATTTTGGTCGATGCCTTTCACAGCCCCAGTTTGCGTGTGTATGCCAACGAAGACATCGTCGGTGTGGAAGTGGGCGGTGCGGTTAAAAATGTGTTGGCCATTGCCACAGGCTTGTGCGATGGCTTGAACTTGGGCCTCAATGCCCGCGCCGCATTGATCACCCGCGGTTTGTCTGAAATGACGCGCTTGGGTTTGGCTTTGGGCGCCAAAACAGAAACCTTCATGGGCCTGTCTGGCTTGGGCGATTTGGTCTTAACCGCCACCGGTGATTTGAGTCGCAATCGCAAAGTGGGATTGTTACTGGCGCAAGGCATGGACTTGCAACAAGCGGTGCAGTCATTGGGCCATGTGGCCGAAGGTGTTTACAGTGCACGCACCGTGGTCAAGCGTGCGCAGGCACTGGGCGTTGACATGCCCATTGCACAAGCGGTGGTGGCCTTGCTCGATGGTGTCTTGAAGCCCGCACAAGCGGTTGCGACATTGATGGGGCGTGGCGCCAAAGGCGAAGCCACTTCAGCACCACTGACCTCGCACCCGTTCTCGGGGCCCTGAATCAAACGGGTGTGAAAGCCAAGCGCACATAGATGGGTGCGAAGGCTTCGGCTTGGGTGATTTCGATCAGTGTTTCTTTGGCCAATTCCAGCAGTGCAATGAAAGTCACGACCAACACGGGTGTGCCTTTGCTGGGGTCAAACAAGTTTTCAAACTCGACAAATTTACGGCCCTGAAGGTGCTTGAGCACAATGCTCATGTGCTCACGCACACTGAGTTCTTCGCGGCTGATTTTGTGATGCTGAACCAAGTTGGCGCGCTTCAAAATATCGCGCCACGCCTCTTGTAATTCCACCAAGTGCACTTCGGGGAAGCGGGGTTGCAAACTTTGTTCGATGTAGACCTGGGCTTTCAAAAAGTCGCGGCCGTACTGCGGCAAATTGCCCAATTGCATGGACGCCATTTTCATTTGCTCGTATTCGAGCAAGCGGCGGACCAGTTCGGCGCGTGGGTCTTCGGGTTCTTGCCCTTCGGCCACTTTTTTGGGTGGCAACAACATGCGAGATTTGATTTCAATCAGCATGGCGGCCATGAGCAGGTACTCGGCAGCCAACTCTAAGTTGTGCTGGCGAATTTCGTCGACATAGCTCAGGTACTGGCGCGTCACAGCGGCCATGGGTATGTCGAGAATGTTGAAGTTTTGCTTGCGAATCAAATACAACAACAAGTCCAGAGGACCTTCGAAGGCCTCTAGAAAAACCTCCAAGGCATCCGGTGGGATGTAGAGGTCGTTGGGCATTGAAAACAAAGGCTCGCCATACAGCCGAGCGACCGCCACGTGGTCAATGACCTCTGGTAGACCCGCCGTGCTGTCAACAGCAGGCAAGACCTCGATGGGCGTCGCGGGGTTTTCCAAAATCCTCAGCCTTTGGTCTGATAGACGTAAGGCTTTTGAGCGACGCGGCCAGCGTTGAATTCTTTCAAGGCATGACGGTCTACGGAGGCATCCCACAGGAGCGCGCGTGCTACTTGTTGCGCGGCATCCAGATGCGGACGGTCCGCCTTGAGCTGGTCAATGAACTGGGTGGCGTCAGAGCGGTAGTCGGGACGACGAAAAATGTGCAGGAGCGACATGGAAAAGCGCTTTCTTTGAATCAGGGGCTTATTTTAGCGGGGTGGCGCCAGGGTTTTTCTGACAAAAGTGCAGCTTCCAAGCCTGTTTGCCAGTCAGGCCAGACATTCTGGCCTGACTGGGCCAACAAGCCTGTTCTGCGGGCAATGTCCAAGGGCTGGTGGTTCAGCCCGCAGATGTGCAAATGCACCTGTCTTTTTTGGCAAACTTGGGCCAGCGCCACCAAAGCATCAGCCCCTGAAGAGTCGATGTAAATCAGATTTTTCAAGTCCAACACCAGGGCGCGTTGTGGCAGTTCATCTTCAATGGCTTCAACCAGTTTGACCGCGCCAAAGAACAATGCGCCATAAAAACGATAGCCACTGATGTGGCCTTCTTGCGTTTGCAAGGCAGGGGCGTCATGAACCGTCAATCGCTCAACCCGGCTGAGGTTGGAAATTCGGTAAATGAAGGTGATGCAAGCTGCAATCAAGCCAAACTCGACAGCCACCGTCAGATCAACCATCACCGTCAGCAAGAACACCGCGACCAAGGTGATTCGGTAAGGGGCTCTGAATTGCTTCAAATCGGTGAAGGCGCGCCACTCGCCCATGTTCCAGGCAACAAACATCAAGATGGCCGCCAGCGTGGCCAATGGCACATGGTTGGCCAAAGGGGCTGCCACCCACACCACCAACAGCAAGGTGAGGGCGTGGACCATGCCCGCAATGGGGGAGCGGCCGCCACTTTTGATGTTGGTGACGGTGCGGGCAATGGTGCCGGTGGCCGGCATCCCGCCAAAAAAGGGCGTGACAAAATTGGCCACCCCTTGCGCCATGAGTTCTTGGTTGGGGTTATGGCGCTCACCGATCAGGCCATCGGCAATGCGGGCGCACAGCAAAGATTCAATGGCCCCCAGCAAGGTCAGGGTGAAGATGGGCAGGCTCAAATGCCTCAACGTGGAAGCGCTGAACTCGGGCCACACAAAGCTGGGCAAGGCAGACGGAATGCCGCCAAACTTGCTGCCAATGGTTTCTACAGGCAGTGCCATACTTTGCGCCAGCCAAGTTGCCAGAACCAAGGCCACGATGGAGCCTGGAATGAATGCCAGTACACGTTGAATGTATGAGGCTTTGGCCGTGCCAGTCAGGCCAGCACGGGCCGCAAAGATGCGTTGCCAGCCAACGATCAAGACCAAAGAACCCAAAGCCAAGCCAAAGGCCGCCGGGTCCAACGTGGGCCATGCCGCTTGAAGGGCGCGCAAAATACCCCCAAAATCTGCTGGCATCGTACTCACTTTGAGGCCTAGAAAATCTTTCGCCTGTGACAGCATGATGAGCACCGCAATGCCGTTGGTGAAACCAATGACCACGGCCACCGGGATGAAACGAATGAGGGTGCCCAATTTCAGCAAGCCCATGGTGAACAAAAGCACCCCCGATGCTGCCGTGGCAATGATCAAGTTGGAGGGGCCGTAACGCTCTAAGATGCCATAGACAATGACAATGAAGGCGCCCGCAGGGCCTCCAATTTGAACTTTGCTGCCGCCCAGCGCCGAAATCAGAAACCCCGAAATGATGGCCGTGAACAAGCCAGTTTCAGGTTTGAGCCCTGAAGCAATGGCAAAAGCCATGGCCAAGGGCAAGGCCACGACGCCAACGGTGATGCCTGCAGCGATGTCCTGCACACAGCGTTGTCGGTTGTAGCCTTTGAGTGCATCGATCAGCTGGGGGCGAAAGGGTGAGAAAAACATCAGGATCAAGCGCGCGCTAGCCAAACTCGGATGTCATCAAAGACCGGACGCATGGCCAAAGTCCACAAGAGTGCGGCAAGGGGCAATGTGGTGATGTAGCCCCATGCTTTGAAACCCCATGCACCAGACAAGCCGCCTACAAAAAAGAAAGCAATCAGGAGCGCATGGACTCGCAGCCTTTGCCGATTGGCCTTGACTGTGTCTGGCCCTTTGAGTCGGTTGATGTAGACCCATTTACCCAACTCAATGCCCAAGTCGGTCACCAGGCCTGTGACGTGGGTGGTGCGAATTTCGGCATGCGATATTTTTGTAATCACGGCATTTTGCAGGCCCATCATGAAGCACAACAAAAGCACGGTCAGAGGCAAAAAGAGACTGGCAAAACCGCTGATGGCTGCACCAAAAAGTCCAAAGGCCAAAAGCGCCAAGGATTCGACGACCAACGGTAAGCTGTAGGCGCTGCTCAGTTGCTTGCGCAAGCCCCAATTGACCAAAATGGCCGTGCACATGGCGCCGATCAAAAATGCACAAAGGCTACCCAAGCCCACTGCCATCAATGTGAAATTTCCCAAGACGATGTCATCAGCGACAGATGAAACCACGCCAGTCATGTGAGAGGTATAGCGCCCCAC
Organism: Comamonadaceae bacterium; assembly: GCA_947373185.1. Lineage (GTDB taxonomy): Bacteria > Pseudomonadota > Gammaproteobacteria > Burkholderiales > Burkholderiaceae_C > Limnohabitans_A. Next base: position 8,446 of record CANBWP010000003.1, on the reverse strand, counting down.
GGCCAAGAACCCACCGGCATTGGCCGCTCCCGCAATGAAACTTAACACCGCCCCCAACCTGATATTGGCTTGGGACGAGCGTGCCACGCTGGTCCATCCGTGTATCAGTGGGAACATTCGGCTCAGTGAATGCGCATGCCAGGTTTTGCACCTGGCCATGGGTTCAACACGTAAATGCCGGGTTCGGCTTTTTCATCTGCATGGCTGGCGGCCAGCACCATGCCTTCAGACACACCAAACTTCATTTTGCGGGGTGCCAAATTGGCCACCATCACAGTCAGCTTGCCCACCAAGTCTTCAGGCTTGTAGACACTGGCAATGCCGCTGAACACATTGCGGTGTTTGCCTTCGCCCACATCCAAAGTGAGGCGCAAAAGTTTGGTGGAGCCTTCCACGACTTCGCATTGCACAATTTGCGCGATGCGCAAATCGATCTTGGCAAAGTCGTCGATGGAGATGGTGGGGGCAATGGCTTCGCCGCCTGGCAGAGGTGCGGCCTCCACCACAGGCTCAGGGGCTTCGAACAATGCATCAAGCATGGCCACATCCACACGTTGCATCAAATGTTTGTAGTCGTTGATGGCGTGACCTGCACCCAGGGAAGCTTGCACATGGGTGAAGTTCATGGCCTCAATGTTCAAGAATTTTTCCACGTTGCTGGCCAATGAAGGCAGCACAGGCTTGAGCATCAGGCTGAGCAAACGGAAAGCTTCAATGCAGGTGGTGCACACGTCGTGCAGGCGTGCATCCATGCCTTCTTGTTTGGCCAATTCCCAAGGTTTGTTTTGGTCCACGTACTCGTTCACGCGATCGGCCAAGAGCATCACTTCGCGCAGGGCTTTGGCGTAATCGCGTTCGTCATAAAGCTTGGCGATGGGCGCCACGCCTTCGTGCAATTGCTTCAGCAAAGCTTGGCCATCGGCCGATACCGTGCCCAACTTGCCGCCCAAGCGCTTGGCAATGAAGCCTGCAGCGCGCGACGCGATGTTGATGTACTTGCCCACCAAGTCGGAGTTGACGCGGGCCATGAAGTCTTCGGGGTTGAAGTCGACGTCTTCGTTGCGGCCGTTCAGTTTGGCGGCAATGTAGTAGCGCAACCACTCGGGGTTCATGCCCAGTTTCAAATACTTGAGCGGGTCGAGGCCGGTGCCGCGGCTCTTGCTCATCTTCTCGCCGCTGACGGTTAAGAAGCCGTGCACAAACACGGCATTGGGCGTTTTGCGGCCGCTGAAGTGCAGCATGGCGGGCCAGAAAAGCGTGTGGAAATACGTGATGTCTTTGCCAATGAAGTGGTACTGCTCGACCTTGGGATTGTTGATGTAGGCGTCATAGTCCACCCCCATCTTGCCCAAATAGTTTTTGAGCGAAGCCAAATAACCAATGGGTGCATCGAGCCAGACGTAGAAGTATTTACCGGGCGCATCGGGAATTTCAATGCCGAAATAGGGTGAATCGCGGCTGATGTCCCAGTCGCCCAAGCCGCCTTGACCTTCTTCGTCTTTGGCAAACCATTCTTTGATTTTGTTCAGTACTTCGGGCTGCAAACGGCCAGATTCGTGCGTCCATTTTTCTAAGAATTCAACGCAGCGTGGATCGGACAGTTTGAAGAAGTAATGCTCAGACTGTTTCAAAACCGGTGTGGCACCCGACAAAGTGGAATAAGGGTTTTTGACTTCGGTGGGTGAATAAACCGCGCCACAAGATTCGCAGCTGTCGCCATATTGGTCTTTGGTGCCGCACTTAGGACACTCACCTTTGATGAAGCGGTCTGGCAAGAACATTGACTTTTCGGGGTCAAAGAACTGCTCGATGGTTTTGGTGGCAATCAGGCCGGCGGCTTTGAGGTCGCGGTAAATTTGTTGCGCCAGTTCGTGGTTCTCGGGGCCATCGGTGGAATGCCAGTTGTCAAAGGCGATGTGAAAGCCGTCGAGATAAGGCTTGCGACCCGCTGCAATGTTGGCCACAAATTGTTGGGGTGTGATGCCTGCTTTTTCGGCGGCAATCATGATGGGCGCACCGTGTGCATCGTCAGCGCACACAAAATGCACCTCATGGCCCTGCATGCGTTGTGCGCGAACCCAGATGTCGGCCTGGATGTATTCCATGATGTGACCGATGTGGAAATTGCCATTGGCATAGGGCAATGCGGTCGTGACAAAAATTTGTCGCTGGGCAGCAGTGAGGTTCGAAACAGACGAGGCAGACATGAGGGGGCAATTTGTAGGGGAATCCTTGATTTTATGGGCTTCAGCCACTCGATGTCGCTAAACTTCCGGCCATTCGCAGAAAGTTTCACATGTCGACCCCAGAACAACTCCAAAAAGCCCTCGAATCGGTCATCGACCCCAACACCGGCAAAGATTTTGTCTCCACCAAAGCCCTCAAAAACCTGGTGGTAGACGGTGGCAATGTGGCCTTTGACGTTGAGTTGGGCTACCCCGCCAAGAGCCAAATTCCTGGTTTGCGCAATGCCCTGATTGCGGCTGCCAAGCAGGTCCCCGGTGTGACCAATGTCTCAGCCAACGTCACCATGAAAATTGTGGCCCATGCAGCTCAGCGCGGTGTGGCCTTGCTACCGCAGGTCAAAAATATCGTGGCCGTTGCCTCTGGCAAAGGCGGCGTGGGCAAGAGCACCACCGCTGTCAACTTGGCCTTGGCGCTGGCCGCAGAAGGTGCCAGTGTGGGCTTGCTCGACGCCGACATCTACGGCCCCAGCCAGCCCATGATGATGGGCATTGAAGGCCGTCCCGAAAGCGAAGACGGCAAAACCATGGAACCCATGGAAAACTATGGCGTGCAAGTGATGTCAATTGGCTTCTTGGTGAACCAAGACGAAGCCATGATTTGGCGCGGCCCCATGGCCACCCAAGCCTTAGAACAATTGCTACGCCAAACCAATTGGAAAGACCTGGATTATTTGATCATCGACATGCCGCCTGGCACGGGTGACATTCAACTCACACTCAGCCAACGCGTGCCCATGACGGGCGCCGTGATCGTGACCACGCCGCAAGACATCGCTTTGCTGGATGCCAAAAAGGGCATCAAGATGTTTGAAAAAGTGGGCGTGCCTATTTTGGGCATTGTGGAAAACATGGCGGTTCACGTCTGTACAAACTGCGGTCATGTTGAGCACATCTTTGGCGCTGATGGCGGCAAGAAAATGGCCGAGAACTACCAAATGGACTACTTGGGTGCCTTGCCCTTGAACATGCAAATTCGTTTGCAAGCTGACAATGGCAAACCCACTGTGGTGGCCGATCCCGATGGCGAAGTGGCCAGCATTTACAAATCGGTGGCGCGCCAAGTGGCCATCAAAATTGCGGCCAAGGCCAAGGATTTTTCTGCCAAATTCCCCACCATCACCGTGTCAAAAAACACTTGATACAAAAAGCAGTGGCCTCTGAATGAGGCCACTTCGCAAAGGCTTGAAGGCTTAGGCTTTCAAGCCTTTTTGTTTTCTAAATCGCGCAAACGGAAGCGTTGAATTTTGCCTGTAGCGGTTTTGGGCAGTTCAGTGATGAATTGAATGAAGCGTGGGTATTTGTAGGGCGCCAAACGCTCTTTCACAAAGGCCTTCACTTCTTCTTCGGTCAAGCTTTGACTGGCCTTCAACACAATGAAGGCTTTGGTTTTGGTCAGGCCATCGGCGTCCACTTTGCCAATGACGGCAGCTTCCAAAATGGCAGGGTGTTGGACCAAGGTCGATTCCACTTCAAAGGGCGACACATAGATGCCACTGACCTTCAGCATGTCGTCGTTGCGCCCGGCATAGGTGTAATAACCATCGGGGTCGCGCGAGTATTTGTCGCCGCTCTTGGTCCATTCACCTTGAAAGGTGTCGCGCGATTTTTCGCGATTGTTCCAGTACATCAAGGCAGAAGAGGGACCTTTGATGTAAAGGTCGCCAATCTCGTTGTGTCCGGTCAGCACTTCGCCTTCTTCGCCGCGCAGTTGCACTTCGTAACCCGGAACAGGCTTGCCCGTGGTGCCGTAGCGCACATCACCTGGTTTGTTAGACAAGAACACGTGCAGCATTTCGGTGGAGCCAATGCCGTCAATGATTTCGCAGCCAAAACGTGCCGTCCAGCGCTCCCCAATGTCGGCTGGCAATGCCTCGCCGGCCGATGAGCATAGGCGCAGGGCCACTTGATCTTTGGTGGGTAAGTCAGGGCTTGCCAACATACCGCCGTAACCGGTGGGCGCGCCGTAAAACACGGTGGGCTTGTGATCGACCAAACGTTTGAATGTGGCTTGTGGGGTGGGGCGCTCGGCCATCAAGACCACACTGGCACCCACACTCAAGGGGAAGGTCAGGGCGTTGCCCAAACCATATGCAAAGAACAATTTGGCCGCTGAGAAGACCACGTCGTTAGACGTCAAAGCCAACACGCCTTTGCCATACAACTGCGCTGTCCAGTACAAATTGCCTTGGGTGTGCACGGTACCTTTTGGGTTGCCTGTGGAGCCGGATGAGAACAACCAGAACGCCGGTTCGTCAGCGTGTGTTTCGGCGGGCAAGCTAGGTCCCGAGGCTGAAGACAACAAGTCTTTGAAGTGCATGTTGGGTGCAGGCAGGTCGCCTTCGTGGCGAGAGACCACCACATGTTTGATGCTTTTGGTGCCATGTGCAATGGCGGCATTCAAAGTGCCCAGCAATGCGGAGGACACCATGGCCGCTTGGGCACGGCTGTTGTTGATCATGAAGGCATAGTCTTCGGGTGTTAGCAAGGTGTTGACGGCCACTGGCACAAGACCTGCATAAAGTGCACCCAAGAAAGACACCACCCAATCGCTGCTGTCGTGCATGAGCAATAAAACGCGCTCTTCGCGCTTGAGGCCCAGCTTGCGCAATCCGGCAGCGCAAGCGCGAATTTGTTCAGCCATGGCGCCAAAGGTGAGGCTGCCGACATCGTCAATGAGCGCCGTTTTGTCCTTACGGCTGTTGTTGGCGGCAATCAAGAACTGTGCGAAGTTAAATTGCGCAGGGGGTGCGGAAGGCAGGGCCATGGCGATCTCCGTGATCTGTCAAAAATTTTCAGAGGAGTGCATTAAAACGCTTGGGGTTTCTTTCAACAAGCGGTATAAATGCACTATCTTGCTTGCTAGCGAGTATGCAGTAAAGTGCATGTTTTGTCTGCCTTTGAAATCTAGGGTTTTCCCTTGAGATTTTGAAATGGGCACAGCACATTCAAAAGTCATTGGAGACCTCGGTGACCGAATCATCGACCGCATTTGTAGAAGTTGGCAGCTCATTGGAGCCTTTGCGCAGTCCATTTTTGATGGCGCTGGGTGAGCGCGTGCGCAACTTGCGTTCACGCAAAGGCATGACGCGCAAAGCCGTGGCCTTGGCCGCCGATGTGTCTGAGCGTCATTTGGCCAATTTGGAATATGGCACTGGCAATGTGTCGGTGCTGGTGCTCTTGCAGGTGTCGCATGCCTTGCAATGTTCCTTGGCTGAATTGTTGGGTGACATCAGCACCAGCACACCCGAATGGTTGCTGATTCGCGAAATTCTCAGCAAGCGCAACGAGGCTGATTTGCGCCGTGCCCGCATGCAATTGACAGAATTGTTTGGTGAAGGTGGCGATGCCTCTGCCAGACGCACGCGTGTCGCCCTGATTGGTTTGAGAGGCGCTGGCAAAACCACGCTGGGCCAGCGTTTGGCGGATGATCTGGGTTTCCCCTTCATTGAACTCAGCCGGGAAATTGAAAAATTTGCGGGCTGCCAAATCAGCGAAATTCACAACCTGTATGGAGCCAACGCCTACCGCCGTTACGAACGCCGAGCTTTGGAAGAAGCCATTCAAATTTACCCCGAAGTGGTCATTGCAACACCTGGCGGATTGGTGTCCGACTCTGCCAATTTCAATTTGCTTTTGTCTCACTGCACCACGGTCTGGCTGCAAGCCAATGCCAACGACCACATGGCCCGGGTGGCGGCACAAGGTGATTTACGACCCATGGCGGCCAGCCCCGAAGCCATGGCGGATTTGAAGCGCATTCTCGAAGGCCGCTCGGCTTTTTATTCCAAGGCGGACATCGCCATCGACACCAGCGCTCAGGATGTCGAAGAAAGTTTCCGACGCTTGAAAACTGAAGTACGCAAAGAACTTCAGTGGGTTGAGTGAGTTGTGGTGGGTACTAGGGTAAATACCTAATAAATGCAATAAATTGCATATTGAGCTGCTAATTTTAATGCACTAAACTGCATGTCAACGCAAATCGATGTCGACATCGATCTGCTTTTCAAGAATCACTCAGTCAGTTCAAAGCCAATCATTGGAGACCCTCATGAGCACAGCGCCCATCGTCAATTACCAAACCACCCCCGAAAACTACAAGCACATCAGCTTGGCTTTTGACGGTGCCGTGGCCACTTTGTCGATCAACATTGACGAAAACGCAGGCATTCGCCCTGGCTACAAATTGAAGCTCAACTCTTATGACTTGGGCGTGGACATTGAATTGCACGATGCCTTGCAGCGCATTCGCTTTGAGCACCCCGAAGTTCGCTCTGTGGTGGTCACCAGCTTGAAAGACCGCGTGTTCTGCTCAGGCGCCAACATTTTCATGTTGGGCGTGTCTACACACGGCTGGAAAGTGAACTTCTGTAAGTTCACCAATGAAACACGCAACGGCATTGAAGACGCCAGCAAATACTCTGGCTTGAAATTTGTGGCTGCATTGAACGGTGCTTGCGCTGGCGGCGGTTATGAATTGGCCTTGGCCTGTGACGACATCGTGTTGGTCGACGACCGCTCTTCTTCAGTGTCTTTGCCCGAAGTGCCCTTGCTGGGTGTGTTGCCAGGTACCGGTGGCCTCACACGCGTGACCGATAAGCGCCATGTGCGCCACGACTTGGCCGACATTTTCTGCACCAGCGTAGAAGGTGTGCGCGGTCAAAAAGCCGTCGACTGGCGTTTGGTCGATGCGATTGCCAAGCCCAACCAATTCCAACAAGTGGTGCGCCAGCGTGCTGACAATTTGGCCGCTAAAAGCGACCGTCCTGCATCAGAAAAAGGCGTGGCCCTCACACCGATTCAGCGCAACATTGAAGCCGACCGCGTCAGCTACAACAACGTGACCGTAGAGATTGACCGCGCCAAGCGTTTGGCAACGTTCACTGTCAAAGCCCCTGCATCTGCACAACCCACTGACATTGCCGGCATCTTGGCCGCTGGTGCGCAGTGGTGGCCTTTGCAAATGGTGCGTGAATTAGACGACGCCATTTTGCACATGCGCACCAACGAACTCGACATTGGCACTTGGTTGCTCAAAGCGACAGGCGATGCAAAAGCAGTCTTGGCCAGCGACGCGACTTTGTTGGCGCACAAAGACCACTGGTTCGTGCGCGAAACCATTGGCCACTTGCGCCGTACCTTGGCACGCTTGGACGTTTCTTCACGCAGCATTTTTGCACTCGTTGAGCCAGGCACTTGTTTCGTGGGCACCTTCGCTGAGTTGGCTTTCTGTGCCGACCGCACTTATATGTTGGCCTTGCCCGATGATGCAGACAAAGCACCCACCATTCAATTGAATGAGTTCAACTTTGGCTTCTACCCCATGGTGAACGATCAGTCCCGTTTGGCACGTCGCTTCTACGAAGAAGTGCCCGCCATGGAAGCTGCGCGCGGCGCCATTGGCAAAGCTTTGGACGCTGATGCTGCCTTGGCACTCGGCTTGGTCACCGCTGCACCCGACGACATCGATTGGGACGACGAAATTCGCATGTGCTTGGAAGAGCGCGCCGCCATGTCCCCCGATGCCCTCACTGGCCTCGAAGCCAACCTGCGTTTTGCCAGCCAAGAGAACATGCTCACGCGTATTTTTGGTCGCCTGACCGCATGGCAAAACTGGATCTTCCAGCGTCCCAATGCGGTGGGTGAAAAAGGTGCCTTGAAGGTGTACGGCAAAGGCGAAAAAGTGCAGTTCGACATGAACCGCGTTTAAGTCTTGAAAGTCGCATCCGTTTTTTGAAAGTGTTGTGCAGCAAGGTTCCCGGTGGTCTTTGCTGCAACCAAAATTTGACCCCACCGTTGCTTTAATTTCTGGAGACTCACATGTCCGGTATCAACTACAGCGAAAAAATTCCTAACAACGTCAACTTGTCTGAAGACCGTACGTTGCAACGTGCCTTGGAACAGTGGCAGCCCAACTTCATTAACTGGTGGGATGACATGGGACCCGAAGGCTCCAAAGACATGGACGTGTACTTGCGTACCGCCGTCAGCGTCGACCCACAAGGTTGGGCACAGTTTGGTCACGTCAAAATGCGCGACTACCGCTGGGGTGTGTTTTTGAACCCAGGCGAGCAAGACCGTCAAATTCACTTTGGCGATCACAAGGGTGAAAAAGCTTGGCAAGACGTGCCCGGCGAACACCGCGCCAACCTGCGCCGCATCATCGTGACACAAGGCGATACCGAGCCAGCGTCTGTGGAGCA
>CANBWP010000002.1 GCA_947373185.1 Comamonadaceae bacterium | reverse complement strand
TGGCTTATCAAACTGCGGTGGAGTTAGACCGAATCAAACATGCAGACAAAGACACGGCAGCCCAATCGCAACGCTGGTGCGCTTTGGTGACGCCTGTGATGAAAGCCGCCTTCACCCATCAAGCCTTTCATGGCGGCAGCGATTGCCTGCAAGTCTTGGGGGGCCACGGCTATGTGCGTGAATGGGGCATTGAACAAATCGTGCGCGATGCGCGCGTTGCCATGATTTACGAGGGTACGAATGAAATTCAAGCCATCGATTTGTTGGTTCGCAAAATCATGGCCGATGGAGGCCAGAGCTTGAACCAATTGCTGGACGACTTGAAAGCGCAAGCGCAAACAGAAACAGCAGAAGCCACGCAGCTTCGCAAATTGACGCAATGCATTGTGAGCGCGGCACCCCAAGACCCTAGCTTGGGCCACCGGGTGGCCGACGACTATTTGCGCGCCATGGCCTTGGTCATGTTGCAATGGGCTTGGCAGCGCATCGATGTCAACCTGCACGCAGACACACCCGATTTGAAGACCCGTTGGCAAGCGCCCGCCAAAGCCTTCCATCAATGGGTGCTCCCAGAATTCGCCATGCGCAGTCACATCATCGAGACGCAATGCCAAGCAGCTTGAATAATCCAACTCCGGCTGTCGACAAAGTCGACACCAGTTACCTTGAAACCTTGATTGGTTACAACGCACGCCGTGCGGCCCTGGCCGTGATCAGTCAGTTCTTAGAACGCATGGCGGTCTATGACTTGAAGCCTGTTGATTTTTCAGTGATGTCGGTGGTGGTTCACAACCCCGGTGTCACTTCGCGACAACTTTGCGCTGCACTGAACATCTTGCCGCCCAACTTAGTGGGCTTGGTGCAGTCGCTGGAATCACGTGGCCTGCTAGAGCGCCTGCCCCACCCCCATGATGGCCGCGCCATGGGACTGCACCCAACGGACAAGGGTTTAGAACTCATGAAAAAAGCCGAAGCCACAGCGTCTGAGCTAGAAATGCACATTGGCTCTAAACTCACGCCTAACCAAGTGCAAACCTTGGTCACATTGCTGCAAAAAATCTACCTCTAAGGGCACCCACTTTCAGGGCCCAAGAGACCACAAATTGGGAGACTCGGCCTTGTCACATTCCAGCTTTCCTTCATTGGCAGAGACGCTGCCCACAGATGCATCCAAGGCCATTTTGATTGGCCGAATTTGGGTGCCCGGCGAAGGTCCTTACCTTGTCAAAGTTGGCGCCAGTGAAACCACCGACTTGTCGGGCTTGGCACTCACCAGCAGCGACTTGATGGAATTGGACCATGTCGCTGCAAGTGTCCAAAACCACCACGGCAAAACTTGGTCCACGGAAGCTTTGTGGACCAACACCGATCCCCAACAGCGCAACGAACAACTGGCGTGGTTCCTCGCCCCCACTGACTTACAGGCCATCAAAGCGGCCGGCGTGACCTTTGTGGCCAGCATGCTGGAGCGCGTGATCGAAGAGCAAGCGCGTGGTGATTCAGCCAAAGCTGAAAGCGTGCGCAAAGCCGTGATCGATGTGATGGGTGACAACCTTCGCAATGTCAAACCTGGCTCTGCACAAGCCATGAAACTGAAAGAAGTGCTGGTAGCGCAAGGCGTCTGGTCACAGTACCTTGAAGTGGGCATTGGCCCCGATGCAGAGATTTTCACCAAGTCGCAAGCCATGAGTGCCGTGGGCTCTGGTTTTGATGTGGGCTTGCATCCCGGCAGTTCATGGAACAACCCCGAGCCCGAAATTGTCTTGGTCATCAACGCCAAAGGCCACGTCGTGGGCGCTGCCATGGGCAACGATGTGAACCTGCGAGATTTTGAAGGCCGAAGTGCCCTGCTCTTGGGCAAAGCCAAAGACAACAATGCCAGCTGCGCCATCGGCCCGTTCATCCGCCTGTTTGATGGCCAGTACACGATCGACAGTGTCCGAAATACAGATCTCAGCATGGCGGTCCATGGTCCCGAAGGCTTTGTGATGCAAGGCAGCAGTTCTCTCAGCCAAATCAGTCGCGATCCCTTGGACTTAGCGGCTCAAGCGATTGGCCCCTACCACCAATACCCCGACGGTCTGGTGCTGTTCCTCGGCACCATGTTTGCCCCCACCCAAGACCGGCATGGCCCCGGGCAGGGCTTCACCCATGTGGTGGGTGATACGGTGGCCATCACCACCCCGCAATTGGGCACCCTCTTCAACCGGGTGACCACCTCGGACCAGGCACCGCCTTGGACCTATGGCATTCGCGCGCTGATGCAAGACTTGGCCAAGCGGTCAACGCATTGAGACCCAAGTCCAGAGCAAGCGCCCAAGCACTGGCATAATTCAGCCATTGGCCGGTCTTGAACCGGCCTTTCTATGACTTTTTTCTAGGACACACCATGATCACCACAGCCACAGGCCTGCAATATGAAGACACCGTGGTCGGCGACGGCGCCGAAGCCACCAAAGGCCAAACGGTCACTGTGCATTACACAGGCTGGCTGTACAAAGACGGCGAACAAGGCGCCAAGTTTGACTCTAGCAAAGACCGCCGCGACCCCTTCCAATTCATCTTGGGCGCTGGCATGGTCATTCGGGGCTGGGACGAAGGCGTGGCCGGCATGAAAATCGGTGGCGCGCGCACCCTGATCATTCCTTCCGACCTGGGCTACGGTCCCCGTGGTGCTGGCGGCGTCATTCCCCCCAACGCCACCCTCAAGTTCGACGTCGAACTGCTCGAACTGTCTTGATTTAATTCAAGCCCCTTTGGCCCAATGCCAAAAGGGTCTTGAAATCTCTCAAAACGCCCCCAAGTTTGGGGCGTTGTCATTTTTTGCGGATGCATTTCATGTCTGATTCCAGCTCACAAAACCCTACCCATCAAAACCCCGGCACGCCCAACGTCATGCCAACAGCCGAAGCCTTGGCAGCCGCTGCTGCGGCCATGGGCACAGACACCCAGGCTCAGCCAACGTCAGTTTCACAAGATCCTTTGGCCGATGCCCAAGCCGAGCTTGAAAACGTCAAAGCCCAAAACGCCACCCTGGCCGACCAATATTTGCGCGCCCAGGCTGATGTCCAAAACGCCCGCCGCCGTGCCGACGAAGAAATTTCCAAAGCTCGCAAATTTGCGGTGGAAGGCTTTGCCGACAGCTTGCTGCCCGTCCTGGACAGCTTGGAAGCTGGCTTGGCCATTCAATCGGCCACACCCGAACAAATTCGTGAAGGCGCAGAAGCCACGTTGCGACAACTCAAAAGTGCCTTGGAGCGCAACAAGGTGGTTGAGATCAACCCCACAGCTGGCACCAAGTTTGACCCGCACCACCACCAAGCCATCAGTGTGGTGCCTGCTGAACAAGAAGCCAATACTGTGGTGACTGTCTTGCAAAAAGGCTACCTCATCGCTGACCGCGTGTTGCGCCCTGCGCTGGTGACCGTCACAGCCCCCAAATAAAACCCTTCAGAAGTAGAAATAGGCCCTTGAAATTGCCTAAACCGCCCCTACTTCTGATTCATTCAAGCATTTTTTAGATTTACCGGAGAAGAACATGGGAAGAATCATTGGCATTGACTTGGGCACCACCAACTCGTGTGTGGCCATCATGGAAGGCAACACTACTAAGGTGATTGAGAACGCCGAAGGCGCGCGCACCACCCCTTCCATCATTGCGTACCAAGAAGACGACGAAATTTTGGTTGGCGCGTCCGCCAAGCGTCAAGCCGTCACCAACCCCCGCAACACGCTGTATGCCGTGAAGCGTTTGATCGGTCGCAAGTTCTCTGAAAAAGAAGTTCAAAAAGACATCGACCTGATGCCCTACACCATTGCCAAAGCCGACAACGGCGACGCATGGGTGGAAGTGCGTGGCAACAAATTGGCGCCTCCACAGATCAGCGCTGAAGTGTTGCGCAAGATGAAGAAAACCGCCGAAGACTACCTCGGCGAAGAAGTGACAGAAGCCGTCATCACGGTGCCTGCTTACTTCAATGACGCACAACGCCAAGCCACCAAAGATGCAGGTCGCATTGCCGGCTTGGATGTCAAGCGCATCATCAACGAACCCACAGCTGCTGCTTTGGCCTTTGGTTTGGACAAGACAGAAAAAGGCGATCGCAAGATTGCCGTGTACGACTTGGGTGGCGGTACCTTTGACGTGTCCATCATTGAAATTGCCGACGTCGATGGCGAAAAACAATTCGAAGTGTTGTCCACCAACGGTGACACCTTCTTGGGTGGTGAAGACTTCGACCAACGCATCATTGATTTCATCATCACCGAGTTCAAAAAAGAAAGCGGCGTTGATTTGTCCAAAGACGTGTTGGCCTTGCAGCGCTTGAAAGAAGCCGCTGAAAAAGCCAAGATCGAGTTGTCCAGCTCCGCTGGCACCGACATCAACTTGCCTTACATCACCGCCGATGCCACAGGTCCTAAACACCTGAACATCAAGCTCAGCCGCGCCAAGTTGGAAAGCCTGGTTGAAGAGCTGATCGAGCGCACCATTGCACCTTGCCGCATGGCCATCAAAGACGCTGGCGTGAGCGTGTCCGATATCGATGACATCATTTTGGTCGGCGGTATGTCCCGCATGCCCAAAGTGCAAGACAAGGTCAAAGAGTTCTTTGGCAAAGAGCCTCGCAAAGACGTGAACCCTGATGAAGCCGTGGCCGTAGGCGCCGCCATTCAAGGTCAAGTATTGTCTGGCGATCGCAAAGACGTGTTGTTGTTGGACGTCACACCTTTGTCCTTGGGCATCGAAACCCTGGGCGGTGTGATGACCAAAATGATCACCAAGAACACCACCATTCCGACCAAGTTTGCACAAACCTATTCCACAGCCGACGACAACCAGCCTGCAGTGACCATCAAGGTTTACCAAGGCGAGCGCGAGATGGCCAGCGGCAACAAGTTGCTGGGCGAGTTCAACCTCGAGGGCATCCCACCTGCAGCGCGTGGCACACCGCAAATTGAAGTGTCCTTTGACATCGACGCCAACGGCATCTTGCATGTGGGCGCCAAAGACAAAGGCACTGGCAAAGAAAACAAGATCACCATCAAGGCCAACTCTGGTTTGTCTGAAGCTGAAATTCAACAGATGGTGAAAGACGCCGAGTTGAATGCTGAAGACGACAAGAAGAAACTTGAAATCGTTCAAGCCAAAAACTCAGGCGAAGCCACTGTGCACAGCGTGAAGAAAAGCTTGACCGAATACGGTGACAAAATTGAAGCCGACGAGAAAACAAAAATCGAAGCGGCTGTGAAGGAATTGGAAGAGGCACTGACTGGCGAAGACAAAGACGCCATCACCGCCAAAACCGAAACCCTCATGACCGTCAGCCAGAAACTGGGTGAGAAAATGTACGCCGACATGCAAGCCAAAGAAGCGGCTGCAGGTGGTGCAGCGGGCGGCCCAGGTGCCGACGCCAAACCTGCAGACGACAATGTGGTTGACGCTGAAGTCAAGGAAGTTAAAAAAGGCTAAGCCTTTCATTCAAGGGCTTTAGCCCAAGCCGCCGCGTCAGCGTATCCCTTTGGAAATCGCTGTCGCGGCGTTCTTGTTCAAACAGTAGCAAAAAACGATGGCCAAAAGAGACTTTTACGAAGTATTGGGTGTAGCCAAGAACGCCTCTGAAGAAGAGATCAAAAAGGCGTATCGCAAATTGGCAATGAAGTTCCACCCTGACCGTCATCAGGGCGACGACGCCAAAGAGGCAGAGGGCAAATTCAAAGAGGTCAAAGAGGCCTACGAGATGTTGTCGGACGCGCAAAAACGTGCAGCCTACGACCAATACGGCCATGCCGGTGTCGACCCTAACATGCGCGGTGGCGCAGGCGGCGCGGAAGGCTTTGGCGGTTTTGGCGAAGCCTTTGGCGACATCTTGGCGACATCTTTGGTCAACAACGTGGCGGAGGTGGCCGAGGCGGTCGTCAAGTGTTCCGGGGTGGCGATTTGAGCTATGCCATGGAAGTCACTTTGGAAGAAGCAGCCGCAGGCAAGGATGCGCAAATTCGCATTCCGGGCTGGGAAGAGTGCGAGCCTTGCGACGGCACTGGCGCGAAAAAAGGCACCAGCGCCAAAACCTGTGGCACCTGCCAAGGTTCAGGCACGGTGCAAATGCGCCAAGGCTTTTTCAGCGTCCAGCAAACATGTCCGCACTGCCGTGGCTCCGGCAAGATCATCTCCGACCCCTGCCCAACGTGTAGCGGCCAAGGCAAGCTCAAAAAGCAAAAAACGCTCGAAGTCAAAATCCCTGCGGGCATTGACGACGGCATGCGCATTCGCAGCACCGGCAATGGCGAGCCAGGGACCAATGGTGGGCCTCCCGGCGACTTGTACATTGAGATTCGCCTCAAGAAGCACGAGATCTTTGAGCGCGATGGCGACGACTTGCATTGCGCCGTGCCCATCAGCTTTAGCAAAGCAGCCTTGGGCGGTGAAATTGATGTGCCTACACTCAATGGCAAAGCGGCCATCGACATTCCGGAAGGCACCCAAACTGGCAAGCAATTCCGTTTGCGCGGCAAAGGCATCAAGGGCGTTCGCGCCAGCTACCCTGGCGACTTGTACTGTCACATCACCGTGGAGACGCCTGTCAAACTCACGGAGCACCAACGCAAACTGCTCAAAGAATTTGACGAGTCCTTGCAAAAAGGGGGCGCCAAACACATGCCCACGGGCAACGGTTGGACAGACAAGTTGAAGGGCTTTTTCGGCGCTTAAGGCATCAGCGTTACCAACGATCCATTTGAAGGCGCCCGTGTGGCGCCTTCTTTCTTGGCGACTTGATTCACGTCAAGAAAATCCACGTGCAATTCAATTCACTTGGGCCTAACATGGCCACATGACACTCAACATTCGATTCTTAGGCGGCGCCGACACGGTGACCGGCTCCAAATACTGCGTAGAACACGATGGCCACAAGCTGTTGGTCGATTGCGGTTTGTTTCAAGGCTACAAACAGCTGCGCCTGCGCAACTGGGACGCCTGCCCCATTCCGCCCAGCGAGGTCGACGCCGTCATCCTGACCCATGCCCACCTCGATCACAGTGGCTACCTGCCCCTACTGGCCCGGGAAGGCTTCAAAGGCAAGGTACACAGCACGTCAGGCACGCGAGATTTGTGCGCCATTTTGTTGCCCGACAGTGGTCACATTCAAGAAGAAGACGCCTACTTTGCCAATCGCCATGGTTTCTCTAAACACAGCCCCGCATTGCCGCTTTACACCCAGCAAGATGCCAAGTACTGCATGCAACAGTTTCATGTCGAAAAACTCAACGAATGGTTTCAACCGATCCAGGGCTGGAATGCCAAGTTCAGCACCGCCGGCCACATCTTGGGTGCCAGCAGTTTGCTGCTGGAAGTGGCGGGCAAACGCATTTTGTTCTCTGGCGATCTGGGTCGCCCCGACGACAGCTTGATGAACCCGCCAGACGCACCGCCACAAGCCGATACCGTTCTCATTGAGTCCACCTATGGCAATCGCATTCACCCCCTTGAAAACGTCAATGCCGAATTGGGCGCCGCCTTGAAAAAAGTTTCTGCCCGTGGCGGCGTTGCTGTGGTGCCAGTGTTTGCGGTGGGCCGAGCGCAAGCCATTTTGCACAGCATTGCACAGCTCAAAGACAGCGGCGAAATTCCTCACGGCTTGCCCATATTTTTGGACAGCCCCATGGCGGTTCACACCACGGCCCTCTTTAAAAGGCACATGGGTGAACACCGCTTGAGTGCGCAAGAAGTTCAAGCCATGGACCATGTGGCCACCATGATTGAAACGCCAGAACAATCCAAAGCCCTGATCAAGCGGCATGGCCCCATGGTCATTTTGGCAGCCAGCGGCATGGCCACCGGCGGCCGTGTTTTGCATCACTTGGCCAATTATGTGGGCCACCACCGCAACATGGTGATCCTGACTGGCTTTCAATCGCCAGGTACCCGCGGCGCCACCTTGGCCAGTGGTGCTGCCACCATTCGTTTGCATGGCAAAGACTTGCCTGTGGCCGCAGAAATTGTGCAACTCAGCTCAGCCTCGGCCCATGCGGATGGCCATCAGCTCTTGGCATGGCTCCAAACAATGCCACAGCCGCCTGCCCAGGTGTATGTCGTGCATGGCGAGCGAGAGGCCTCAGATGCGCTGCGCCAACGCATCGAGCGAGAACTTCAAATGCGCGCAGTGGTGCCTGAACATGCGTCGATTTGGCCAGGCTGAAATCCCCTGACAGGCCCACTTTCGTGTTGCATAGGAAGTCTGCGAAAATGCGGCACGTCTTTAACATTGCCGTATGACTTCAAAAAATCAACGTTCATCTGCGTCCTCTCGCCAAGCATGGCATCCCAATTGGGTGGCCTTGCTCAGCAGTGTGTGGTTGGCCAGCGTCGGCAACATTGCACTCTGGCTGCAAATTCACCAATTGCCCGAAGTCAACGGCATGCGTGGCTTGGCCTTTGCACTGGGCTTTGGTGTCATCATCACCGCTGTCCTCACGGCCATTTTGAGTTTTTTCAACTGGCGCGCATGGCTCAAACCTGTGCTGACTGTTTTCTTTCTGAGTGCCGCCAGTGGCGCTTATTTCATGATGAGTTACGGCATCGTCATCGACAGCACCATGATCACCAACGTGATTCAGACCGATACGAAAGAAGCCTTGGACTTGTTGAATTGGCGCATGCTCATCAGCCTGCTGTTGTTGGGCATCTTGCCTTGCTGGGTGCTTTGGAAAACGCCGCTTCAAACTTTTCGACTGGGTCAACAAGCCCTTCGAAATGCCAGCATGGCGGTGGTCTCGATGGTCGTCATCGTGGCGGCTTTGCTCGCAGTGTTTCAAGACTTCTCCTCGATCATGCGCAATCACACCCAACTGCGCTATTTGGTCAACCCCCTCAACAGCTTTTATGCCATCGGCATGGTGGCGGCCAAGCCCTTTCAACGTGACAACAAGCTCTTGCTGCCGGTCGGTGAAGATGCCCACACGGGCGCCCTGAAAGCCACAGAGAAACCGCCTCTGCTTTTGTTGGTTTTGGGTGAAACCGCACGCATGGGCAACTTTGGCATCAACGGCTACGAGCGCAACACCACCCCTGCGTTGGCCCAAGAAAATGTGATCAGCCTCAAAGGCGTGATGTCTTGCGGCACCAGCACAGCCACCTCGGTGCCCTGCATGTTTTCGCATTTGGGCAAAGAAGAATTTGAAGCCCGCAAAAACAACTTCGAAAGTCTGATTGATGTCCTGCACCACGCAGGCCTGGCAGTGCTGTGGATCGACAATCAATCGGGTTGCAAAGGCGTGTGCGAGCGCGTGCCTCAAGCCCTGACCAAGGAGCTCAAGCACCCCACCTTGTGCCAAGACGGCGAGTGTTTTGACGAAATCATGTTGCAACAATTGGATGAGCGCATTCAAGCGCTCCCTGCCGATCAACGCGCCAAAGGCGTGGTGGTGGTGATGCACCAGATGGGCAGTCATGGCCCGGCCTACTACAAACGTGTGCCCGACACTTTCAAAAAATTCAAACCAGAATGCACCAGCAATGCCTTGCAAGAGTGCTCGCGCGAGCAAGTGGTCAATTCGTTTGACAACACCATCCTCTACACCGACCACTTTTTGGGCCAAGCCATTCAATGGCTGAAAAAATCAGAAGCGCAAGCTGCGCCGGCTTTGCTCTATGTGTCTGACCATGGCGAGTCTTTGGGCGAAAACAATTTGTATTTGCACGGCTTGCCCTACCGGGTAGCACCTGATGTTCAAAAACGGGTGCCATGGATCACCTGGTGGTCACCTCGATTTGAAAAGCAATCAGGCCTGTCTCGCACTTGCCTGAAAAACAAAGCCGATGCCGCCCTCACTCACGACAACTATTTTCACTCGGTCCTGGGCTTGCTGAATGTCAGCACCTCGGTGTATCAGCCCAAGCTGGATGTGCATGCGGACTGCCGCAGCAAGTTATAAGAAACGGTCGAGCAGTTTGCGAGAGTGGCGATCCATCTGTGCCAGATCGCGAATCAAAAACTGCACGCCGTGACCATCGGTCACCAGCAACACAGTGCCTGACAAGCGCCGAATGTCTTCCTCGCCCTTGAGCAATAAACTGGTGCGGCCCCGGTCGGTGTCAATGTCCCAAGTGCTGGGCGTGACAAAACTGCTGACCCCATGTAATTTCAAAATTCGCGGCATGAATTCACGCTGCGTGATGGCGGTCAAAATTTGGCTGCGTGCAGGTTCAGCAATTTGGTTCAAGTGCGCAATCCACAAGAGTTCTTTGCCGTCGACATCGACCAGCGCAATGCCTTCATCGGGTGAGGCGACCGGAAAGGAGCGAACCGCGGTGACATTGTCGTGCTGCGTGCCATCGACGCTGACAAAGTACCAACGACCCGAAGGGCCTTGACCGAATTGAATGTTCATCCAATCTGTGCTCATGATGCGCTCGACTCTCTCAAAACAGCACCTTCAGATTCAGCCTGTCTTTGTTGTGCTTCGTACAAACGCCAGTAAGCGCCTTTGCGTTCGATCAGCACGTCATGCGTACCCTCTTCCACAATCAGGCCCTTGTCCATGACCACCAAGCGATCGGCTTTGCGAAGCGTTGACAAGCGGTGCGCAATGGCAATGGTGGTTCTGCCTCGAACCAAATTGTCCAAGGCATTTTGAATTTCCTTTTCTGTTTCTGTGTCCACCGCAGAAGTGGCTTCGTCCAGAATCAAAATGCGCGGATTGATCAACAAGGCGCGCGCAATCGAAATGCGCTGACGCTCGCCGCCCGACAAGCCTTGGCCCCGCTCACCCACCAAGGAGTCATAGCCTTGGGGCATGCGCAAGATGAACTCATGCGCGTGCGCCGCACGGGCTGCCGCCACAATGTCTTCGCGTGAAGCGTCGGGCAGGCCATAGGCGATGTTGTCGGCGATGGTGCCAAAGAACAAGAAGGGTTCTTGCAAGACCAGACCAATGTGTCTTCTGTAGTCGGCCACCTTGAGCTGTTTGATGTCGACACCATCCAAGGCAATGCTGCCCTCTGACAAATCGTAGAAACGGCACATCAAATTGACCAAGGTACTTTTACCCGAGCCGCTGTGGCCGACCAGGCCGATCATCTCGCCAGGTTGAATGTCCAAGTTCAATTGCTTGATGACCGCACGGTTGCCATATCGAAAGCTGGCATCGCTCAAGGTAATGCGGCCTGTCACATTGGAGAGGGCCACGGGATGTGCAGGTTCTGGCACGCTAGAGACATGGTCCAAGATTTCAAAAATTCGCTTGGCACCCGATGCCGCTTTTTGGGTGGTCGAAACAATGCGGCTCATCGAATCAAGGCGTGTATAGAAACGGCCGATGTAGGCCAAAAAAGCGGTAAGCACACCGACCGTGATTTGGTTCTTGGAAACCAACCAAATGCCAAAACCCCACACCACCAACAAGCCCACTTCGGTCATCAGCGTCACCGTCGGCGAGAACACCGACCAGACCCGGTTCAAGCGATCGTTGACGGCCAGGTTGTGCTTGTTGGCCTCGATAAAACGTTGCGCTTCGCGCTCTTCTTGAGCAAAAGCTTTGACCACCCGAATGCCTGGAATGGTGTCGGCCAAGACATTGGTCACTTCAGACCAGACACGGTCAATTTTTTCAAATCCTGTGCGCAGTTTTTCACGCACCACATGAATCAACCAACCGATGAAGGGCAAGGGCAACAAGGTGACCAAGGCCAAGGTGGGGTTGATGGAAAACAAGATGATCGCGGTCATCATGATCATCAGCACATCGGTGGCAAAGTCGAGCAAGTGCAGCGACAAAAACACATTGATGCGATCGGTCTCGCTGCCAATGCGGGCAATCAAATCGCCCGTTCTGCGCCCGCCAAAATACTCCAAGGAGAGCTTCAGCAAATGCTGGTAAGTGGTGGTTCGCAAATCAGCACCAATGCGCTCGGACACCAGCGCCAAGATATAAGTTTTGATCCAACCCAAACTCCAGGCGACCAAAGCCGAACCCAGTAAACCCAGCAAGTACCAAGAAACCGTGACCGGATCAATCGGCTTGCCGTTTTGGTACGGAATCAACACATCGTCCATCAAGGGCATGGTCAGGTAAGGCGGCACCAAGGTGGCCGCTGTGGAGGCCAAGGTCAAGACAAAGCCCATCAACAATTGCCACTGATAAGGTCGGGCAAAGCGCCACAATTTGAAGAGGGTCCAACTCGAAGGCGGTGTCTGTTCTTTTTCTAAGCAAACCGCACACTCTTCATCGGCGGCGGCAATCACGTTTTGGCAGACCGGACATAAAACGTGGCGCATCTGACCCACGCCAGGCTCTGTCCAAGTGACATCAGCGCCGGCTTGAGCTTGAAAAGACTGCCCCAGAAACGTCGACTTGGCAGCCCCGCCAGACAACTGATTTTCAAAGCGTAGCTTCCAGCGAAGAACCGCCGCTTCGAGGCCCAAGGTGAAGCGCCAAGCGGCTAAACGCAGACCGCCCTGATGCAATGCCAAGGTGCCCACCCCTGCGTGGTCTGTCACCCGCAAGGACAAATCAGGGCTGACGGGCCAAATATTCCAACTATTTTGACCCTCGTCGGTAGAGATGACCCTTTGATCGGTCAAAATAACAAGGGTTTTTTTGAAACTTAATTCACCATTGAGGTCAACCTCCAGCCAGGCTAGGACGTTTTCACCAAGGTGAACTTGAGACAACACGCCCTTCTGCCAGAAAAAAGGCAATCCCAGCAAATCGATGGGAGGATGGGTTTTGGCGTTCATAAGTATTCAAACAGCAAGAGTCAACATGTGTTGGCGGCAAACAAAAACAGCAAAAGAAGCGGCCAGGACACAGCCCATGCACCTTGTTTATCAGACGATCATTGCCAGTGCTGCAACTGGCCGGTCATTGTATCTCCGGACACGAATCGCCCCGTGCCTTCGCTCAGAATTGTGAAAAGCACGAAAATGAGTTCTAAAGAAATCAAATTTATCCGGATGACCCACTTAAAGGGTCCCAACATCTGGACTTACCGCCCTGTCTTGGAAGCTTGGATAGACATCGGCGACTTAGAAGACTGCCCCTCCAACACCCTGCCCGGTTTCAACGAACGCCTGCAAGAGATGCTGCCGGGCCTCATCGAACATCGCTGCAGCGTGGGTGAACGCGGCGGTTTTCTAAAACGCTTGGCCGACGGCACTTGGCCCGGTCACATCATGGAACACGTGGCCTTGGAATTGCAAAACCGTGCTGGCATGCAAACTGGTTTTGGCAAGGCCCGCGAAGCTGGCCCCCGCGGCATTTACAAGGTGGTCATTCGGACACGCAACGAGACGGTCAGCCGTGCCGCCCTCCAAGCCGCCCGTGACTTGGTCATGGCTGCCATCGAAAACCGACCTTTCCCCGTCAAACAAGTCATTGCCGACCTCACCCAAATGGTGGACCGCCTGTGCATTGGCCCCAGCACCGCTTGCATCGTCGATGCGGCTGCCGAGCGCAACATCCCAGCCATTCGCCTGAACGATGGCAACTTGGTTCAGCTGGGCTACGGCGCCAACCAGCGCCGGATATGGACGGCTGAGACAGACCAAACCAGCGCCATTGCAGAAGGCGTGTCCAAAGACAAAGACCTCACAAAAAGCTTGTTGGCCAATTGCGGTGTGCCTGTGCCCGAGGGCCGCAACGTGTCCTCCCCCGCCGAAGCCTGGGAAGCCGCGCAAGACATTGGTCTGCCCGTGTGTGTCAAGCCCGTTGACGGCAATCACGCCCGTGGTGTGTCACTCGAGTTGCGCACCCAAGCCGAAGTTGAAGCGGCCTATCACTTGGCAGAAGCCGAAGGCAGCGACGTGCTGGTCGAACGCCACATTTTGGGCGACGAGCACCGCTTGCTGGTGGTCGGCGGCAAAGTGGTTGCCGCCAACAAAGGCGAAGTGGCCAGCATTGTGGGCGATGGCGTTCACACCGTTGAGCAACTCATCGAAAGCCAAATCAACTCAGACCCCCGTCGCGGTGAAGAAGAAGACTTCCCACTCGACACAATCCGACTCAAAGACCACACCACCGCGGTGCTTGAGCTCAAACGCCAAGGCCTGACGGGCGACAGCGTGCCTGATAAAGGTCGCAGTGTGATGGTCATGCGCACAGGCAATATGGCCATGGACGTGACCGACCTGGTGCACCCCGATGTGGCTGAGCTGGCAGCACTGGCTGCGCGCATTGTGGGTCTGGACATTGCGGGCGTTGACTTGGTGGCCCAAGACATCTCTAAACCCATGAAGGCGCAGGGTGCTGCCATTGTCGAAGTCAATGCTGGCCCTGGTTTGCTCATGCATTTGAAACCCGCCACTGGTTCTGCTCGGCCTGTGGGCCAGGCCATTGCCGCCCATTTGTTTGCCGAAGATTCAGAACCCCGCGTGCCTGTTGTGGGCGTCATTGGCCAAGATCACACCACCGGCACCAGCCACCTCATCGCTTGGCTCTTGCATTTGCAAGGTTTGCAAACAGGCCTGGCTTCTGCCAAAGGTTTGTTCCTCGGTCAACGTTGTTTGCAAACCCAAAACGGCATGGAGTGGGATTCTGCTCAGCGTCTTTTGATCAATCGCTCGGTTCAGGCCGCCGTGTTTGAAACCACGGCCAGACACCTGTTGTCCGAAGGCTTGCCCTATGACCGCTGCCAAGTTGGCATCATCACGACCATGCCTAAGGCGCAAGGCCTGCAAGACTTGTACATTCAAAGCGACGCGCAAATGCCCAATGTGATCCGCACCCAAATGGATGTGGTGCTGCCTCACGGCATGGCTGTGCTCAACGCCGAGGACGATGCGGTCGCCAATCTGGCGCAGTATTGCGACGGCGAGGTCATTTACTTCGCAAGTTCTGAAGAACACCCTCTCATCGTGAAACACCGCAGCGAAAATGGTCGCGTGGTGTTTTGGCGCAAGAACCATTTGGTCTTGGCACAAGGCGATCAAGAAATTGACGCGTTGAACCGCCAATTGCCAGCCATCGACAAATTGTTCAAGAACCAACACCTCAAATGCATGGAAGTGCTCGCAGCGTGCGCTGCGGCATGGGCTTTGGGTATCAACACCGACCTCATTCGCGCTGGCATCAAAAGTTTTGGCCAAAGCCCTGGCTCACACTGAGCTCAGAGACTTCGCCTCATCAATCAACAACACTGCACGACGCGCCTCAACCAGGAAAACCATTTCATGGAAGTTTCAAGAATTCGAGCTTTGCGGGGCCCCAATCTGTGGAGCCGCCAAACCAGCATAGAGGCCATCGTCAGCTGCGAACCCCCAGAACGGGACATGTTGCCAGGCAACGAATTTGAGAAACAGCTCCGCAGAATCTTCCCAGCCGTCGGCCCCCTCGAAGGCACACGCCCCGGTCAACCCGCCAGCATGGCGCATGCCCTTGAAAAAATCACCCTGAGCTTGCAAAACCAAGCAGGCTGCCCAGTCACGTTCAGCCGCACCACAGCCACGCAAGAAGAAGGCGTGTTTCAAGTGGTGGTTCAGTACACCGAAGAGGCCGTCGGGCGACTGGCCCTGAGCTGGGCTGAAAAACTGTGTCTTGCCGTTCAAACACACACCGCTTTCGACTTAAACCAAGCGCTGGCAGAACTGCGAGACCTCGATGAAGACGTGCGCTTAGGTCCCTCAACAGGCTCTATTGTTGATGCCGCTGTGTTGAAAGGCATCCCCTACCGCCGTCTCACTGAAGGCAGCATGGTGCAGTTTGGCTGGGGCTCGAAACAACGCCGTATCCAAGCCGCCGAGACTGACACCACCAGTGCCATTGCAGAGGCCATTGCCCAAGACAAAGACCTCACCAAATCTTTGCTGTTGGCCGCTGGCGTGCCTGTGCCCATTGGCCGTCCTGCCAAAGATGTAGAAGTTGCCTGGCAAATTGCCCAAAACATTGGGCTGCCGGTGGTGGTTAAGCCTTTGGATGGCAACCAAGGCAAAGGTGTTTCGGTCAACATCACCGAACGTGAAAATTTCAACCAAGCCTACGACACGGCTGCGCGCTACGGCGAAGTCTTGGTCGAAAAGTTTTTACCAGGCAGCGACTATCGCTTGCTGGTCGTTGGCAACAAGTTGGTGGCCGCTGCACGCCGCGAACCGCCCTTGGTCGTGGGCGATGGCGTGCTCACCGTCAAACAGTTGGTCGACAAAGTCAATCTGGACCCTCGCCGTGGCGATGGCCATTCCACCTCCCTGACCAAAATCAAATTTGACGACATCGCCATTGGTCGTCTGAAGCTGCAAGACCTCGAGCCCAACTCTGTGCCCGAAAAAGGCCGCCGCGTTATTTTGCGCAACAACGCCAATTTGTCGACCGGTGGGACAGCCACCGACGTGACCGATGACGTGCATGCAGAAGTGGCGGCCCGCGCCGTGGCGGCAGCCCAAATGGTGGGTGTTGACATTTGCGGCGTCGACGTGGTGTGCGAATCGGTGCTCAAACCGCTGGAAGAACAAAACGGCGGCATCGTTGAAGTCAATGCCGCGCCGGGTCTGCGCATGCACATCAGCCCTTCGTTTGGCAAAGGCCGCAACGTGGGCAAAGCCGTCATCAACCACATGTTCCCCAAAGGCGAAGATGGCCGCATTCCGGTCATCGCCGTCACGGGCACCAATGGCAAAACCACGACAGTGCGCCTAACCGCCCACTTGCTCAAAGCCAACAAATTGCGCGTGGGCATGACCAACACCGATGGCGTGTATGTCAATGGGCGCCAAATTGACGATGGCGATTGCAGTGGTCCTCGCAGCGCGCGCAATGTGTTGATGCACCCCGATGTCGATGCCGCAGTGTTTGAAACTGCGCGTGGCGGTTTGTTGCGTGAAGGCTTGGCCTTCGATCGTTGCCAAGTGGCCATTGTGACCAACATGGGCTCTGGCGACCACCTGGGTCTGAACTACATCACCACCCTGGAAGACTTGACCGTTTTAAAACGCGTCATCGTCTTGAACGTTGCACCCAATGGCATGGCCGTTCTGAATGCAGCCGACCCCCAAGTTGCCACCATGGCCAACATGTGCCCAGGCGACGTCACCTTTTTTGCACTCGACTCGCACCATCCCGTTTTGGCCACACACCGAGCACAAGGCAAGCGTGTGGTCTATACCGAAAATGGTCACATCGTTGCCCAGCAAGGTAAGAAATCATTCCGTATTTCACTCAGCGAAGTGCCCCTGACTCGTCAAGGCCAAATTGGTTTTCAAACCGAAAACGTCATGGCGGCAGTGGCCGCGGCATGGGCTGTCGACGTGCCATGGGACACCATTGCACAAGGCCTGTCCACCTTCATCAGCGACATTCAGGGCGTCCCGGGTCGCTTCAATGTCTTTGACTACAAAGGCGCCACGCTGATTGCCGACTACGGTCACAACCCTGACGCCATTCAAGCCTTGGTCCAAGCCGTTGACAACATGCCCGCCCAAAAACGCGTCGTGGTCATCAGTGGCGCAGGCGATCGCCGTGATCAGGACATTCGCGATCAAACTCAAATTTTGGGCACAGCCTTCGACGAAGTCATCTTGTACCAAGATGCGTGTCAACGGGGTCGCAGCGATGGCGAGGTCATTCAATTGCTGCGAGAAGGATTGAGCGGCGCCACGCGGACCAACCATGTCCAAGACATCCAAGGTGAGTTCAATGCCATCGACACCGCACTGGCGCGTTTGTCACCGGGTGATTTGTGTCTGATTTTGATTGATCAGGTTGAAGCCGCCCTCGCCTACATTCAAGGCAAGGTCAAAGACAGTCAACAACAAACAGTCAGCTAAGCCACATCACGGACGTGCAGGTTGCAACAAATGTTGCAGTCCACTGCGCCCAGCGCAACCAACTGGCCGCTTGTCTTTCCACCCGAAGGTGCAACTGTCTGCCCAACCAAACTGACAAACTGAACGAAGTCAGCATGCCCAGCGCATTGGCGGGAATATTCTCTGACCAAAAATTGAACACGGTGGCGCTGACCAACAAACTCACGCCAAAGTGAATCAAGAAAATGGCGTAAGAAGCATTGGACAATTCTCGAATCCAAGTCCGCTTCAACAGCGGTACAGGCCGGCAACCAGTTGCCTCATAGAATGCCAGAAAGGCAGCCGTCAGTGTGGCAACTGCAAATCGAATGCGCGGTTGGTAGGCCGCCCCCAACGCGCCCAACATCAAAATCAGAAAACCCAATTGACGGTGATTGACCTTGAGACCTGCATATCGCCAAGCACCCACACACAAACCCAACCCATAGGCACTGAAAAAGTAGGTGCCCCAAATTTCACCCAAGGGATTGAGGTTCCAAATAAAAATAGAGCCCATGGTCAGTGCCAACCAAAAACCCAATGCTTTGCGAATCACAGATCCACGTTGAGTTTTTGACTGCCAGCGATGGGCCAGACCTGCGCAAACCAGGGCCATGGCAAACAACTGAAAATCGATGGCCACATACCAAACACCCGCAGAGAACGCCTCCAGGTAAAGCACGTCCTGAAGCAAGAACACATGCGCCAGTACCTGAAACGGCATGGGTGCCGCGGACAATGAGGTGTGATCAAAATTTGGACGCACCAGTGCGGTGACCGCGACTGCGAAAGAAAGCGCTGCCAACAGCGGAATGACCAAGCGTTGGTAGCGTCCGATCAAGCGTGAGAGGAAATCAAACTTGGCCTGAGACAGCGCGCGTGTCCATGATTTGGCGTTCAAGTAACCACCAATCACTAAAAAGACTTGAACCGCCAACAAGCCATGCTCTAACAAAAAGCTGACAAAACCACCGGCCCATTCGGACACCACTTCCGACATCGGCCCATACAAAGCCAAGTGATGCCAAATAATCAACACGCAGGCACTGGCCTTGAAGAGGTCAATCACCTCAGAACGATCTGACTTCAAAACTTAATTCTCACCAACGCAAGCAAGCAATCAGAGCGCCAAACGAGCGCGGGCGGCGGCGTATTCTTGCTTGAGGATGGCAACGCGTTCTGCGGTGCTGACCACAGCATGAATGGCACCAATGCCTTGGCCCCAACCCCAAATGTCTTTCCAAGCTTTTTTGGCGTCGCCACCAAAGTTCATGGCAGAAGGGTCCGACTCGGGCAGGTGCGCAGGATCCAAACCCGCCGCCTTGATGGAAGGCGCCAAGTAATTGCCGTGCACCCCCGTAAACAAATTGCTGTAGACAATGTCGTCGGAGTTGCAGTCAACCACAGCTTGTTTGTAGGCATCTGCAGCACGCGCTTCGTGCGTGGCAATGAAAGCGGAACCAATGTAGGCAAAGTCAGCGCCCATGGCCTGCGCTGCCAAAATGGCATCGCCACTGGCAATCGCGCCAGACAAAGCAACGGGGCCATCAAACCACTGGCGAATTTCTTGAATCAAGGCGAAAGGACTTTTTTCTCCAGCGTGGCCACCGGCCCCTGCTGCCACGGCGATCAGGCCATCGGCGCCCTTTTCAATGGCTTTGTGCGCAAACTTGTTGTTGATGATGTCGTGCAACACCACACCGCCATAACTGTGCGCTGCTTGATTGATGTCTTCACGCGCCCCCAGCGAGGTGATGATGATCGGCACCTTGTACTTCACGCACAGTGCCATGTCATGCGCTAGCCGGTCATTGCTTTTATGAACAATTTGATTGATCGCAAAGGGCGCAGCGGGTTTGTCTGGGTTGGCCTTGTTGTATGCAGCCAGGGTTTCCGTGATTTCAATCAACCACGCTTCTAATTGTTCTGCGGGCCGCGCATTGAGCGCTGGCATCGAGCCCACCACACCGGCCTTGCATTGCTCAATCACCAACTTGGGATTGCTGATGATGAACAAGGGCGAGGCGATGACAGGAAAGGGCAAGTTTGCCAAGACAGCGGGCAGTTTAGACATGCAGACTCCAGGATTTGTGACAGCCCCTCTCTGAGGGAAGGGGTTTGGCTATTTTAAAAAGCCTCCAATGATAGCTCTGTCACGCACTTTGCACCATCCACAATGCTGTCGCGCACGCCCGGCGCACGGCTGAGCAAGTGGTCTGCATAGAAACGGGCCGTGGTGACCTTGGCAGCCATGAAGGCTTTGTCCTGGCCCTTTGCACTTTGCGCCAAAGCCACCAACAAGGCCCGGCCCATTTGCCAACCCGCCATCAAGTTACCCGTCAACATGAGGTAGGGAACGCTGCCTGCAAAGACATCGTTGGGATTGGCTTTGGTGTGACCCGCCACAAAATTCACAACGTCTATGAAGGCCAAACGAGCGGCTTTCAAACGACGACCCACAGCTTGGGCGTCGGCATGGGCATGGGCCAACAGCTCGTTTTCTGTTTGCTCAACTTGGCCTGCCAAAGCTTTGGCTGTTTGGCCGCCATCGCGGGCCGTTTTGCGGCCCACCAGATCGTTGGCTTGAATGGCCGTGGTGCCTTCGTAGATGGTCAAAATTTTGGCGTCGCGATAATACTGCGCGGCACCGGTCTCTTCAATGAAGCCCATGCCGCCGTGCACTTGCACGCCCAAGGAAGTCACTTCCAAACTCATCTCTGTGCTGTAACCCTTGACCAGTGGCACCATGAATTCATAGAACAGGGCGTTTTGTTTTCGAACTTCGCCATCGGGGTGATGGTGCGCGGCATCGTAGGCCGCGGCCGCCACGGTGGCCAAAGCACGGCAGCCTTCGGTGCTGGCACGCATGGTCATGAGCATGCGCTTGACATCGGGGTGATGGATGATGGGTGCCGACGTGTTCATGCTGCCATCTACTGGACGGCTTTGCACACGGTCTTTGGCGTATTGCACCGCCTTTTGGTAGGCACGCTCTGCAATGGCAATGCCTTGAACGCCCACGGCATAGCGCGCGGCATTCATCATGATGAACATGTACTCGAGGCCACGGTTTTCTTCGCCCACCAAAAACCCAATGGCACCGCCGTTGTCACCGTATTGCAAAACGGCTGTGGGGCTGGCTTTGATGCCCATCTTGTGTTCGATGCTGACGCAATGCACATCGTTGCGCGCACCCAAACTGCCATCGGCATTGACCATGAATTTGGGCACCACAAACAAGCTGATGCCCTTCACACCCTCAGGTGCGCCCTTCACACGGGCCAGCACCAAATGGACGATATTTTCGGCCATGTCATGCTCGCCATAGGTGATGTAAATTTTGGTGCCAAAAACTTTGAAGGTGCCATCGGGCAATGGCTCGGCGCGGGTGCGCACCAGGGACAAATCAGAACCCGCTTGAGGTTCGGTCAAATTCATGGTGCCGGTCCACTGGCCCGCAATGAGTTTTTCCAAATAAATGTTTTTCAATTCATCGGAGCTGGCTGTCAACAAGGCCTCAATCGCGCCATCGGTCAACATGGGGCACAGTGCAAAACTCATGTTGGCTGAGTTGATGATTTCACCGCAGGCTGCACCGATGGTCTTGGGCAAACCTTGGCCGCCATATTCAACAGGGTGCTGCAAGCCTTGCCAGCCGCCTTCTGCATATTGCTTGAAGGCCTCCTTGAATCCTGGCGTTGTCTTGACTTCACCATTGGCAAAAGCGGATGGGTTTTGATCACCCTCCCAATTCAAAGGCGCGATCACACCTTCGTTCAACTTTGCGCACTCTTCTAAGACGGCTTGTGCGGTTTCCATACCCGCGTCTTCAAAGCCAGGCAACTGTGACACTTGCTCAAGTTGGGCCAAGTGTTCCATGTTGAAAAGCATGTCTTTCAGGGGGGCAACGTAACTCATCTCTATCTCCAAAGAAAAGAAAGGCACCTCAAAGGATGCCTTTCACACAGACTGTCTAATTCAGATCACTCGCTTCAAAGCGCATTGACCAATTCAGGCACCGCCACAAACAAATCGGCTTCCAAACCGTAATCAGCCACGCTGAAAATCGGTGCTTCAGGATCTTTGTTGATGGCCACAATGACCTTGCTGTCTTTCATGCCGGCCAAGTGCTGAATGGCACCTGAAATACCGCAGGCCACATACAGCTGGGGCGCCACAATTTTGCCGGTCTGACCGACTTGCCAGTCGTTGGGGGCATAACCTGCATCCACTGCTGCGCGGCTGGCACCCATGGCGGCACCCAGCTTGTCGGCCAAAGGCGTCATCACTTCGGCAAACTTTTCTGCGCTGCCCAAGGCACGGCCACCCGACACGATGATCTTGGCGGCTGTGAGTTCAGGGCGATCGTTCTTGGCAATTTCGCTGCCCTTGAACGCGCTCTTGCCGCTGTCGGTTGTTGCTGCGGCTGATTCAACGCTGGCAGAACCACCGGTGGCAGCGGCCGCATCAAACCCCGTGGTGCGAATGGTCAACACTTTGACAGCATCT
This sequence comes from Comamonadaceae bacterium, assembly GCA_947373185.1. Lineage (GTDB taxonomy): Bacteria > Pseudomonadota > Gammaproteobacteria > Burkholderiales > Burkholderiaceae_C > Limnohabitans_A. The sequence continues at coordinate 171,963 of CANBWP010000002.1, read as the reverse complement.
TTGCTTTGTACCGTGGCAATGGCGTTACCTGCATAAATGGGACGCTCGAAAGTATCAGCAGACACCACCAAGGTGACATCGCTCAATTGCGCCACATCCAACTTGGCTGCCACGCGGGGCGCCACGTTTTTGCCGCCTGCTGTAGCGGGGAACAAGATATGGGTGTAGTTGCTGGCGATAGCCAACACCTGAGCTGCCACGTTTTCTGCCAAGGCATGTCCGAGAGCTTCGGAGTCGGCGTGAATGACTTTGGAAACACCTGCAATTTGCGCCGCCGCTTGAGCTGCAGCGCCTGCATGGTGGCCCGCCACCAAAACGTGAACCTCACCGCCACAAGCCACAGCGGCGGTGACGGTGTTCAAAGTTGCACCCTTGATGGATGCGTTGTCGTGTTCTGCAATAACCAATGAAGCCATGATATTTCCTTAATCAGTTGAGGACAGAGCAAATTGCGACGCAAATCTTGGTCTGTCCCGCAAAGTTATTAGATAACCTTCGAAACGTTCTTCAACTTATCCACCAATGTCGCCACATCGGGCACCTTGATACCGGCAGAGCGCTTAGGTGGCTCAGACACTTTGAGGGTTGCGATGCGAGGCGCAACATGCACACCCAAATCTTCAGGCTTGAAAATGTCGAGTTGTTTTTTCTTCGCCTTCATGATGTTGGGCAGCGTCACATAGCGCGGCTCGTTCAAACGCAAGTCGGTGGTGATGACTGCTGGCATGGACAAAGACAAGACTTCCAAGCCGCCATCCACTTCGCGTGTCACTTGCGCTTTGCCGTCAAGCACTTCCACTTTGGAGGCGAAAGTGGCTTGTGGCAAGTCGGCCAAGGCCGCCAACATTTGACCGGTTTGGTTGCAATCATCGTCAATGGCTTGCTTGCCCAAGATGATCAAACCAGGTTGCTCTTTGTCGACCAAGGCCTTGAGCAATTTGGCCACGGCCAAAGGCTGCAATTCTTCAGTGGTTTCCACCAAGATACCGCGATCGGCACCAATGGCCATGGCAGTGCGCAAAGTTTCTTGGCACTGTGTCACGCCACAAGAGACGGCAATCACTTCCGTGGCAATGCCCTTCTCTTTCAAGCGAACCGCTTCTTCAACCGCAATTTCGTCAAACGGGTTCATGCTCATTTTCACGTTTGCTATATCAACGCCCGTGCCATCTGATTTGACGCGCACTTTCACGTTGTAGTCGACAACCCGCTTCACGGGAACAAGAATTTTCATTGCCTAATCTCCAAGAAAAAAAACGGCTGGCTAACGGCTTGCACATGATTGACGTTAACGTAAACGTCAATTTTGCCTCATAAAGTGATTTTCTCAAGCCCTCAGCACAAAAAAGCACGATCGTTCAGATTTTATAGGAGCCGGTGCACAGTTTGTAAAAATCCAGAAAACCTCGGGAATTCACCGACCAATCGGTTGGCTAATTGAAGATAGGATGAGAGTGGCAGGGCATTAAGCGCCTGCCCTGAAGATAGACGCAGGCTGGCTGCACCTCACATTCAATGAACGGAACCTTGGTATGAAAAAGTCACATTTATCCGTTGCCGTCCTTGCGCTGGCCACATGGGCGTCTCAAACTCAAGCTCAAACGGTTCTGACCGTCTCCAGTTGGTTGCCCCCCACCCACACGACCTCCATGGCCCAAAAAGAATGGTGCGATCTGCTCGAGAACAATACCAAAGGCCGCATCAAGTGCAACATCTTGCCCCGCGGCGTGACGCCTGCGCCCGGCACTTACGATGCGGTCAAAAATGGCTTGGCTGATTTGTCATTCACCGTGCATGGATACACCCCAGGTCGTTTTGTGCACACTCAAATGACCGAATTGCCATTTTTGGGGAACAGCGCTGAATCCATTTCTGTTGCTTTGAGTCGCGTCACCAGCAAATATCCAGAATTCGCAGCAGAACACCAAGGCGTCAAAGTGCTCGCCCTTTTCTCGCACGGCCCAGGCATTGTTTTTAACGTCAAGCGCCCCATCGCCAAGGTCGAAGATTTGTCCGGTTTGAAGTTCCGCGTTGGTGGCGGCATGGTGAACGACATGTCAAAAGCCTTGAACATGAACGCGACGCTCAAACCCGCACCCGACTCCTACGAACTGCTCTCTTCAGGCGTCATGGACGGCACCTTGTTCCCTGCCGAGTCCACCGAGTCCTTCAAGATTGACAAGATCATCAAGCACGCAACCACCTTTCCAGGCGGTCTGTACAACACCAGCTTTGTGTTCATGATGAACCCAGCCAAGTACGACAAGATGTCGGCTGAAGACAAAAAAGCTGTGGACGACATCTCTGGCGAAACAGCGGCCCGTATTTTTGGACGTGGCTGGGACAAAGTGGACCGCCGCGCATTTGCCCTCATGCAAGTCAACAATGTGGTGATCACCAAAGCGGATGCCAAGTTTGTGACAGATGTGAAAGCCAAGACACAAGCTTTGGAACAAAACTGGGTGGCAGCATCCAAGGCCAAAGGCTTGAAAGATCCCGCCAAAGTCTTGGCTGAGTTCCGCGCAGAAATTGCCAAATTTGAAAAGTGATGGCATCTGACACTCATTGCGTTTGTCATTCAAGTGAAAGCGGTACCTGTCAAACTGGTACCGTTTTTTGTGACCTATTGGAATTGATCGCGTGAACAAATTTCTTGACCGACTTTGCAGCCTGATTTCAGGGCTGGCACTGTTCGCCATCATGGTGCTGACCTTTTTTGACGTCACCGGTCGAAAACTTTTAGACCACTCCATCACGGGCTCTTTGGAGCTCACGGAATTGCTCATGGTCGTCGTGATTTTTGGCGCCCTGCCCCTGGTATCGCGCAAAGGCGAACACGTCGTATTCGATTCTCTGGACAGTTTTTGGCCCGTTCACTTCGTCAAATTCCAAAAAGCACTGGTCAACTTATTTTGCAGTCTGGCCTTGTTGGCTTTAGGGTGGCTGATGATGTCAACGGGCATTGATTTCGCCTCGTTTGGCGAGACCACCGCCCAACTCAAAATTGCCAAAGCGCCCTTCATCATGGGCATGGGCTTCATGTGTGCATTGGCTGGCATCGTGCATTTGATTTTGGTCTTCCAGCCCCTTTTGGCCGAGGAAGAATCCGAAGGGGGCGTGCTGTGACGGAAGCCCTCATTGGCTTCATTGCCATCTTTGGATTGGCCCTGTTGCGCATGCCCTTGGCTTTTTCGATGGGTTTGGTTGGCATCGTGGGCATTGGCCTGACGCGAGGCTGGCTGCCTGCTTTGGCCAGCACCGCACAAGTGGTGCAAGAAACCGGATTTGCCTACACCCTCTCCGTCATCCCCTTGTTCATTTTGATGGGCAATTTTGTGGCCCGCGCTGGCTTGGCCCATGAACTTTTCCACGCAGCCTACACCTTCATTGGTCATCGTCGTGGCGGTTTGGCACACGCCACCATCGCAGCTTGCGCTGGCTTTGGTGCCATTTGTGGCTCGTCCATTGCGACAGCAGCTACCATGAGCAAAGTGGCTTACCCCTCCATGAAAAAACTGGGTTACAGCGACGCCTTGTCGACCGGTGTCATTGCGGCGGGCGGCACTTTGGGCATCATGATTCCACCCTCCACCATCATGGTGATTTACGGCATCGTGACCGAGACACACATCGGCAAACTTTTTGCAGCCGGCGTCATTCCTGGCATCTTGACAGCCATCCTGCTCATGGTGGCCGTGGTCATCATGACCTCCCGCGATCCTGAGCACGCACCCGCCGGTGAAAAATTCACATGGGGCCAACGCATGGCGGCACTGCGCGGCATCTGGGGGGTTCTGCTTTTGGTCATTGTGGTGCTAGGCGGCATTTATGGCGGCATTTTCACAGCCACGGAAGGTGCGGGCATGGGCGCAGCTGGCGCCTTCTTGTTTGCATGGGCACGCAGCGCCCTAAGCTGGGAATCACTCATTGACATCTTGGTAGAGTCTGCACGCACCACCGGCATGCTGTTCACGCTGCTGATTGCAGCCACCATCTTTGCCAACTTTGTGAACTTCACCACCATGCCTGGCGACTTGAAAGAATGGATCACGCACCTGGGACTGTCGCCCATCATGGTGGTGGGCGCCATGATGCTGATCTACATCATCTTGGGCACGGTCATGGAAGAGTTGACCATGGTTTTGTTGACCATTCCCCTGTTTTTCCCCATTGTGGTTCAACTCGGCTTTGATCCTGTTTGGTTTGGCGTGCTGATCGTGATGGTCATTCAAATTGGGTTGATCTCACCGCCCGTGGGCATGAACTTGTTTGTGCTCAACACCTTGTTGCCCAGGGTTGGCTTGGGCACCATCTTTCGCGGTTGCTGGCCGTTTGTAGGCATGCAAATCATCACCTTGGGTATCTTGCTGTTGTTTCCATCGCTCAGCTTGTACCTGCCTTCCTTGATGACTTCTTAAACATCCTGACCAACCCACAGAAAGCCGTGCCATGCTAGATCCCCAAGCGAAAGCCCTGATGCAACTGATGGCAGACAAAGGTGTGCCGCCAGTTAACACCCTCACCCCTGTGGAGGCTCGCGAATCCTATCGGGCGCGCCGCTCATTCACCCAACCCGATGCCCCAGAAGTCTACAAAGTACAAGACCATGAGGTGTCTCACCAAGGCGTGAAGGTGCCAGTGCGGGTGTACCACCCGTTTTCTGCACAAACACAAAAAATTGTGCCCGCATTGGTCTATGTTCACGGCGGCGGTTGGACAATTGGCGACTTGGACACCCATGATGTGCTGTGCCGAAGCTTGTGCCTGCAAGCCGATGTGGTGGTGGTGTCTGTTGACTACCGCATGGGCCCTGAACACAAATTTCCAGCAGCCTACGAGGACACCGTGGCTGCATTTGAATGGACTGCACAGCACGCTGCCGACCTGGGCATTGATGCCAAGCGGATTGCCATTGGCGGTGACAGCGCCGGTGGCAACTTGTCGGCCGCGGCCTGTCTCGGACTTCGCAGTCAGGCCATTCAACCTGCGTTTCAGTTGCTCATCTACCCCGCCACCCTGATGTGGCCCGATACGCCGTCCTTCCATGCCAATGGCAAGGGCTACATGCTCACGCAAGACTCGATTGCGTACTACACAGAAAACTACTTGCGTCACCGCGAGGACGCCAACGATTGGCGTGCCGCACCGCAATTGGCTGAAAGCCACGCCAATTTGCCCCCCGCATTCATCATGACCGCGGGCTTTGACCCGCTGCGTGATGAAGGCCTGATGTATGCCGATGCTTTGTCAACGGCTGGTGTGCCGGCGCAGTATGTGTGTTTTGAGCGGCAGATTCATGGTTTCATCACCATGGGCCGCGTCATCGACGAAGCCAACATGGCTGTCAGCCTCTGCGCGCAAGTCTTGCGCGCCAAACTGCATGGCGCCTCAGCGGCATGAAGCCCATGGCACTGGCCTTCGGTCGGGCCTGTCCCCATTCTGGCCACTTAACTGGGACGCGTGTGAACCACGCGTTGCGGAAACGGAATTTCAATGCCGTTGGCTTGCAGGACCTTCAAGATGTCCACGTTGATGTCAGACCGCAAGGTCAGCACCCCTGCGTGTTGCTCGTCCATCCAATAGTGCACACCAAATTCCAAGCCATCAGCACCAAAATTGGTCAAGGTCACAAATGGCGCAGGCTCCGCTAGCACCCGCGCTTGTGCTTCACAAGCTTGTTTGAGCAAACCCATCACCAAGGGGACATCGCTGCCATAGGCCACCGACACGCTGGTGCTTTGAAGGACGCGTGAATCTGCCAATGACAAATTTTCAACGCGGCTGTTGATCAGCATCTCATTGGGCACGATGGACTCCCGGCCATTGGGCGCACGAATGACGGTGTATCGTGCCTTGATGTCGGTGATGCGCCCCTCAAAGCCATCGACCTTGACACTGTCGCCAATGCGCATGCTGCGCTCAGCCAAGATGACAAAACCGCTGACGTAATTGGCCGCCAGTTTTTGCAAACCAAAGCCAATGCCCACACCCACAGCCCCGCCCAGCACCGAAAGCGCCGTCAGGTCAATGCCCACTGCGGACAAGGACAACATCAAGCCCACGAACATCAACAAAGAAGTCACAGCGTTGCTCACGGCTTTGCGCAAAGACAACTCACTGCCCGAAGAAGATTTAAGCAAACGCGCTTCAATTGCCGACGACATCCAAAGGGTGAGCAGCATGACCACGCCAGCCGTCAAGCCTCCTTCAATCAGTGTGCGAACCGACAGATGCGACGTGCCTACTGTCCAATGAATTTGATCGAGCTCCTCCAAAATCATGGGCAGAAGTCCTGTGAGCCAGAGCACCACGGCGCCCCAAGCCAGCCAAGACAAGCTTCGTTCGACAGGTCTGATCCAATCAGAATTTTTGAAGGTGGCTTGCAATACTTTGACCCCCAAACGAATGCCGGCCAAAGACACGCACACCGGCACCAAAAAATCAAAAATCCAAAGCGGATGACCTCGCCCCCAAACGGCTCGCGTGCCAAACACCAGACCAAGTAAGAGCGTGGGGAACAAAACACCATCGACCAAATTGCGACCCAGCAACACAGACAGCGTCCAAGCCCTTGTAGATCGTCTGACCAACCAAACCAAGACACCGGCCACTGCAATGCAGGCGGCAAACAGCAGCACCTCTTGAATGGCCTCCTGTGAATTCAAACTGTCCCACCACACGGCAGGGTCGTTCATCATGTTGGGAACTTTGATCAATTCAGGGCCTCATTCAGTCAATCTTGAGAGGGGTCTCAAACGTCGGCCAACACACGGATGTGTGCTTCAACACTGCGCGACAAAGCGCTGAGGTTGTAACCACCTTCTAGGCAGCTCACGATGCGGCCCTTGGCGTATTTGAGCGCCACATCCTTGATGCGTTGGGTGATCCACACATAGTCTTGCTCGACCAAGCCCAGCTGCCCCATGTCGTCCTCGCGGTGCGCATCAAAACCGGCGCTGATGAAAATCAACTCTGGGCGATGGGCTTCCAGACGAGGCATCCACATCATGTCAATCAGTTCCCGAATGTCCATGCCGCGGGTGTAGGCCGGCACTGGCAAATTGACCAGGTTGGCGTCGTGTTTTAAAGCACCGCCCTCTGGGTAAAACGGGTGTTGGTAAAAGCTCACCATCAAAATGCGCTCGTCTCCCGCCACGATGTCTTCAGTGCCGTTGCCATGGTGCACATCAAAGTCAACGATGGCCACTCTCTGCAAGCCGTGCCGCTCCAGAGCGTACTTGGCCGCAATGGCCACGTTGTTGAAAAAGCAAAAGCCCATGGCCTTGTCATGGCCAGCGTGATGCCCTGGCGGCCGAATGGCACAAAAAGCGTTTTCCAATTCGCCGGCCATGACCGCATCGGTCGCCTCTAATGCTGCCCCCACAGAACGCAGGGCAGCCTTCCATGTGTGCGAGTTGATCGAGGTATCAGGGTCCAAGGCAGAGTGAGAGGGGCCACCGGCTTGCATGTCTTCCACCAAGGCGTCGCTCAACCCCCGCAGTGAGGCCACGTACATGCGGCCATGCGCCAACTCAATGTCAGCCAAGGAGGCAGGCGCTGGCTCGCGGCGGTCTAAAGCGTGGTCGAGACCCGTGATGAGCAAGCGATCTTCGATGGCATCTAGCCGCTGCGGACACTCTGGGTGGCCCTCGCCCATTTCATGAAGGCGACAATCCGAATGTGTGAAATAGCCTGTGGCGCCCATGGATAACTTTGTAAAAGGTCAAATCAAACGTTCAAGGATTCCAGCTTATCACGACACCCTGTCAGCATTCCACGGCTAAACTCAAGGCATGCGCATTTTGCCTTTGATTCTGACTTGTTTTTGCATCGCTTTTTCTGCGGGTCTTCATGCGGCCGAGGGCAAGAACAAGCACAAATCCAAAATCAGTGCACCCAGCACCTCGCCCGGACCTTCCTATGCCAAGCGCAAAGATGTGGCGCTCTGGGCCGAACAAATGGCGAAAGACAATCAGCTCGACGTCAAATGGGTCAAAGCCCAATTGGCGCAGGCACGCTTGATTCCCAGCATTTCCAAACTGATTCTGCCCCCCACCCAAGTGAACAAGAAAAACTGGGCAGCTTACCAAGCAAGGTTCATTGAACCCAAGCGCATTCAGGCTGGTGTTGAATTTTGGAGAACCAATCGGGTCACCCTGGAGAAAGCCGAGCAAACTTATGGCGTGCCAGCTTGGCTGGTCGTTGGCATCATTGGCGTCGAAACTTTCTATGGTCAACACACGGGCAATTTTCGGACCCTGGATGCGCTCAGCACCCTCACCTTCGATTTCCCCAAAGAACATCCGAGAGCCTCAGAAAGGCAAGCCTTTTTCTCCAAAGAATTGGCGCAGTTTTTGGTACTGTCCCACCAAGAAAAAATCAAACCGGCCAACATCAAAGGCAGCTATGCAGGCGCCTTGGGTTTGCCTCAGTTCATGCCGTCTAGCTGGGCCAAGTTTGCGGTGGACTTTGATGGCGACCAGCACATCGACTTGTTCAACAACACCGCCGATGTCATTGGCTCGGTGGCCAACTACTTCAAGGCCTTCCAGTGGAAGTCCGGCATGCCCACCCACTTCCCTGTTACTTTCAATCGAGAACAACTCGACATGGATGCGCTGATGGCGCCGGACATCTTGCCGACGTTCAGCGTGGGCAGCTTTGTGGCCAAAGGCGCTGTGTTGGACCTTGAAGCATTGGCGCACACGGGCCCTTTGGCTTTGATTGAGTTACTCAATGGCGATGACCCTCCCAGCTATGTGGCCGGCACTGACAACTTCTATGCCATCACGCGCTACAACTGGAGCAGCTATTACGCGATGGCGGTGATTGAGTTAGGGCAGGCTGTGGCAGAACGCGTGAAACCGTGAAATGAAGTCATCGGCGCATGCAACTCTGCTTGTGCCGTGTTGGCACTGTCCGCCAAAAAGTTGGTTTTGAAATCAAAAAACGATCCGGAATTTCTGAGCTCATTGATGATTCACACAAGCTACCATGTCCGACCACTCAAAGCCAGCGAAGCCGGGTCCAACGAAATCACATGGTCCCAATGCAAGCGCGTGTCCGCTTCATAATCTGCCACCAGCCAAGCGCGCGACGTCTCGCGGGCCATGTCGTTCAAGACTTTGCAAAGCACGCCAATCGAAGCTTGATCCAGGGCCGCAAAGGGCTGATCTAAGCACGTGAACTTAGCGCCGCTGGCCAACAAAGCAATCAAGCCGACCTTGCGGCGACTTCCAGTCGACAGCATGAAGAGTTGTTTGCCCAAATGTTCGGCCAGGCCCAAGGCTTCGCACAAAGCACGGCACAATTTTTCATTCCATCGGGGGTATTGGCTTTGCAGAGTTGCCCAGACTTCCTCGGGTGTCAACGCATCGTGCGCTGGCAAGCGCAAATCAAGCCACAGTGCATCGTTTTGCATCTCACACAAAAGACGCAGCAACCTGGTTTTACCGCTACCTTCTTCGCCGACAACCGCATTCAAACCTGCGAGAACATGCAGGCCTTCTAAGTCCGACAGAACAATGGGCGATGTAGAGAGGATCTTTTGAACAGGCATGGGTCGATGTTACCAAGCCCGTTGGCCGTTTCAGCAAACAGGACGCGTGTCAACCGACCTGTGGCATCAAAAACTCACGGCTGATTCGACCGCCCAACACATTCACCCGCTCCAAGAATTGGGTGAGGTAAGCATGCAGTCCCGTGGCCAAGATTTCATCGATACGGCCATAGGCCAAATCGGCGCGCAGTTTGCCGGCGTGGCGCAGGGTTTCGCTTTGCGTGTTGTCGGTGACCGCCTCGAGATTGTTCACCACTTCATTCAAACTGGCATGCAATGATCGAGGCATGTCGGGACGCAAAATCAGCAGCTCGGCGACACGGTCAGGACGAATCACATCGCGATAGACCTTGCGGTAAATTTCAAAGCCGCTGACGCTGCGCAAGATGGCGCTCCAGTGGTAGAAATCAAATTCTTGTGTGCCGTCTAAAGTTGCCTCGGGCATCATCGATTGCGCCTGCATTTGCTGAACCATGGCCGGTGCCAATGGCACGGCGCCAAAACGGTCGTTTTGGACGGCATGAAACTTCACATCCACCAAACGCGCGGTGTTGTCGGCACGCTCTAGAAATGTGCCCAAACGCATGAAGTGCAAAGACTCGTCCATCAGCATCGTTCCAACCGTCACACCGCGGGATAAGTGCGACCTGAACTTGACCCATTCAAAAAACTTACCCGGATCGGTTTCAAATTCGCCTGAGCGAATCATGCGGTTGACTTCGAGCCAAGTCTGGTTTTGTGTTTCCCAGACTTCAGTGGTGAGCGCACCACGGACAGCCCGTGCGTTTTCTCGGGCGGCACGCAAGCAAGAAATAATGGAGGAAGGATTGTTGGGGTCCATCACCATGAACTGCATCACGTGGTGCGCAGTGACCTCGCCATGCAGCTTGGTGTAAGCGGGCAGCAACTCACTGATGGAGAGCAAGCCTTCCCAACCCGATTGCACAGTGGCGCTAGATTGTGGCAACAAAGAGGTCTCGTAACTCACATTCAACATGCGGGCGGTGTTTTCTGCGCGCTCGGTGTAACGCGACATCCAAAACAAGTGATCAGCAGTTCGGCTTAGCATGAAACGTCTTTCAAGATTGCAAAATCCATGTGTCTTTGGTACCACCGCCCTGCGACGAATTGACCACCAAAGAGCCCTCTTTCAAAGCCACGCGCGTAAGGCCCCCCGGCACCATTTGCACCGTGCGGCCACTCAACACAAAAGGCCGCAAGTCAATGTGACGCGGTGCGACACCGCTCTCTACATAGGTGGGACAACTGGACAAACTCAAGGTGGGTTGGGCGATATAGCCCGAAGGATTGGCCAAGAGCGCTGCACGGAAATTTTCAATTTCTACTTTGGTAGAAGCTGGCCCCACCAACATGCCGTAACCGCCCGCACCGTGCACTTCTTTGACCACCAAGTCTTTCAAGTTGGCCAAGGTATAGGCCAAGTCATCGGGCTTGCGGCACATGAAGGTGGGCACATTTTTCAAAATCGGTTTCTCGCCCAAATAAAACTCAATCATTTGCGGCACGTAGGGGTAAATGGACTTGTCATCAGCCACGCCCGTGCCGACGGCATTGCAGATGGCCACATTGCCCGCACGGTAAGCATCCATCAAACCAGCACAACCCAAAGTGGAAGTGGGCCTGAAGACTTTGGGATCTAAGAAGTCATCGTCCACACGTCGGTAAATCACATCCACACGCTTAGGGCCGCGCGTGGTTCGCATGTAAACAAATTGGTCTTTGACAAACAAGTCTTGGCCTTCAACCAATTCCACGCCCATTTGCTGGGCCAAGAAGGCGTGCTCAAAATAAGCACTGTTGTACATGCCAGGGGTGAGCACCACCACCGTAGGCTCAGCAGAAGATGCGGGGCTGGAGGCCCTTAAAGTTTCCAGCAACAAGTCGGGGTAATGTGCCACAGGCGCGACACGGTGCCGGCTGAACAGTTCTGGAAACAAACGCATCATCATCTTGCGGTCTTCCAGCATGTAACTCACGCCACTGGGCACCCGCAAATTGTCTTCCAACACGTAGTACTCACCCTCACCTTGTGCATTGGGCGCGCGCACGATGTCAATGCCGCTGATGTGTGAGTAAATTTGGTGCGGCACATCCACGCCCATCATTTCGGGACGGAACTGTGCATTTCTGAGAATCTGATCCTCTGGAATGAGGCCCGCTTTGATGATTTCCTGATCGTGGTAAACGTCATGGATAAAACGGTTCAGCGCGGTCACGCGTTGCACCAGGCCCTTTTCCATGCTTTGCCACTCATGGGCCGGAATGATGCGGGGAATCAAGTCGAATGGAATCAAGCGTTCGGTGCCAGAGCCGCTTTCATCTTTGTCGCCATAGACGGCAAACGTGATGCCCACTCGGCGAAAAATCATTTCCGCTTCTTCGCGGCGGGCCAGCATCACGGCTTCGCTTTGACTGGCCAACCAATCGGCATACGCCTTGTAGTGCGGCCGAACGGGGCTGCCCGCCTGGGTGGCTGCGGCCTCACTGTACATTTCATCAAATTGCTGCATCTGACTTCACTCCTGTCGGTTTAAAAGCAAGATGCATACCCGCACCCTCAACGCTTCCAGCATAACCTGATCCTTCATGAGCCAGCCTGGTGTTGCCAATAACGGCGATGCACCTGGCGCTCACAGCGCATGTCTGCGGGCAACTGGCTTTGCCAATGGGCTGCGCCACAGGCAGGTGATGCGACCAAAGGGACCCCTTGCGCAGCATACCGCTGCAAAATGCGAGGGGCTGGATGGCCATAACGGTTTCGATAGCCCGCCTGCACCACCGCCCACTTTGGCGCCAATGCCCCAATGAAGTCTTCCGTCGACGACGTTTGACTGCCATGGTGTGGAACCAACAACACATCAACAGGCTGAAGAACTTGACGCTGCAGCAAACGCATTTCTTGAGACGCTTCAATATCGCCCACCAACAGTGCACTGCCCGCCACGCCATCATGCCGAAGCACCGAATTTGCGCCTTGACTTGCATCAACTCGAAGCACGCAGCTCAAAGAATTGGAGGTGGCTGCAGGCAAGTAGTTGCTTTCAAGAGGGTGCAAAATTTCAAATTGCACGCCATCCCAGACCCAACGCTGCCCTGCTTGGCAATGCTGAATGTCACGAAGGGCAGACAGTGGATGCGTCTTTTCGATGGACGTCAACAAGTCTGCTTGGGGCTGCGACTTCAATACGGCGGCAGCGCCTCCGGTGTGGTCTGCATCGCGATGGCTCAACATCAAGCGATCCAGTTGAACACCCCATCGCGACAACAGCGGCACCAGCACCCGTTGGCCAGCGTCCGTGGTTTCTGAATAAAGGGGCCCCGTGTCATAAAGCAGCGCATGGTGCGCTGTTCTTAAGAGCACGGCATTGCCCTGCCCCACATCGACAAACCACAAGTCAAACTCGCCCCAGGCAGGCTGCGGCGCCTGCCACAAGAAGCTGGGCAGCATGAACATTAGCCCCCAAGCACGAATCGGCCATGGCCAAGTTTGTAGGAGAACACAGCCGCCCACTACAGCCATCAAGAGCATGCCCGTCGGAGGCACCGGCAAAGTCCACACAGCCCACGAAAGCTGACTCATCCACGACAGCAGCGACATCAGGGGTTGCATTGCGCAAGCAGCCAAGCCCCAAAAAGGTGACCACAAGACCCCCAACATGGCCAAGGGTGTGACCACCCAAGTGACCCATGGGATGGCGACCAAATTGGCCAAAAAACCGATTCCTGAGATTTGTCCAAAAAACAGAACGGACAGCGGCGTGAGGGCCAGACTCAGCACCCATTGTTCCTTCAAGAGCGACAGCAGCGATTGGCGTAGCCGCTTCAAAACAGACAGATGCCATTTTTCAAGCGGTGCACCACGCACCGTTTCAGCGCCTTCATTCGCCATCTTGGTGCGCTCAAAAGGGGTTGATGGGTCCATCCACATCAAAACAGCGACCGCCATGAAGCTCAACCAAAATCCAGACTGCAGCAAGGCCCACGGATCCCAGAGCACCACAACACCCAAAGCCACGCCCAGAACCCAAAACTGAGGCCACTGCAAGCCAGCACTTTTCATGAGACTGGCCACCAGCAACATGATCACCGTCCGCTGTGCAGGCAAGCCCCAACCACTGAACAAGGCATACAAAGTGGCCAAGGCCGCACCCCCCACAGCGGCCGCGTAAGGCGCAGGCACCCACAAACACCAGCGCTGGCCCTGCCGCGCGGACCCTCGCCACAAAGCACCAATGAGCTTGGCCATGAGCCAGGCAAACAAGGTGATGTGCAAGCCTGAAATGCTCATCAGATGCGCCACACCTGTGGCCCTGAAGATGTCCCATGCAGCGGGCGATATGGCGGCTTGATCGCCCATCACCAAAGCTGCAATGACACCGCTCAAGTCAGTCGCTTGCCCCTGCAATGCTGGCAAGGTCCAACCCATGCTGCTTTGTGCAATGCGCGCTCGCACAAGTTGCCGCGCCTGGGTGATGGCATAGCGCCAAGACCCACTGAGCTTGCGAGGCGCGGCATTTCGCTTGCCTGCTCGCACGGTGCCAGTGGCCATCACACCTTGCTCCCACAGCCAAAGTTCGTAATCAAAGCCTTGTGGATTGAGGTTGCCATGCGGTGCTTTCAAACGCACCTGAAATTGCCATTGATCGCCTGCTTTCAGGTCGTCCCACGCGCGATCGTCAATGGGATTGGCAGCATCACGGTCGTACCAAGAAAGTTCAATCCACTCAGGCACCTTGACGGCAGCCAAGGTGTCTGCCCTCGAAGCTTTTTCAACCTGCAGTCGAAATCGCACACCTGTTGGTCCCGTTTGCGGCAGCGAAGCCACCACACCCAAGACCTGCAAATCCTGACCCTCAAGTGCAGAGTCGAGTGCCTCCAGAGCCTGGAGATTGCAGCGCGCATTGACAAAGGCCAGCGACAGACACACAGCGCAAAGCCCATACCCCAGCGCCTGAAACCCTTGCAACCCCATTGACTGGACGCCCCACCCACGCCCCGCAAATCGAACCAGACCCCATAAGCCACAAGCCAAACCAGCAGACAAGCCAACCCATGACGCCGGCCAAAACTGCGCCTGCTGCAACTGAATGGCTGTGCCCAAAAGCCAACCGCCGATCCACCAGGGCGCCCACTTCAGCATCTAGAGCCTTTCCGCCTGGCCACCATGGCGCGGCTTTTGCTAGTTTAGGGAGCCCGAGCTGCTCTTTCGATGCAGCCGCTGTTGCGCTTACTTGCATTTATGTCCATCCACGTCGCACTGCACCACGTTACGCACTACCGGTATGACCGGCCGGTTCAACTCGGCCCCCAAGTCATTCGCTTGCGTCCCGCGCCTCACAGCCGAAGCCGCATCCTGTCTTACAGCCTGCGCATCGAACCTGCCGCGCACTTCATCAATTGGCAGCAAGACCCGTTTTCCAACTACCAAGCGCGACTGGTGTTCCCAAGCAAAACCACCGAGTTCAAAGTGACGGTGGACTTGGTGACCGAGATGGCCGTCTTCAACCCCTTTGATTTTTTCTTAGAGCCCAGTGCTGAAGAAGTACCCCTCACCTATTCTCCAGAACTGAAAGAAGAGTTGCTGGCGTATTTGGACAAATTGCCGCGCACCCCTTTGTTCAAAAAATACCTCAGCTCGCTCGATCGCAAGCGTCAACGCACCATCGACTTTTTGGTGCAAATTAACCAACGCGTCTACAAAGACATCAGCTACCTGATTCGAATGGAGCCCGGCGTTCAAACGCCTGAGCAAACCTTGACGCTGAAAAGTGGCTCTTGCCGAGACTCTGCTTGGCTCTTGGTGCAACTCATGCGCCACATGGGATTGGCCGCCCGATTTGTGTCGGGCTATCTGATACAGCTCACACCCGATGTGAAGTCACTCGATGGTCCCAGCGGCACCGAGGTTGACTTTACCGATCTGCATGCCTGGTGCGAGGTGTATCTGCCCGGCGCAGGCTGGGTGGGGCTTGATCCCACCTCAGGCTTGCTGGCTGGTGAGGGGCACATTCCATTGGCTTGCACGCCGCAACCCTCTGGCGCGGCACCCATCGAAGGTTTGATGGACGAAGCCGAAGTTGAGTTCAGCCACGAAATGGCCATCACGCGGATCTACGAATCGCCGCGCGTGACCAAGCCCTACACCGAAGAACAATGGGCCGAAGTTTTACAACTGGGTGAGCAGGTCGATGCACAGCTCATCGAAGGCGATGTGCGTTTGACCATGGGCGGTGAGCCCACCTTTGTAGCGACCGAAAACCGGGATGCCCCTGAGTGGAACACCGATGCCTTGGGGCCCACCAAACGCGGTCTGGCGACCGAACTGGTTCACAAACTTCGTGATGAATATGGCCAAGGCGGTTTTCTGCATTTTGGTCAAGGCAAATGGTACCCTGGCGAGCAACTGCCACGCTGGGCGTTGAGCATTTACTGGCGCACCGATGGACAAGCTTGTTGGCAAGACCCTGGCTTGTTTGCTGACGAAAATGTCTCTCAGCACTATACCCCGCAAGATGCGCAATTGTTTTTGTCGACGCTGGCCAACAGCCTGGGTGTCAAGCCCCAAAACATATTGCCGGGCTATGAAGACACTTGGTACTACCTGTGGCGCGAACGTCGTTTACCCGTCAATGTCGACCCCTTTGATTCACGTTTGGAAGATGAGCTGGAACGTGCCCGATTGCATCGCGTGTTCTCACAAGGGCTCGATCAGGAAGTCGGTTACTTGTTGCCACTAGAAGCAGTTGAATCGGGTGACACCAGCCATCCCGCCACCACTTGGCACAGCGGCTCATGGTTTGTTCGCGACGAGCGTTTGTACCTGATGCCCGGAGACTCCGCCATGGGATGGCGCTTGCCCCTGGACTCTTTGCCTTGGTCAGCACCGACCGACAGAACAGTCTTGGTTGACCAAGACCCCTATTCGCCCAGAGTCCCGCTGTCGACCACTCAGCCCGCCGCCAAATTCGCATCGGCTCCCGTCATGCAATCGAGGGTAAGCGTCAACGCACCAGCACCCAAACGCTTTGCCTCCGATACCACCACCGTACGCACTGCGCTTTGTGTGGAAATTCGAGACCCACGCCGGGCCAATGGGCCAGTGCCTTTGAAGGACGCCCAAAACGACCACCGCGTTCAAGGCGTGATGTATGTCTTCATGCCGCCCTTGGCCCGATTAGAAGATTATTTGAATCTTCTAGAAGCCGTCGAAGCGACCGCACAAAAACTTCAAGTCAAAATTGTGTTGGAGGGTTATCCACCCCCACGCGATCCGCGCTTGAAGCTGCTTCAAGTCACACCAGACCCAGGGGTCATTGAAGTCAATATCCATCCTGCCAGCAGCTGGAAAGAAGTTGTTGAGCACACAGAGTTTTTGTACCAAGCCGCTTTTGAAACCCGCTTGAGTGCCGAAAAATTCATGACCGATGGGCGCCACACCGGAACTGGCGGTGGCAATCACGTGGTCATGGGGGGTGCCACGCCCGAAGACAGCCCATTTTTGCGCAGGCCCGAGGTCTTGGCCAGCTTGCTCTTGTATTGGCACAACCACCCCAGTTTGAGTTACTTGTTCAGCGGCATGTTCATTGGCCCCACCAGCCAGGCGCCACGCGTGGACGAGGCGCGCAACGATCAGGTCTATGAGTTAGAAATTGCACTGAGAGAAATTGAACGCAACCGACAGCGCCATGGCCAAAGCATGCCACCTTGGTTGGTGGACCGCAGTTTGCGCAACATTCTGGTGGACATGACGGGCAATACCCACCGCAGTGAGTTTTGCATCGACAAAATGTATTCACCCGACTCGGCCACCGGCCGCTTGGGCCTGCTTGAATTGCGGGCTTTTGAAATGCCGCCCCATGCACGCATGAGTGTGGTGCAGCAGTTGCTGTTGCGCGCATTGGTGGCGCGCTTTTGGGAAGAACACTACACAGCACCGGTCACGCGTTGGGGAACCAGTTTGCACGACCGCTTCATGTTGCCCAGTTTTGTCAAAATGGATTTTGACGATGTGCTCACCGAACTGGGCGATGCCGGTTTCCACTTCGACCCCGCATGGTTTGCGCCGCACTTTGAATTCAGATTCCCTCGTGTGGGTGAGTTCTGCGTCGATGCCATTCAGGTCACCCTGCGCAATGCGCTTGAGCCTTGGCACGTCATGGGCGAAGAGAGCACCTCCAGTGGCACAGCGCGGTATGTGGACTCTTCTTTGGAGCGACTCGAAGTGCATGTGACAGGGCTCAATCCCAGTCGCTACACCGTCACGGTCAATGGTCAAGCCCTGCCCCTGCAACCCACAGGAACCGCCGGTGAATATGTGGCCAGTGTTCGCTACAAGGCGTGGAACCCCCCTTCGTCCTTGCACCCCAGCATCGGCGTTCATGCACCCCTCACGATCGATGTGCTGGACACTTGGATGAAGCGCTCCCTTGGCGGTGCCCAGTACCATGTGGCGCATCCTGGCGGGCGCAACTATGACACCTTGCCCGTCAATGCGTATGAAGCAGAAAGTCGGCGACTTGCCCGTTTCTTCCGCATGGGCCACACCCCAGGACGAATGGCCATGCCACCGGCCAACGTTGAATTGGCAGCCAGTCCAGAATTTCCTTGGACATTGGACCTGCGCAAGCCAAGATGAGGCGACAATTCATGCATTGTGGAAATTAACAACACCTCTTCGTCGCAGTCGCAATTTCAGTCGCAGACCCGCACTGAGCCTGGCTTGCCTAACGCGCTGAACGACGCCAACAAGTCAGACTCAGCAGACGCTGTGCGCGCCATTTTGCGCACGGTCGAATTTGCGCCGAAAGGCCATTGGGATGAAATGCGCGGTGGTGTCTCTGCCACGCCAGGCGAAAGCACCGATTCGATTTTTGGTGCGGTGAGCCAAGCCACGCAAGTGACACCGCACTGGGCTGAATTTTTAGCGCACTTGGGCAAACAGGGTATGCAAAGTTTGCCTGCCAGGCACGAGGCCATGGTGCGCCAAGTTCGCGACAACGGCATGACGTACAACGTCTATGCCAATGCCGATCAACCCCAACGACCATGGGCCTTGGACCTGCTGCCTGTGATCTTGTCCACGCAAGATTGGCAACAAATTGAAGTCGGTGTGATTCAGCGCATGCGCTTGCTGGAAGGCATCATGTCCGATGTGTACGGCATGCAGCACTTGCTGCAGCAAGGTGCCCTGCCCTATGCCTTGGTGCAAGGTCATGCGGGCTATTTGCAAGCCATGCAAGGCAGTACACCCGTGGGCGGCCGACATCTGAATTTGGCCGCCTTCGATCTGGTCAAAGGCCCTGATGGCTGTTGGTGGCTGTTGTCGCAGAGAACCCAAGCGCCATCCGGCTTAGGCTATTTGCTGGAAAACCGGCAAATCATTTCCAACCAATTCTCTCGGGCCTTTGAAGCCATGCCTGTCAGAGGCTTGGCAGAGTCTTACCGTTCGTTTGTCAATGCCCTCAAACTGCGCACTTCAGCCGGCATGCAGGCGCACATCGCGCTCTTGACGCCTGGCCCCTACAACGAAACTTATTTTGAGCAAGCCTATTTGGCCCGCTATTTGGGCTTGTCCCTGGTGCAAGGCAATGACTTGTTGGTTCGCGATGAAAAGCTGTACCTCAAAACCTTGGAAGGCTTGAAACCGGTGCATGGTTTGCTCAAGCGCGTAGACGACGATTGGCTGGACCCCTTAGAGTTGCGGGCTGAATCCACACTGGGTGTACCAGGTTTGTTGCAAGCGGTTCGCGCTGGCAATGTGTTGGTGGCCAACACACCCGGCTCTGGTTTTCTGGAGTCCAATGCCTTGTTGGGTTTCTTGCCCAATTTATCGCAAGCGCTTTTGAAAGAAGAGTTGCTCTTGCCCGCCATACCAAGTTGGTGGTGTGGCGAGCCCGCCGCCATGCATGATGCCTTGCCGCGCTTGCAAGATTGCGTTATCAAACCCACTTATCCCTACACCCCTGGCCGTCGCAGCTTTGAACCCATCATGGGCCACACCCTAGATTGGCGCGGTTTGGATGAATGGCGTGCACGGATTCAGAGTGATCCTGAAGCACACACAGTGCAAGGCTTTTTACCCCTTTCGCACACCCCCACATTTGCCAACCTCAAGGACATGCCCGTACGCCCGGTCATCTTGCGTGTCTTTGTGTTGGCCAACGAATCTGGTGGCTGGCAAGTCTTGCCGGGTGGCTTGGCGCGATTGGGCACCAGCAAGGGCATTGCTTCGATGCAGCAAGGTGGCAGCAGTGCCGATGTCTGGGTGATCGGACAGCCCAGTCCGGCTCAAACAAAGACGGTCACACCAGAAGCCGTGTTCGTGGCCAGTCCGCAGCGTCATCGCATGGTCACCAGCCGTGCAGCAGAGAATTTATTTTGGATGGGCCGCTATTCAGAGCGCACAGAAAATACCTTGCGCTTGTCGCGCTTGACTTTAGAGAGCTTGAACAGCGAAGCACAGCACAGTTTGCCCTTGATGACGTGGCTCAGCACCCTGTGTGTCAGCCATGGTTTGGTGGCACCCGGCGTGCCACAAGCACAGCAATCGCGGCGCGTTTTTGAGCGCTCCCTGATTGCCGGTTTTTGGGACACCCAACACACCACGGGTGTTGGCTACAACTTGCGCGCCATCAAGCTGGCTGCCGCCGCTGTGCGCGAGCGACTCTCGCCGGAACACTGGTCACTCATTGAGCAAACAGAAAACGCATTCTTTCAACCGGCACAAAACGATGCCCCGGTGGCCAGCAGCGTGTGGGCACAACAACTGTTGAAACGAACCAGCCAATTGATGGCGGCCCTGACGGGCGCACAAACGGACCGCATGACACGCGACGATGGCTGGCGTTTGCTGTCCATTGGACGACACATTGAGCGGCTAGATTTTTTGGCACATGCACTCACGTGCGCTCTTGAGTCGCAGTGCCTTCACACCCAAGCAGGCTTTGATGCCGTGCTGGCTTTGTTTGACAGCACCATTTCGTTTCATGCGCAATACCAACAAAGCAGAACCTTGGGAGCGCTTCTAGAACTCTTGCTGACGCACACCGACAACCCTCGCGCACTCGGTTGGGTGGCGCAAACATTGAGAGGTCGATTGGCCCGCATGGGTCATTTGGCCAACGGCGCCACTCAATCACTGTCTGAACAAGTCCCTGTGCTTTCCGCTTTGGACTTGGCCACGCTGTCGCCAGACGGCATGCAACACTCGCAAGCACTCATTCAATTGTTGGGTGACTGCCGTCGCACGGCGCGCTCAGTGTCTGACCAACTCAACGGCTTGTTCTTCTCGCACAGCGGCGAGTCGCAGCAAAGCGTGGGCGCCTCCTGAGGACTTGAGCATGAAACTGCGCATCACCCACGAGACCCTTTACCGTTACACCCCGACGGTTGAAACAGCACAGCATGTGGCGCATTTGATGCCCCCTGACACACCCTGCCAAAGCTGCGAGCGGCATACCTTCAGCACCGACCCAGAGGCCTCCAAAATCAGTCTGAACATCGACGCCTACGGCAATCACCGCGCTTATTGGTCACTCAGCTCACCACACAACACCTTGACAGTGCGTGCACAAAGCGAAGTGTCCACCTATGCGCTTGAAGCGCGGACCTTGCTGCAACGGAATCAATGGGCGCAAGACATCAGTTGGGAACATGCCAAAACGGCCTACCAATACCGTGCAGGGCAAGCCAGCGATGAAGCGACAGGCTTTGCCTACGGCTCGCACCATGCACCGATTGACTTGGCATTTGCCCTTTACGCGCAAAGCAGTTTCACACCGGGCAGAAATTTGATCGAAGCTGCTCGGCATTTGATGCAACGCATTCACGCCGATTTCACCTACGAATCTTTCAGCACGGACATCAGCACGCCAGCGCTCAAAGTGTTGGGGGACAAAAAGGGCGTCTGCCAAGATTTTGCGCATGTCATGTTGGCTTGTTTGAGAAGCTTGGGTTTGGCGGCTCGCTATGTCAGTGGCTATTTGCTGACTGAACCGCCACCTGGCCAAGCACGCTTGATTGGCAGCGACGCATCACATGCATGGGTGTCTCTCAAAATACCCCATGCGTTGACCTCTGCTGTAAACCCAACCGCTTCTGCGGCTGCGTCCACACCACCAGAATATTGGTACGATTTCGATCCCACCAACAACCGTGATGGCTGGTCCAGCCCAGGACCCGACTACGTGCGCTTGGCGGTGGGACGCGATTTTGCAGATGTCTCACCTTTAAGAGGCGTGCTGCAAGGCGGCACACATCACACCCTCGAAGTGAATGTCACTGTCGAACCCCTTTGAACAGTTCCAATCAATCAACCGAGCCATGACCATGTCCATCTACCAACGCCTTGAAGCTCTCCAAATCACCTTGCCCCCTGTGGCCACACCTGCTGCCGCCTATGTGCCCTTTGTCAAAACGGGCAACTTGGTCTTCCTCAGCGGCCACATCGCCAAAAAAGATGGCAAAGTTTGGGTCGGACAGTTGGGCCTCAACATGGACGTCACAGAAGCACAAGCCGCGGCGCGCGCAGTCGCGATTGATTTGTTGGGCACTTTGCATGCCGCCGTGGGCGATCTGAACAAGGTCACACGCATTGTCAAAGTGATGAGCCTGGTGAACTCCACATCCAGCTTCACCGATCAACACCTTGTGACCAATGGTTGCAGTGAACTTTTGGGCCAAGTGCTGGGCGACAAAGGGGTTCATGCCCGCAGCGCCTTTGGTGTGGCGCAATTGCCCATGGGGGCTTGTGTTGAGATCGAACTCATCGCAGAAATCGGCTGACGCAGCCTCAGATCCAGCAGGAATGAATACAATTTCATTCCAATTTCATCAAATTTGCCACATTGGATTGTTTTGCAAGTCCGTGGCAAGGCAATGCAAAAAACAGTCTTTTCAGAGGAGAAATATCAGTTAAAAGTTGAAAAAGTGTGCTTTTTTGTGGAATTATTAGTTACAAGTACATCATTAATGTATACAAAAAGAATTAGGATGAATTCTTAAGTTAACATTAAACAGGGACATCCGCCATGAAACCACTTTGCGTCAGCTTTGTTGAACAAGACCCACAATTGGCGGAGCATTTGCTCTCGCACCTCCACAGCGCAGGCATACAGGCCCATCATTGCGAGCATCCAGAAGACCTCACCGCGCAGAACAAACAAACCGCGTTTGACGTCGTGATCTTGGATGCGGCCACCTTGGGCGAGCAATGCCTGACCATGGCCGGTCAGTTGGCCAAGCACCCCGAACTGCGGGTGGTCATGATTTCACCTGCGGCAGAACCCCAGGAGCGGATTGCCGCCATCGCAGCCGGCGCCGATGTCTGTATCAGCAAACCATTTCACCCCACCGAATTGATTGCCATCATTCAGCGCCTGGCAGCCAGGCTCCCCAGAACACTTCAATCGGCTTGGACCATCGATCCTGTCAGGGCATTGCTGACTGGGCCGGCCAACAACGCCATTGGCTTAACCGCCATGGAAACGGTACTGCTCACTCAATTGGCGATGGCGCCCGAACAAGCGCTTCGAAGTGACGCCTTAGAGATGGCCATCTGGGGCCTCTCCGATTTTTACAACAACAAACGATTGCAGGTCTGCGTGTCGCGCTTGCGCAAAAAATTGACGCACCGACACGGCCCTGAGGAGTTGCTGGCCACTTGCTGGCGCTCAACCTATCAGTTTGTGCCGCGCATGCACTTTGCCCCGAAACACTGAGGCCCTGCCTTGAGTGGCTGCGGCCTTGAATGTCTGCCAGGCAACACCTGTTGCCTGAGCAGACCTTACTCGACACGGCTAATGTGGGTCGGCTTGAAACCCAGATCGGCCGCTTTGCCTTTGCGAGCGCGGGCTGCGCGGGCATTGTTCAAGCTCCGAATTTCCAAAGTTTCTTCGCGGTCTTTGCCACCACGGCCAATGCCCACCAGCTTCACGCTGCGGGTGTAGGCCGCTGCACCAGCCAATGTGTCCTTGGCTTCCAGATCCAGCAGCATCAAGCCGCGTCCGCCCTTTTCCATCAGCTTCAGTTCGCTGATTTCAAATGTGAGAATACGGCCACCAGTCGATGCACAGGCCACATGGGTTGCCGGCAACATGGCCACGCCACCGGCAGGCGGTGTGGCATTCGAGCCCGACACATGCGATGGCGCACACACAGATTCGCCCTCCCCCACGGTGAGGAACGACTTGCCGCCTTTTTGACGAGACACCATGCTCTCTACGGTTGCCATGAAGCCATAGCCGCCTGAACTCGACAGCAGCAAAGTGGCATGGGCAGGTCCCGCAAAGAAATGAGCGACTTGCGTACCCGTTTCTAACTCAATCAAAGTGGTGATGGGTTGACCATCACCGCGCGCGCCTGGCAATGCGGCCACGGGCACCGAGTAGACCCGGCCGCTGCCCTTTTGCGCGGTGCCAAACGCCAACAAGGTGTCCACGGTGCGGCATTCAAAGGTGCCATACAAACCATCGCCAGCTTTGAATGCAAAGCTGCTGGCATCGTGGCCATGGCCTTGACGCGCACGCACCCAACCTTTTTGTGACACCACCACCGTCACGGGCTCGTCGACCACCTTCACTTCGGCCACAGCCTTCTTTTCCTCTTGAATGAGTGTGCGGCGTGGGTCGGCAAATGTTTTGGCGTCTTGCTCAATCTCTTTGACCATCAAGCGTTTGAGCGATGCAGGGTTGGCCAAAATTTCTTCAAGTTGGGTTTGCTCTGTGCGCAACTCTTTGAGCTCCTGCTCAATCTTGATACCCTCTAAACGGGCCAATTGACGCAGACGAATTTCAAGAATGTCTTCGGCTTGACGCTCGCTGAGTTTGAAGCGCGCCATCAAAGCCTGCTTGGGCTCGTCGCTTTGGCGAATGATGGCAATCACCTCGTCGATGTTGAGCAACACCAACTGACGGCCTTCCAAAATGTGAATGCGGTCCATCACCTTGCTCAAGCGGTGCTCGGACCTGCGAACAATGGTTTGTTGGCGGAAGGTAATCCACTCGAAAATCATTTGACGCAATGACTTTTGCACGGGCTTGCCCTCGATGCCCACCGACGTCATGTTGATGGGCGAGGAAGTTTCCAAGCTGGTGTGCGCCAACAAGGCGGTGATGAGTTCTTGCTGTTCAATGCGGCTGGTTTTCGGCTCAAACACCAAGCGCACTGCCGCGTCTTTGCTGGACTCATCGCGCACCACATCGAGCACCGACAAGATGCTGGCCTTGAGTTGCATTTGGTCTGCACTCAGGGCCTTCTTGCCGGCCTTCACTTTGGGATTGGTGAGCTCTTCAATTTCTTCCAAGACTTTTTGGGAGCTGACGCCAATGGGCAGTTCTGTGACCACCAATTGCCACTGACCGCGCGCCAGTTCTTCAATTTTCCAACGTGCGCGCACCTTCAGTGAGCCACGGCCTGTCCGATACGCATCAGCGATGTCGGAGGCCGGGCTGATGATCTGACCACCGCCAGGATAGTCGGGCCCCGGAATGAGTGCGAACAATTCCTCGTCAGTGAGCTTGGGGGATTTGAGGAGGGCCACACACGCATCGGCCACTTCGCGCAAATTGTGGCTTGGAATTTCAGTGGCCAAACCCACGGCAATGCCGCTGGCACCGTTCATCAACACAAAAGGCAAACGGGCGGGCAGCTGACGCGGCTCTTCTGTGGAGCCATCGTAGTTGGGAATGAAATCCACTGTACCTTGGTCAATTTCGTCCAACAACAAGGTGGTGATTTTGGAGAGGCGCGCCTCTGTATATCGCATGGCCGCGGCACCATCGCCGTCACGACTGCCAAAGTTGCCTTGGCCATCAATCAGGGGGTAGCGCTGGCTAAAGTCTTGCGCCATGCGCACCAGTGCGTCGTAGGCCGCTTGGTCGCCGTGGGGGTGAAAACGGCCCAACACATCGCCCACCACGCGAGCGCTTTTAACGGGCTTGGCACCCGTGGCACCCGAGAAGCCCAAGCCCATTCGGGACATGGAATACAAAATGCGGCGCTGCACTGGTTTTTGACCATCGCACACATCGGGCAGTGCACGGCCTTTGACCACGCTCAAGGCATATTCAAGGTAGGCGCGCTGGGCATAGGTGGCCAAATTCAGCGAGTCATCAGACTCGCTGTTTTGAAGGTCTAAGGTGGGTTGGTCGTTCATGATTAAATGTCCACTTCGATGTCATCGCCGTGCAACTCCATGAGCTCGCGGCGGGCAGCGGCTTCACCTTTGCCCATCAACTGCGTGATCAAACTTTCAGTTTGTGCAAAATCCAAAGTCCCCAGTTGTACGGGCAACAAACGGCGGGTGTCAGGATTGAGGGTGGTTTCCCACAACTGCTCAGCACTCATCTCGCCCAAGCCTTTGAAGCGGCTGATGCTCCATGCACCTTCGCGCACGCCATCTTTGCGCAGCTTGTCCAAAATACTTTGCAATTCACCCTCATCGAGGGCGTACATTTTGGCCGCTGGTTTTTTGCCACGCGCCGGTGCATCCACACGGAACAACGGGGGGCGCGCGACAAACACGTTCCCGGTTTCAATCAGCTTGGGAAAGTGACGGAAAAACAAAGTGAGCAGCAAGACTTGAATGTGCGAGCCGTCCACGTCGGCGTCGCTCAGAATGCAAATCTTGCCGTAGCGCAAACCTGTCAAATCGGGCGTGTCGTTGGGGCCGTGCGGATCGACACCAATCGCCACCGAAATGTCGTGAATTTCGTTGTTGGCAAACAAACGATCGCGATCGACTTCCCAAGTGTTCAAAACCTTGCCACGCAGCGGCAGAATGGCCTGGCACTCTTTGTTACGGCCCATCTTGGCGCTACCGCCCGCCGAATCGCCCTCGACCAGAAACACTTCGTTGTGCGCAATGTCTTTGCTTTCGCAATCGGTCAGTTTGCCTGGCAGCACAGCCACGCCCGAGCTCTTTCGCTTCTCAACTTTTTGACCTGCCTTTTGACGATGCTGTGCGGCCTTGATGGCCAGCTCGGCCAATTTCTTGCCGTACTCGACGTGTTCGTTGAGCCACAACTCTAAGCTGGGACGCACAAAACTGGACACCAATCGAACAGCATCGCGGGAGTTCAAGCGCTCTTTGATTTGCCCTTGGAATTGGGGGTCGAGCACTTTGGCCGACAACACAAAACTGGCGCGCGCAAACACGTCTTCTGGCATGAGCTTGACGCCCTTGGGCAACAAACTGTGCAGTTCAATGAAACTTTTCACAGCAGTGAACAAGCCATCGCGTAAGCCGCTGTCGTGCGTGCCGCCAGCGCTGGTGGGAATGAGGTTGACATAGCTCTCGCGCACAGGCTGACCGTCTTCCGTGAAAGCCACCGCCCAACTTGCACCTTCGCCTTCAGCAAAGCTGTCGTTGTTGCCATCGGCAAATCCTTCACCTTCAAACAAGGGAATGACGGGGTCACCATTCAAGGTTTGCATGAGGTAGTCACGCAAGCCCGCTTTGTATTGCCAGGTTTGAGTGTCTTTGGTTTTTTCGTTGAACAAAGTAACCGTGACGCCTGGCATGAGCACCGCTTTGCTGCGCAGCAAGTGCGTGAGCTCGGCCATGGGCAAGGCACTGGATTCAAAATATTTGGCATCAGGCCAGACCCGCACTGTGGTGCCTTGTTTGCGATCGCCTTCGCCCGCTTTGCGCGTGACCAAAGCTTCGACCACATCGCCACCTGAAAACGCCAGCGTGGCCACTTGGCCCTCTCGGTAGCTGCTTGCCTCAAGGCGTTTGGCCAAGGCATTGGTGACACTCACACCCACGCCATGCAAGCCCCCTGAGAAACTGTAGGCGCCGCCCTTGCCCTTGTCAAACTTGCCGCCAGCATGCAAACGCGTGAAGACCAATTCAATCACGGGTGCTTTTTCTTCTGGGTGCAAGCCAAAGGGAATGCCGCGACCATCGTCTTCAATGCTGACCGAGCCATCGGCATGCAAAGCGACTTTGATCTTTTTACCGTGGCCCGCCAGCGCTTCGTCTGCCGCGTTGTCAAGCACCTCTTGAATCACGTGCAAGGGGTTGTCGGTGCGGGTGTACATGCCCGGGCGTTGTTTGACGGGCTCTAAGCCTTTCAGGACTCGAATCGAGCCTTCGCCATATTCGGGAGATGAGTTTGCAGAGGTAGTAGTAGCCATGGGCGCCGATTGTAGTGTGAATTCAAACAAACCACTGGATAAATTTACAGCCCCCACAATCGGGCATCATGCAGGCCTCAGCGCGTTCCAGCGCAGAAGATTCATCAGGAGTACAGATGCACGGCACAGAATCCCCATCACCTTGGGTTCAGCGATGGGCACACTTGGCCCCACCCCAAAGCCAAGTGTTGGACCTGGCCTGTGGCGCCGGCAGACACATGAAGTACTTGCAGGGCTTGGGTCATCATTGCATTGGCGTGGACCGCTCGGCCGAAGCATTGGCCGAAGCTGCGTCCTTTGGCCAGACCCTGGCCGCAGACCTTGAAGGCGGCCCTTGGCCTTTAAGCGGACAGACCTTTGACCTCGTGGTGGTCACCAATTACCTGTGGCGCCCCCTCATGCCTCGCATTTTGGTAAGCCTGGCGCCACAAGGGCTTTTGATTTACGAGACCTTCGCGCTGGGCCACGAAAAGATTGGCAAGCCTTCACGCCCCGACTTTTTACTCAAACCCGGCGAGTTGCTGCGTTGCTTTGAACCGCTCCGAGTCATTGCCTACGAGGACGGGTACTGCGAGCAGCCTGCCAAATTTGTACAGCGAATGGTGGCCGTGAACCAAGTCAATGACTTGGCGCGTCCGTTTTGCCTTGGCAGTCGTTAGAATGCACATTTGTCGATCATTTCATTCGCCATGACGAAAACTTTTCAACCCATTACTGGCAGCATTCCCGCTTTGGTCACTCCGATGTTGGAGGATGGCTCTGTCGATTACGGCAGCCTGCGAAAATTGATCGATTGGCACATTGCCGAAGGCACTGATTGCATTGGCGTCGTGGGCACCACCGGTGAGTCTCCCACAGTCAATGTCGAAGAACACCGCGAGATCATTCGCGTGTCGGTTGAGCAAGCCAAAGGACGCGTGCCTATCATGGCCGGCTGCGGTGCCAACTCCACCGCAGAAGCCATTGAGCTGGCCAAATTTGCCAAAAATGTGGGCGCTGATTGCCAGTTGCAAGTTGTCCCCTATTACAACAAGCCCACGCAAGAAGGCATCTACCAGCACTTCAAGGCCATCGCCGAAGCCGTGCCAGATTTGCCCATCATTTTGTACAACGTGCCCGGTCGCACGGTGGCCGATATGCAACACGACACCGTACTGCGCTTGGCCCAAGTGCCGGGTATCGTTGGCATCAAAGAAGCCACAGGCAACATTGAGCGCGCCCAGTGGCTCATTCGTGACTTGCCCAAAAACTTTGCTGTCTATTCCGGCGATGACCCCACTGCCGTGGCGCTGATGTTGTGCGGTGGCAAAGGCAACGTCAGTGTGTCTGCCAACATTGCACCTCGCTTGATGCACGAACTGTGTGTCGCGGCCATGGCCGGCAATGTTCAAAGAGCCATGGAAATTCAATTCAAATTGATGCCCATCCACAAGAACCTGTTTGTCGAGGCCAATCCCATTCCCGTGAAATGGGCCATGGCCCGCATGGGTTTGTGCGGCGGCACCTTGCGCTTGCCCATGACCGAATTGTCGACATCTCAGCATGCCGTGGTGGAAACCGCGTTGCGCGCCAGTGGTCTGATTTGAACGACCACCTCTTAGCCCCTTCACTTCAGGATAACAACGTGAATCGATTTGCGCCTCACCTTCGCCATTTGACTGCATTGGCCCTCGCGACCACCGTGGTTTGCCAACTGACTGGCTGCTCTACGTTGGAGGAAGAAAAAATCAATTACAAAAGCGCCAGCAAGCCCTTGCCGACGCTGGAAGTACCGCCCGATCTGACACAAATCAAGAGAGACAGTCGTTATTTCATCAGCGGCGCCACCAGTGCACTGGCTGTTGCCAATGCCAGTGCTGGCCCTGTTCGGACCAGCACCGACACGGGCACGGCCACCAACCAAGCGGGTGAAGCGCGCATCGATCGCATGGGCAATCAGCGTGTATTGAGCATCAACATGAGCCCCAACGCCGTTTGGGAACCGCTCAAAGAATTCTGGAAAGAAAATGGCTTCGTGCTCACCTTGGACCAACAAGATTTGGGCATCATGGAAACAGACTGGGCTGAAAATCGCGCCAAACTGCCCCAAGACATGCTGCGCAAAGCACTGGGCAAAGTCTTGGACACTTTCTACTCCACAGGCGAGCGCGACAAGTTCCGCACGCGCGTTGAACGGACTGCCAAAGGTTTGGAAATCACCATCACCCACCGCGGCATGATCGAGGTCTACACGGGCCCCCTTAACAGCACCACCGCATGGACGGCTCGCCCAACAGACCCGGAACTGGAAATTGAATTCTTGCGTCGTTTGATGTTGAAATTGGGTGGCCAAACCAGCATCAATGCCAGTGCAACTGTCAGCACGCCCATGACAAGTGCAACAACCCCAGTGGCCAGTGGCATGGCCGCTGACGTGAAGGTCATCAAAGTGGACAAGTTGTCTTCCATCGAGATCAAAGATGGCTTTGACCGTGCATGGCGCCGAGTCGGTGTTGCCATTGACCGCACAGGCTTCACAGTGGAAGACCGAGACCGCGCACAAGGCGTGTTCTTTGTGCGCTACGCACCGCAAGGTGGCCCTGATAAAGAGCCAGGCTTCTTTGCCAAGATGTTCAGCAGTGAAAAGGCAACACCCGCTTTGGCCAAGTACCGCATTGCCCTCACCAGCAAAGGCGAAGTCTCTACGGTGGTGGTTCAAGCCGCTGACGGCTTGCCTGAGACGTCGATCAATGCCGAGAAGATCATCAAACTCCTGGCTGACGAAATCAAGTAAGTTTCACAAGGGTGCCAAGCTTCATATGGCACCCTCCTTTGCCCTGAAAGGGGACGAAAAAAACCCCGCATTGCGGGGTACAGATGAAAAAATACCCGCATTGCGGGCTACAGATGAAAAAAAACCCCGCATTGCGGGGTTTTTCTTTGACTGCCAAGAATTACTTCTTAGGAGCTTCTGCAGGAGCAGCAGCTGCAGGTGCAGCAGCGTCAGCTGGCTTAGCATCAGCAGCAGGAGCGGCTGCAGGTGCAGCAGCGTCAGCAGCAGGGGCAGCAGCAGCGGGTGCTGGTGCAGGAGCGGCTTCTTCTTTTTTACCGCAAGCAGCCAAAGCAGCAGCAGCGATCACGGCAGCCAAAACGAGGGACTTGTTCATGATTATTTTCCTTAAAGTTAGTGAAAAAACAATTTCCGGGAAATTGTCATCGAGACGTTGAGGCCTCGTTGACAGAACAGCAAGCACTCGAGCTCTTGCTGTCCAGCCTCGAATTATAGCTTTATTGGTGAATGCTTTGCTGTGAGCATTTAGGCACAGGCAAACCACCAACCCTCTTCCCACCAAGCCTGCATCAATTCAGCGGCATCGGGGCTCAAACGGGCCGCCCAATCTGCTGAAAGCTGTTTCTCATTGGCCAATTTTCTTAAGACCTTGGCGTCCATGCCCGCGGCTCTAAAACTTTCACCGTTGATAAAGACATGTTGGGCATCAAACAGCATTTTGGTACGTCGATCGAGCTGCAGGTCGCAAGGCCAAACCAAGGTGTTCAATGCGTCTTGGTCGGGTGAGTCAAACCAGACATTGGCTTTGGGTTCGGTCAAAGACTCACCCAAAAGGCAATTGAGAAGGGTCGGATTTTTCAGCGCTTTGGCCACCGCATTGGCTGCAAATTTTTGCATGGCTTGGGGAATGCTGGCGTCACACATTGCGGCCTCTTGTGTGGGATCTTGGTAGAGGGCATCTTTGGCAGTGCCACTTGCTTGGGCGATTTCCTCAGACAAGCCCATCAGTAAATCACTGGCCAACTCAGCTTCGCGGGGTACTCTAAAGCCGATGGAATAGGTCATGCACTCGCCCACCGCAATGCCATCATGCGCATAGCCAGGGGGCAAATAAAGCATGTCGCCGGGGTTCAATACAAACTCAGCTTCAGGATGGAAATCTTTCAAAATTTTGAGGGGCATCCCCGCTTCGAGTTCGAACTTTTTCTGCCGCCCAATGCGCCATGTTCGTTGACCATGCGCCTGCAGCAAAAACACGTCGTAGCTGTCAAAGTGCGGGCCGACACCGCCGCCTTCCGTGGCGTAACTGATCATCAAATCGTCCAAGCGTGCATCAGGCACAAACCGAAATTGCTGAAGCAAATCGTGCACCCCTGCATGGTGCAGATCCACCCCTTGAATCAGCACGGTCCAATCGGGCGTCTTAAAAGTCGGCAAGCTCTTGCGGCTCATGGGGCCTTTTTTCAAAGTCCATTGGCCTGCCTTGCGCACAATGAGACGCGACTCCACCTCCTCGCTCTCCACCATGTCAAGCAACTGTGCACGGTCAATCAGCGGGGTCATGTCTGGCACAGCTTGGCGGATCAGCAGGGGCTTTTTCTGCCAGTGGCGTTTCATGAATTGGGCGGGGCTTAAGCCACCTAACAAAGCCAAGGGGTTATTTTTTTGCATCAAAACTCAGTCCAAAACGTTTTCAAAACTGCGACAATTCTGGGATGGATATTACTTCTCAATGTGTGGTCGAACTGACCTGGACGCTCAAAGATACTTTGGGCGAAGTTTTGGACGAGCTTGAAGAGCCTGTGGCTTTCTACTTGGGTGGTCATGATTTGCTGCCCAAGATTGAAGAGGCTTTACAAGGCCACAGCGTAGGCGCCAAGGTCGATTTGCACCTGGAGCCCGAGGACGCCTTTGGCGATTTCGATGAAAACCTGCTGTTCTTAGAGCCACGTGCCCTCTTTCCCAAAGACATTGAAGAAGGCCTCACCATTGAAGGCACCGCACTGCCTTCAGGTAGCAACCCCGATGCGCCCCGCAATGTGCTCTACACCATCACCGAGATCTATCCAGAACATGTGGTCTTGGATGGCAATCATCCACTGGCGGGCATTGCTTTGCGCTTAAGCCTGAAGGTCAACCACGTGCGTTTGGCCACCGACCAAGAGCAAGAAGCCGGCACCTGCGGCACTGGTTTTTTCAAAATTGAAATCGGTCACGCGCCAGATGCTTCTGGCGGCTTGTTGCACTGACATAGACGCAAAGTACGCGCTGCCTGCAGTACGGCCACTTCAGCGTTTTCCCGTTGAACCGTAACCACCCTCGCCACGTTCGCTGGGAGCGTCAAATGCAGTGACCACGTTGAACTTGGCCTGCACCACCGGCACGATCACCATTTGGGCAATGCGTTCCATGGGTTCGATGGTGAAGGCCTCTTGGCTGCGGTTCCAGCAACTGACCATGAGCGGGCCCTGGTAATCGCTGTCAATCAAGCCCACCAAATTGCCGAGCACAATGCCGTGCTTGTGGCCTAAGCCAGAGCGCGGCAACAGCATGGCCGCGTACCCTGGGTCTTTCAAGTAGACCGACAAGCCCGTTGGAATGAGTTGCCAAGCATTGGGCTGCAAGGTGATGGGGGCGTCCAGGCACGCGCGCAAATCCAGGCCGGCACTGCCAGGCGTGGCATAAGCGGGCAATTGCTCGGCCATGCGAGGATCGAGAATTTTGACGTCTACATTCATCATAGGAGTTCGTTACTTAGTGCTTGCTGAGGCGTTGGGCGATGTCTTGAATCAAGTCTTGCGCCAGTTTGGTTTTGGTGTCGCGGGGCAATTCTTTGGCGCCTTGCGCATCGACCAGCAACAAGGCATTGTCATCTTGACCAAAGGTGCTGGGGCCAATGTTGCCCACCAGCAAAGGCACGCCTTTGCGCGCCCGTTTGGCCGTGGCGAGTGCCAACAAATCATGACTTTCAGCCGCAAAGCCCACACAAAAGAGTTGCCGCTTTTGAGCCCGCTCTGAATGAGCCACCTGGGCCAAGATGTCGGGGTTCTCAACGAACTTCATGTCAGGTGCATCACCCGAGCCGTCCTTTTTGATTTTGTGATCAGCTGCAGCAGCGGGTCGCCAGTCTGCGACCGCTGCTGCAGCGATGAAGACAGAAGCATGGCCCGCCAAGCCTTGAACAGCATCGTTCATTTGCAAGGCAGACCGAACGTCGATGCGCTTGATGCCGCGAGGGGTGGGCAAACTCACAGGGCCTGCCACCAAGGTGACCTCAGCGCCAGCATGTCGCGCAGCACGTGCAATGGCAAAACCCATCTTGCCACTGGACAAATTGGTGATGCCGCGCACAGGGTCGATGGCCTCATAGGTTGGACCCGCTGTGATCAAAACCTGCTGCCCTTTGAGAACCTGAGGCGTCCAAAAGGCCAACAACTCTTCCACGATTTCATCAGCTTCCAACATGCGGCCATCACCGGTTTCACCACAAGCTTGATCGCCCTGACCGACGTCCAGCACATGCGCGCCGTCGGCTTTGAGTTGCGCCACGTTGCGTTGGGTCGCGGGATGAGCCCACATTTCGCGGTTCATGGCGGGCGCCAAAATGAGCGGAACCGTCTGCAGGGGCCTGGCCAAGCACATCAGGCTCAAGAGTTCATCGGCCTTGCCGTGAATCAATTTGGCCATGAAATCGGCACTGGCAGGCGCAATCACAATGGCATCGGCCTCGCGGCTCAAATTGATGTGCGCCATGTTGTTGCCCTCGCGCGCATCCCACTGCGAGGTGTACACGGGATGGCCCGACAGGGCTTGCAGGGTCACAGGCGTGATGAATTGGGCCGCAGCCTCGGTCATGACCACCTGCACTTGCGCGCCGGCTTTGACCAAGGAACGGCAGAGTTCAGCCGCTTTGTAGCAAGCAATGCCCCCGGTGAGTCCTAAAACAATGCGTTTTCCGTGCAAATCGTTCATGTTGGGCAATGTAGCAGATCAGGAGACCTTTATAATCTCGTTTTCCATCTCCCGGGTGCCCTGCACCTCGTCCTGGACATGACCAAATTCGTCTTCGTCACCGGTGGTGTGGTGTCTTCCCTCGGTAAGGGAATCGCCTCCGCCTCTCTCGCCGCGATCTTAGAATCGCGCGGCCTCTCAGTCACCCTCATCAAGCTGGACCCGTACATCAACGTCGACCCAGGCACCATGTCACCGTTTCAACACGGTGAGGTGTTTGTCACCGACGATGGTGCCGAAACCGACCTGGATTTGGGCCACTACGAGCGCTTCATCAACACCCGCATGAAGAAGGCCAACAACTTCACCACGGGTCAAATCTACAAAAGCGTGCTTGAAAAAGAACGCCGCGGTGATTACTTGGGCAAGACGGTTCAGGTCATTCCTCACATCACCAACGAAATTCAAGACTACATCAAGCGCGGCGCTGGCTTTGGCACGCCCGAAGCTGTCGATGTGGCCATTGTGGAAATTGGCGGCACCGTGGGCGACATCGAGTCACTGCCCTTCTTAGAAGCTGTGCGCCAACTGAGCTTGCGCTTGGGCCCCAACAACGCGGCCTTTGTGCACCTCACTTATGTGCCATGGATTGCGGCTGCGGGTGAGCTCAAAACCAAACCCACACAGCACACGGTTCAGAAGCTGCGTGAAATTGGCATTCAGCCCGACGCCATTTTGTGCCGTGCCGATCGCATGATTCCTGAAGATGAGAAAGACAAAATTTCTCTGTTCACCAATGTCCAAACCTGGGGCGTGATTTCCATGCCCGACGTCGACACCATCTACAAAGTGCCGCGTGTGTTGCACGAGCAAGGCTTGGATGGTTTGATCTGCGACCGTTTGCACATCAACACCCCCCCTGCCAACCTCAAGCGTTGGGACGACCTGGTTTACGAAACCGAGCATCCCCAAGGTGAAGTCACCATTGCCATGGTGGGCAAGTACGTTGAATTGTCCGACAGTTACAAGTCGGTCAATGAAGCCTTGCGTCATGCCGGCATGCGCAACCACGTGCGCGTCAAAATTGAGCACATCGATTCCGAAACCATCACGCCTGAAACCGTGGCCCAACTGGCCAAGTTCGATGGCGTCTTGGTGCCCGGCGGTTTTGGCAAGCGCGGTGTGGAAGGCAAGATTCAAACCGCTCGTTTTGCACGCGAGAGCAAAGTGCCATACCTTGGCATTTGCTTGGGCATGCAAGTGGCCACCATTGAATACGCACGCCATGTGGCGGGCATGGCCAACGCCAACAGCACCGAGTTTGAACCCGACACCCCCTTTCCCGTCATTGCTTTGATCAATGAATGGAAAGACGCCGATGGCACCATTCAAGTACGCGATGCGCAGTCCGATTTGGGCGGCACCATGCGCTTGGGCGCCCAAAGCTCTGACGTCGCTGAAGGCACTTTGGCCCGTGGCATTTATGGCCCCGTGGTGACCGAGCGCCACCGCCACCGCTATGAAGCCAATGTGAATTATTTAGACACATTGCGCAAAGCGGGCTTGGTCATCTCTGCCCTCACACAGCGTGAACAATTGACTGAAATTGTGGAATTGCCCACCGATGTTCATCCTTGGTTTGTGGGTGTTCAATTCCACCCTGAATTCAAATCAACACCTTGGGATGGTCACCCTCTTTTCAATGCCTTCATCAAAGCATCGATCGACCATCAACATGGCGCCAAGCACCTTAAAGCGGTCGCCTAATTTTTGACAAGGAACACCATGAAACTGTGTGGATTTAATGTTGGCCTCGACCAGCGCTTCTTTTTGATTGCCGGCCCTTGCGTCATTGAATCTGAGCAGTTGCAAATGGACACCGCGGGCACCTTGAAAGAGATCACGTCGGCCTTGGGCATCCCATTCATTTTCAAGAGCAGCTACGACAAAGCCAACCGCTCGTCTGGCAGCACCTTCCGCGGCCCAGGCATGGAAAAAGGTTTGGAAATTTTGGCCAAGGTCAAGCGCGAACTGCACGTGCCCATCCTCACCGATGTGCACACCGAAGCCGACATCCCCACCGTGGCCGCCATCGTGGACGTGTTGCAAACGCCAGCCTTCTTGTGCCGCCAAACCGACTTCATTCGCGCTGTGGCGCAATCGGGTAAACCGGTCAACATCAAGAAGGGCCAGTTCTTGGCCCCTCACGACATGAAGAACGTGATTGACAAAGCCCGTGCTGCAGCGCGCGATGCCGGCTTGCCCGAAGACAACTTCATGGCCTGCGAGCGCGGTGCCAGCTTTGGCTACAACAACCTGGTGTCCGACATGCGCAGCTTGGCCATCATGCGTGAAACCGGCGCCCCTGTGGTGTTCGACGCCACCCATTCCGTTCAATTGCCAGGTGGCCAAGGCACCAGCTCGGGTGGCATGCGCGAAATGGTGCCGGTGTTGTCACGTGCAGCCGTTGCGGTGGGCGTGGCAGGTCTGTTCATGGAAACCCACCCCAACCCTGCGCAGGCCATGTCGGATGGCCCCAACGCCGTACCTTTGCAACACATGAAGGCCTTGTTAGAAACTTTGTTGGAACTCGACGCAGTCACCAAAAAGAACCCCTTCCTAGAAAATAACTTCCAGTGATTCACGGCATGATTCAGCCGCTTTGAACGCGTAACGATTTTTAATTTAGACAGAGAGAGAAACAAAAATGAGTGCGATTGTTGACATTGTGGGCCGCGAAATCTTAGACAGCCGCGGCAACCCCACGGTTGAATGTGACGTGTTGTTAGAGTCCGGCGTGATGGGCCGTGCCGCAGTGCCGTCTGGCGCTTCGACTGGTAGCCGCGAAGCCATTGAATTGCGCGACGGCGACAAAAGCCGTTACTTGGGCAAAGGCGTCTTGAAAGCCGTGGAGCACATCAACACCGAAATCTCAGAAGCGGTGTTGGGCCTCGACGCATCCGAGCAATCTTTCCTCGACAAAACCTTGATCGACCTGGACGGCACCGACAACAAGAGCCGCTTGGGCGCCAATGCCATGTTGGCTGTGTCGATGGCCGTGGCTCGCGCTGCTGCTGAAGAATCTGGCCTGCCCTTGTACCGCTACTTTGGCGGCATGAACGGTTGCCAATTGCCCGTGCCCATGATGAACGTCATCAATGGCGGCGCACACGCCAACAACAACCTCGACTTGCAAGAGTTGATGATCATTCCTGTGGGCGCGCCCAGCTTCCGCGAAGCCGTGCGTTATGGCGCAGAAGTGTTCCACGCTCTGAAGAAAATCATTCACGACAAAGGCATGAGCATTGCCGTGGGTGACGAAGGTGGTTTTGCACCCAACGTGCCCAACCACGAAGCCGCCATCCAAATGATTTTGGACGCCATCAGCGCCGCCGGCTACACCGCTGGCGAGCAAATTGCCATTGGCCTCGATTGCGCTGCCAGCGAGTTCTACAAAGACGGCAAATACGAACTTGAAGGCGAAGGCTTGTCCTTGACTGGCGAACAGTGGATTGACATGTTGGCCACTTGGGTCGACAAGTACCCCATCATCAGCATCGAAGACGGCATGGCCGAAGGCGACTGGGATGGTTGGAAATTGCTCACCGAGCGTTTGGGCCAAAAAGTTCAAATCGTGGGCGATGACTTGTTCGTCACCAACACCAAGATTTTGAAAGAAGGCATCGACAAAGGCATTGCCAATTCGATCCTGATCAAGATCAACCAAATTGGCACCTTGACCGAAACCTTTGCGGCCATCGAGATGGCCAAGCGCGCGGGTTACACCGCCGTCATCAGCCACCGCTCTGGTGAAACTGAAGACTCCACCATTGCCGACATCGCCGTGGGCTTGAACGCAGGTCAAATCAAAACCGGCTCGATGAGCCGCAGCGATCGCATGGCCAAGTACAACCAACTGTTGCGCATTGAGGAAGACTTGGGCGACGTGGCCGAGTACCCTGGCCGTTCAGCGTTTTACAATCTGCGCTGATCCAGCCCTTCGCTCTTTTCAATGCTCATGGACAACCGCCTCTTGCCTGCCGTCTTGATCGCTTTGCTGCTGATCTTGCAAGGCCAAATTTGGCTCGGCAAAGGGGGGGTTCCCACAGTCATTGAACTTGAGCACAAAATTCAAGAGCAAAATGAGTTGAATGCCAAGGCCAAGCGCATCAACGGTCAACTCAGCTCTGAAGTCAATGACCTCAAAGAAGGTTTGAACACCGTCGAAGAACGTGCCCGGCACGAGTTGGGCATGGTCAAAGCCAACGAAATCTTCGTACAGATCGACAAATGATGGACCCGGTCGAGTTGGCCGGATTCTTCTTGTCCTTGGCCATGGTGTATTGCAACATCCGAGAAATTCATTGGGGCTGGCCCTTGGCCATTGCGAGTTCCGCTCTGTACGGCTGGGTTTTTTGGAACAGCCATCTGTACGGCGAAGCCAGTTTGCAAATCATGTTCATGGCGGCTGCAGCCTGGGGCTGGCGGCAATGGTTAATGGTTCCAGGCCCGAACCAAGGCCCTGCCGCTTCAGATGCGACAGGTGCCCAAGTCGTCAGCTCACGCTTGGTCAGCCATTTGGTGGGCACAGAGAAAACGGTTGCCATCCTGGCCACCTTGGTCGCATGGCCTTTTTTTGCTTTTTTACTGCACAGATTCACAGACAGTGACGTGGCACTTTGGGATGGACTGGTCACAGCCTTGAGCTTGCTGGGTCAGTATTTATTGGGCCGCAAGAAAATTGAAAACTGGTGGGTGTGGTTGTTGGTCAATGCCATCACCATTGGCTTGATGGTCCAAAAAAGCCTTTGGCTCACCGCTGTTTTGTACGTCATCTTCGCGGTCCTGAGCTACATTGGCCTTCAAGCCTGGCGCAAGCAACTGCTTGTCGAATCCCCATGAGCACGGCCTCCAAATGCATTCGCATCGCTTTGTTGGGCGCAGAAAGTACGGGCAAAACCAGTCTGAGCTTAGGCCTCGCCAAGGTCTTGACAGGTCAAGGCCTGAACGCAGTTTGCGTTCCTGAAAGCCTTCGTGATTGGTGCGAAGGCCATGGCAGAACACCCCAAGCGCACGAGCAAGCAGACATTGCCGAACGGCATGCTCAAGCGATTTTTTTCCAGTCCTCTGAATGGGTCATTGCTGACACCACCCCCCTCATGACAGCGGTTTACAGCGACTTCATTTTCAAGGATCGGTCCTTGTATGCTTCGGCACTCACACACCAAGCGCAATTCGATTTGACACTGCTCATGGGTTTGGATGTGGCTTGGGTAGCCGATGGCCTGCAACGAGACGGCGCGCATGTTCGCGAACCTGTAGACGGCCTCATCCGAAGAGCCTTGCAAGATGCCATGCTGCCCTTCAAAGTGATTTATGGTCAAGGTGACGCGAGATTGAATGCGGCCTTGCTGGCCATCAGCGAAGGCCTGGGTGGTTTGCCGCAAGTCTCCGTGCTGCGCAATGCACTGCCCTCGCTGCAAAGCACCCATTCACAACGCGAGGTCAGCCAATACGGTTTGAACCAAGGTCAAACAGCTTGGCGCTGCGATCTGTGCAGCGACTCAGAATGCGAACACCGCTTGTTCAGCGATTTGCTGAAGTCAGCCGGTCAGTGAACAGCAGGTCCGCTTTGCAGTGAAGCTTCAGGCTGCGTAAAAAGGCTGGCCGCGTCGACGGGGTCAAAGTGATATTGCTGACCACAAAACTCACAGCCGACCTCGATAGACTCGCGCTCTGACAAAATACTTTCAGCCTCTTCGACGCCCAAGCCTTTGATCATGCGACCCACTCGCTCACGGCTGCAGGTGCATTGAAAGCGCGGACCTGTTTCGCCCACCAAAGGTTCAAATCGAAGCAAAGGCTCTTCCCAGAACAAGCGATGCAACACCGTTTCAACGTCCAAGCCCAGCAACTCGTCGGCCTTCAGACTTTTGGCCAAAATTGAAATGCGGTTGTAGTCTTCATCTTTGCCCAGTGCTGACTCTCGTTCCACCGAATCGTAGCGACCCGCCAAATTGCCCATGCCTTCCAAAGGCAATCGCTGAATCAGCAAACCCGCTGCCACCTGGTCGTTGGCGGCCAAGACCAAGGTGGTGTCCAGCTGCTCGGATTGCAACATGTAATGTTCTAAGATTTCACTGAAGTTTTCAATTTTTTCTTTTTGATCACCAAACAAAGGCACCACGCCTTGGTAAGGCTGCTGACCTGGCAAACGCTCTAGCGGATCGAGCGTGATGGCGCATCGGCCCTCATTGTTTTGGTTCACCATGTGGCTGAGCGATGCTTGTGGCAAGACCTCGCCTTGGACGGTGGCCGTGGCACGCAAGCCAAAATCAGGTTGCACTTCGACCACCGACAATTTGACGGGGCCATCGCCAAATATTTGCAGCACCAAGGCGCCATTGAATTTGATATTGGCTTGCATCAAAACCGCAGCAGCGGACATCTGACCCAACAACTCGGAGACTGGCGCAGGGTAAGCGCCCGTCTGTGTATTGGCCGCGCGCCTTTGCAAGATCTCTTGCCAAGCATCGGTTAAACGAACGATGGCGCCGCGAACGGGCAAGCCCTCAAATAAAAATTTATGAAGTTCAGACAATTTTTTTCAAACCTGATTGGAAGCGATGGGCGTTTTGGATGTAATGCTTGGCCGATCTGCGCAAACCCTCGATTTGCTCGGGTGTCAGTTCGCGAACCACTTTGGCGGGTGAGCCCATGATCATGGAACCATCGGGAAATTCTTTGCCCTCAGTGACCAAAGAGCCAGCGCCCACCAAACAGTTCTTGCCAATTTTGGCGCCGTTCAAAACCACCGCGCCGATGCCGATCAAGGACTCATCGCCAATGGTACATCCATGCAACATCACTTGGTGACCCACGGTCACGTGTTTGCCCACCGTCAGGGGTTTGCCCACGTCGGCATGCAGCACACTGCTGTCTTGAATGTTGGTGCCCTCACCGATGCGAATGGTTTCGGTGTCACCGCGAATGACGGTGCCAAACCAAACACTGGCATTGACGCCCAATTCCACAGCGCCAATGACTTGCGCACTGTCAGCCACCCAAGCGCCTTCGGCCACCACAGGCTGTTTGTCGTCCAACGCATAAATAGACATGTTTGTCTCCCTTGTGAAAGCTCAGAATGCTGGAGCCCAAACCCCACATTGTAGGCAACCTAAAATAGCGCATGGCCAGCCCTCTGACTCCTCCTAAAGCCCAACACCTGAGACAAGCCGTCTTAGAACCTTTGCTCGAAAAAAATGCAGTCCGCAAAGCCGAATTGACCCTCAGTCTGCCCAGGGACTTGCCCATTGACACGCTAGCCGTCATTGCCGATCCGGGTCTGGTTCCAGGTCGCCCTGCGCGGCCGGCCCTGGTTGCGCACACCGCGCTCAAGTCCAAACCCATGAACACACCAGAGGGGCGAGCCCTTTTGCTGCACGCCATTGCACACATTGAGCTCAATGCCATCGATCTGGCGCTGGATGTGGTTTGGCGCTTTAGCGGCATGCCCAGCGCCTTCTACACGGACTGGGTGCAAATTGCCAAGGAAGAGGCCAAGCACTTTTCATTGCTTCAAGCGCATTTGGTCAGCATGGGTTTTGACTACGGCGACTTTCCGGCGCACAACGCCTTGTGGGACATGGCCGAGCGCACACGCGGCGACATTTTGGCGCGCATTGGTTTGGTGCCCAGAACCATGGAGGCGCGCGGCTTGGATGCTTCGCCAGGTGTCAAAAATAAATTGATCAGTGCCGGCGACTTGGCGGCGGGTCGCATTTTGGACATCATTTTGGAAGAAGAAATTGGCCATGTGGCGGCGGGCAATCGCTGGTACCGCTACTTGTGCGAACAGCGAGGTCTAGACCCGATCCTCACCTACCGCGAATTGATTCAAGCCTACGATGCACCCAAACTCAAGTCGCCCTACAACCTGGCGGCCAGACGTTTAGCGGGATTCAGCGAAGAGGAACTTCAAAGCTTGGCTGCGAGCGGGCTTTGAATCAGCCTCTCGGATGATGTTGCGCGTGCAAGCTCTTCAAGCGCTCACGGGCCACATGGGTGTAGATGGTGGTGGTTGAAATGTCGGCATGACCCAAGAGCACCTGCACTGAGCGCAGGTCAGCCCCATGGTTCAAGAGGTGCGTGGCAAAGGCATGCCGCAAGGTGTGTGGCGACAAGGGCGCCGTGATGCCCGCCAAGACGGCATATTTTTTAATCAGCTGCCAAAACATGATGCGTGACATGGCCGTTCCCGCTTTGGGGCCACTGGCCGTGACAAACAAATCATCCGTTTGCTTGGCACCCAACAGCGCGCCCCGCGCATTTTGCATGTAGCTCAGAAGGCTGTCGCGGGCCAAGTCGCCAAAGGGCACCAGGCGTTCTTTGCTGCCCTTGCCCATGATGCGCAGCACCCCTTCATTCTGTGACACATGCAGGGTTTTGAGTTTGACCAACTCAGACACTCGCAAACCACTGGCATACATCAGCTCCAACATGGCTTTGTCTCGCAAACCCAAGGCTGTATTGCCATCGGGCGCATTGAGCAGGGCATCGACCTGGTCTTCCGACAAAGTTTTGGGCACCCGCAAGGCTTGTTTGGCAGCCAGCATGCGAAGTGTGGGGTCTGCTTGAACCACGCGCTCTCGAAGTGCCCAGCGGTAGTAACGTTTGAAAACCGTGAGGCGTCTGTTGGCCGAGGTGGCTTTAGAGAGGCTGTGCCGCGCTGCAAAATAGGCTTGCAGATGCGCCTCTTGCGCGGCATCGAGTGCAATGCCTGAATGGGCTTGAAGCCATGCGGCCAAGGCTTGAAGGTCTCGGCGATAAGCAGCCAAGGTATTGACCGACAAACCATCTTCGAGCCAAACCGCATCGACAAAGCGGTCGATGGCGGCCTGGCTTTCAGGGGTCATCAATCGAGTTTCAGGTTTTGTGAATCCACAACCTTTTTATAGACCTCGTATTCGGCCTTGATTTGCGCCGCAAACTGCTCGGGTGTGTTGGCAACGATGAGTGATCCGGTGTCCTCAATGCGCTTTCGCACAGCCGGATCTTCCAAGGATTTTTTCACGCCATTGCTGATTTTGTCGACCACCTCTTTGGGCATGTTTTTGGGGCCCAAGATACCGTAATAGGCCATTCGATTGACAGGCTCCAAACCAACTTCTTTGAAGGTTGGCACGTTGGGCAACTGGGCCAAACGCTGCGGGGCTGCCACCACAATCGCAATCAATTTACCGCTTTGGATGAAGGGCAGTGCAGAGGGCAAATTGTCAAAAATGATGGGCACCTGACCGGCCACCGTGTCGTTCAAGGCAGGGCCTGCGCCGCGGTAAGGGATGTGGGTGATAAAGACGCCCGCCAAACTTTTCCACAACTCGGTTTGCAGGTGACCAATGCCACCAGTGCCTGAGGAAGAGTAAGAGTATTTACCTGGGCTCTTTTTCAGTTCAGCCAAAAATTCTTTGTAGTTTCTGGCCGGAAAACTGGGGTGCACTGCAATCACATTGGGGGTGGCCGCAATGTTGATGATGGGTGTGAAGTCGGTGATCGGGTTGTAAGGGTTTTTCGGGTTGATGGCGGGATTGGCCGCTGTCGTGGACACCGTGGCCATGCCCAAGGAATAGCCATCGGGGGCGGAGCGAACCGTTTCAGAAGCACCCACCACACCCCCACCACCAGCCTTGTTTTCCACAATGACCGATTGCCCCAGTGCTTTGCCCAGCGGGTCAGCAATGACGCGCGCCACGATGTCCGTGGTGCCGCCCGGTGCAAATGGCACCTGCAACTTGATGACCTTGTTGGGATAGCCCTGAGCCCATACAGAACCTGAGGCTGCGCTCAGCACAAGCCATGTGGCGGTGGCCAACAAACTGACATTCAAACTCAATCGGCGGTTCATACGAATTCCCTTGTTCACAAATTAACCATCCAACATCATAAGCAATAAGCCGGCAACTTTGAAGGCAGAAATGGCAAAGACTGCCGTTATGCTTGAGGGGTGAACTACGCGCAACTTCTACTCCCCGACTTTTCACTCATTTTGTGTGGCTACTTTTTGTGCCAATTCACTGGGTTGAACCGTCCTGTCTGGCAACAAGCCGAGACCTTGGTCTATTATTTTTTGTTTCCGGTACTGCTGTTTCACTCCATTGTGAAAAGCCCGCTTGACATTCAAGCCACCTCCAGCTTTTTGATGTCAGGCATATCGATGGGCTTGTTGGCCATCGCTCTGACCTACAGCCTGCC
Source organism: Comamonadaceae bacterium (assembly GCA_947373185.1). Taxonomy (GTDB): domain Bacteria; phylum Pseudomonadota; class Gammaproteobacteria; order Burkholderiales; family Burkholderiaceae_C; genus Limnohabitans_A. Next base: position 127,273 of record CANBWP010000002.1, on the reverse strand, counting down.
CTATTGGCCTTGGGTTGGCAAACAGCTTGACCCGCGTGATCACGCCGCCAGCGCGCAAACCGCTTTTCGATTCAACTCTTTCATTGCCTTGGCTTTGGTGGAGCGCATTGCAGGCGCCCCGGGCTTGTTGCTGATTTCCGTGCTCATTGGTTTTTGTGTGCCCATGTTCAATGTGGCCGCGGTGTGGCCCATGGCTCGCCATGGCCAGAGCGGTTTTTGGCGTGAGCTGGTTCGCAACCCCCTTATCTTGGCCACCACGGGCGGCTTGGCGTTCAATTTGCTGGGCCTGAGGGTGCCGGTGTGGCTGGACCCCACCTTGTCGCGCATTGGCGCAGCATCTTTGGCCTTGGGCTTGATGTCAGCAGGCGCTGGCATGGCGCTGAAAGCGCTGAACCACGGCAAGTTGCTGGGCAGCATGGTGCTGTCCATCAAGCACTTTGTGTTGCCCTGCTTGGCCTGGGCATTGGCGCAATACTTCCAGCTGAACGAATTGCAAACCACGGTGCTGCTTATTTTCTCGGCCCTGCCCACCGCCTCAACCTGCTATGTGCTGGCCTCCAGAATGGGCTACAACGGGCCTTATGTGGCGGGCTTGGTCACGCTGTCCACCTTGCTGGGCATGCTGAGTTTGCCCTTTGCACTGGGTGTGCTGCGGGGCCTGCGCTTCAGCGGATTCGCCGCTTAAATTTTCAAAGACCAAGCCACCTGCTCTTGCACCACAGGATCAGGGTGCTCCGCCCATTTCTTCAAAGATTGCCGCAAGCGCGCTGCCTCTGCATCTGAAAGTTTGGCGGGCGCCTTGAGTGCATTGCCAGCGGCCAGCGCCACATTGCGCAGCCAACGCGCATGGCCAATGCGCCGAATGGCACTGCCCTCGGTCATTTTGAGAAAGAGGGTCTCATCCCAAGCCAAGAGATCGGCCAGTTGCGGCGCCACCAGCGGCTCGCGCGCATTGAAGTCTGGCAAGGGGCTTTTCTTCGCGTATTTGTTCCAAGGGCATGCCCACTGACAATCGTCACACCCATAAATTCGGTTGCCAATCAGGGGCCGAAATTCCTCGGGAATCGGCCCCGCATGCTCAATGGTTAAGTAAGAAATGCAGCGCCGTGCATCCAATTGGTAGGGTGCCACGATGGCCTGTGTCGGACACTTGTCTAGACAGGCTGTGCAAGTGCCGCAATGTGAACTCAGAGGCTCTGTGCTTGGCAGTGCGAGGTCGACAAACAGTTCACCTAAAAAGAAAAATGAACCCGCGTCGCGCTGCAACACCAAGGTGTTTTTACCGCGCCAGCCCTGACCGCTGCGAACGCTCAATTCGGCTTCCATGACTGGCGCCGAGTCTGTGAAAACGCGGTGACCAAATGGTCCCAAGATCTCAGCCATGCGGGTTTGAAGTTGTTGCAAACGACTGCGCAACACCTTGTGGTAATCGCGGCCTCTGGCGTAAACCGACACAACGCCTTGGGCCGGCCGCATCAGAGCCTGGCCTTCCGTCTCTGCCGAGAGCAAAGCCTGATTGCCGGGCAGATAATCCATCCGCACGGTGATGACGCTCAAGGTCCCCGGCACCAATTGTGCAGGCCGGGCGCGTTTCAGGCCATGGCTTGCCATATAGTTCATGCTGCCGTGAAATCCTGCCGCCAGCCAAGCCTGCAATCCCGGCTCGGCTTCGGACAAATTCACACCTGTCACGCCAATTTGAGAAAATCCCAACGCCCGAGCGGCTTTTTGCAACTCGGACCCGACAAGCGAAGCGTCCAAAGCAGGCCTGTTGGCCTTCACAGAAAGAGAATGATGAGTGGTGTTCACCCTGAGATTGTAGGAACTCCCGAGCCCCATGGCGCGGCGAGTTGGCAATGGGCGGACGAAAACCAAACGCGTCTGTTCGCAATGGGCTTGGCGCAACAAGCGCTGCTTCAGGATGCTTACCTAGAACTGCAAGGCAATTTGGGCGCTGGCAAAACCACGTTGGTGCGGCATTTGTTGCAAGCACTGGGCGTGACGGGACGTATCAAAAGCCCGACTTATGCAGTGGTCGAACCGCATGAAGGCTTTGCGCCCGCAAGCCACGCGCCACTGGCCATTTGGCATTTTGATTTTTACCGATTCAACGACCCCCAAGAATTTGAAGAAGCCGGTTTTCGCGACCTCTTTGCCAGCCCCGGTTTGAAAATTGCCGAATGGCCTGAACAAGCCCAAGGCATGTTGCCCGACGCCGATTTGCAAATTGCCATTGAGGTGGGCGAAAACGACATGCGCGCAGTCTTTTGCAAGGCGTCTACGGCCAAGGGCCAGCGCATCTTGCAAGGGCTCCAATCCGCTTTGCGAGGCACGCCCAGCGCTTGTGCCCCACCATGCCCTTGAACCGACGTGATTGCTTGAAACTTTCTGGCCTGGCCTTGACTTTGGGCTGGCCAGACATCAGCCGCGGCGCCAGCCTGATGGCCGTGCGGGTTTGGCCCGCCAAAGATTACTCACGTGTCACGCTCGAATCGGACGTGGCACTCAAAACCAAGTACACCTTTGTGCCCTCACCGCCGCGTTTGGCCATCGACATTGAGGGCTTGGCGCTGAACCCTTCCGTCAAAGAATGGGTCGGCAAAATCAAACCCGATGACCCTAACATCACGGGAGTGCGTGTGGCACAGAACAGCCCGGGTGTGGTGCGCATGGTCTTTGATTTGAAACAGCCCGTGCAGCCCCAGGTTTTTGCACTCACACCGGTCGGCGCCTATCAGCACCGCTTGGTGCTGGACTTGTACCCCAGCACACCTGTCGATCCGCTCGAGAGTTGGATTGCAGAGCGCTCGCAAAGCAACGACCCCCTAAATGACTGGCTGAACAAGCAGGGCAACAACGCGAACAGCAGCAGTGCGCCCAGCCAAGCAGCTTTGCAAATTGCACCGCCGGCCAATGCCCTGCCCCCCTCCAGCGTCACCGATCGTTTGATCGTGGTCGCCATTGACGCCGGCCATGGCGGAGAAGACCCGGGCGCGGTGGGCCCAAATGGCACCCAAGAAAAAGATGTGGTGCTGCAAATTGCATTGAAACTGCGTGACCGGATCAATGCCAGCAACGTCAACGGCAGCCCCATGCGGGCCTACCTCACACGCGATGCCGACTTCTTTGTGCCGCTGCATGTGCGTGTCCAAAAAGCCCGCAAAGTCCAAGCCGATTTGTTTGTGAGCGTGCATGCCGATGCGTTTTTCACACCCAATGCACAAGGGGCCAGTGTCTTTGCGCTCAGCCATGGCGCGGCTTCCAGCAGCGCGGCCCGTTGGATGGCCTCGCAAGAAAACAAAGCCGACTTGATTGGCGGCATGAACCTGGGTGTCAAAGATGCTCAGGTGCAACAAGCCTTGCTTGACATGAGCACCTCGGCCCAAATCAAAGACAGTCTGAATTTAGGCGGCGCCATCTTGCATGAAATTGGCAGCGTGGGCCGACTTCACAAACCCAAAGTAGAGCAAGCAGGCTTTGCTGTTTTGAAGGCGCCCGACATTCCCAGCGTGTTGGTGGAAACCGCCTTCATCAGCAACCCGGCAGAAGAAGCCAAGTTGTCGGATGTCAATTATCAAAACAGCGTCGCCGATGCGCTGGTCAAAGGGCTGCAGCGGTACTTTGAGCGCAACCCGCCCTTGGCTCGCAAGCGCTCAACTTAACAAGGGATTCGCGCTCAACCGTGCGCGCACTTCAGCCCAATGTGCCGGCACACAGCCACGGCGCATGACCACCAAAGTGGCACTGGCCAAGGCATGCGCCAAGACATCTTGCAACACCAGCGCAGGGGCCGAGTCAGCCCATTGATGAAGGGTGAGCCTTGAATCAGAAGCTGTGCTGGATGCGCGATCAGCGTGGTGCAAAGCACAGGCCAAGAGTCCCGCCAAAAAACTGTCACCTGCGCCGACTGTGTCGACCACCTGAACAGCCGCAGCCTCACGGGCTTTGAAGACCTTGATGTCCTTGCCCCGACGCACCAGCAAACACGCACCTTCAGCACCCAAAGTCAGGGCCATCCACTGTGCCGAGGTCTGTTTCATCAAACACATTGCCTGCGCCATCGGGTCGCCAACAGGTGCGCCCTCCACTTGCAAGTGAGCCAAATCTTCGTCACTGGCCTTGAGCACATCGGCCAACTGCGCCATGGCCATGACGTGCGCTCGATAACGCGCCAGATCAGGCATGACGGAGGGCCTCAAATTGACATCCACCACCCGCCATTTGCCGGCCGCTTTTTGCGCTTGCAACCAAGGCAAATAGATCGCAGCGTCATCGGGGTCCAGCGCCAAACACCCTGTACAAGCCACCGCCAACTGCGGCTGCGCTTGGCACATCTCGTTCAAATGACGGGCCGTGATGGCGCGATCGGCCACGCCCGCACGGTAAAACGCGTAATCGGGATGGCCTTGTTCATTGACGGCCACCACCGCCAAGGACGTGGGTTGTGGCACAGGGCCAGCTTGTGCCACTTGCACCCCATCAGCCACCAGGGCATGCGCCAACTGCTGGCCAAAGCGGTCGCTGGAAAGGGGGTTGAGGTACAGGGTCGGCACATTTTGGCGAGCCAGTGCCCGCGACAAATTGAACACCGCGCCGCCTAAGCAAGGCTGCAGCAGGCCATCGTGTTGCGCCACCAAATCGATCAAGGCTTCGCCCGCTGTGACCACGCGGGGTGCTGGGCGGCTTAACGTGACAGGGCTGAACGGCATCGAAATCATGTCCGAATTTTAAGCTCGCTGAGTGCGCCAAGCGCCCCACAATGCGAACAAACCGGGTACGAAAATCATGGCCCAAATGATTTGACTCAGGTGCGCTTTCACGAATACCGTTTCTCCAAACAAATAGCCAACGGTGGTGAGGCCGCAGACCCACACCAAACCGCCCGCCACATTGAAGCGCACAAAACGAGAGGGCGTCATGGCCGCGACCCCCGCCACAAAGGGCACAAAGGTGCGAATGAAAGGCATGAAACGGGCCATCACAATGGTGATGCCGCCGTAGGTTTCGTAAAACTGATGTGCTTTGTCAAAGGCTTCACGGTTGAAGAAACGCGAATTTTCCCACTGAAACACCTTAGGACCAAAGTAGCGACCCCAACGGTAATTGACCTGATCGCCCAAGATCGCCGCCAGCGCCAAAATGCCCATGGCCAGTGGCAGACTCAATAGGCCCGTACCGCACAAAGTACCCACCACAAACAACAAAGAATCACCCGGCAAAAAGGGCATCACGACCAAGCCTGTCTCGACAAAGACAATCAAAAACAACAAGGCATACACCCAGGTGCCATAGGCGGTGACAAACGTCTCCAAATGACGGTCGACGTGCAGCACAAAATCAATCAATTGCATCAAGAGGTCCATGCTTTGATTATCCCTGTCTTCTTGGCCATTTAAAGGCCGCATCCGCAGGGGCTCGCCAAGCCCCTACAATTTAAGGATGTCTGAACCCTCCCCCCGCAAAATCATTCGCGAATTGCCCGATGTCCTGATCAGCCAAATTGCGGCGGGTGAGGTGGTTGAACGTCCCGCCTCGGTGGTACGCGAGCTGGTGGACAACGCCTTGGATGCCGGGGCAAGGCAGATCAGTCTGCGCTTGTTGGGCGGTGGCATCCGATTGATTTCGGTGGAAGACGATGGCTGCGGCATTCCCGTCGAAGAAATGCCCGTGGCATTGAAACGCCACGCCACCAGCAAAATTGTGAGCCTGGAGGATTTGGAATCTGTGGCCACCATGGGGTTTCGGGGTGAGGCCTTGGCCGCCATCAATGCGGTGTCCGAGATGAGTTTGCTCTCCCGAATTGACGGCGCTCCCAGTGCTTTCTTGCTTGACGGCCAAACTGGCGAAATCAAACCTGCAGCCCGGGCTGTCGGCACCACGGTGGAAGTCAAAGAATTGTTTTTCTCCACGCCTGCCCGTCGCCATTTTTTAAAGTCTGAAAACACCGAACTGGCGCATTGCATCGAAGCCGTCCGGCGCCATGCGCTGGCACGCCCTGAAGTGGGCTTTGCCATTTGGCACGAAGGCAAAATCATCGAGCAATGGCGCAGCCACCCGGGCGAAGCCGGTTGGAATCAACGCCTGGCCGATGTGCTGGGTGAAGATTTCGTGGCGGCGTCTGTCAACATCGATTTCAGATCGGGCCCTGTGCATGTGCGCGGCCGTGCAGGCACACCTGATGCGGCGCGCGCGCGCGCCGACCAACAATTTGCCTATGTCAATGGCCGCTTTGTCCGCGACAAAGTCATCACCCACGGTGCTCGCAGTGCTTACGAAGATGTGCTGCATGGCCACCGTCAGCCGGTCTATGTGCTCTATTTGCAAATGGACCCCACACGGGTCGATGTGAACGTGCACCCTACCAAAATTGAAGTACGCTTCAGAGACAGTCGAGAAGTTCACCAAGCCATGCGGCATGCCATTGAAAGTGCGCTGGCTGTGCCACGGGCCAATTTACTGAGCAACAACGCACCGGTATCCCCCGCTGGCAACGCGTCAAGCTTTGCACCGGCCAACCCTTTCTTAAGCCCCCCCCCCGGCTCACTCAACGCATTGCAGCCTTCCGCGTCGCAGGCCACTTGGTCGCAACGTGGCATGGCCTTTGGTGCTGAGCGCTCGCAGCAAGATCCCGCCACAGCCATGGCCGAGTTAAAGGCCTTGTGGGGCGATGCGCCGCGCCAGCTCGCCGCCATGGAAGGCCCTGTGTCCAGCGACGCTGAAGCTGCCGCGCAGGCATGGCCTTTAGGCCGCGCCATTGCGCAGCTTCAAGGTGTTTACATCTTGGCAGAAAACAGCCAAGGCTTGGTGGTGGTGGACATGCACGCGGCCCACGAACGGATCGTGTACGAGCGCTTGAAACAACAACTCGACACGACGCACATCACCAGTCAGCCCCTGTTGATACCTGCCTCGTTTTCCGCCACGCCCCAAGAAATGGCCACCGCAGAAAATTGCACCGAGGTGCTTGCACAACTGGGCCTGGAAGTCTCTGCCCTGTCAGTCAAGACTTTGGCAGTGCGCGCAGTGCCCACGTCTTTGGCACAAGGCGACGCAGTGGAATTGACGCGCAGTGTGTTGGCTGAACTGGCGCAGCACGATGCCGCCACAGTCGTGCAACGCGCACAAAACGAAATTTTGGCCACCATGGCTTGTCACGGTGCTGTGCGCGCCAATCGGAAACTCACGCTCGATGAGATGAACGCATTGCTGCGACAAATGGAAGCCACCGAACGCTCTGACCAATGCAACCACGGCCGCCCCACTTGGCGCCAAGTCAGTCTGCGCGAATTGGATGCCTTGTTTTTGCGGGGTCGTTGATGCTGCCTGTTGCTCGCAACCCAGCCATGACCGTGCTGCTGCTGGCCTTGCTGATGGGCCTGCAACCCGTGACCACCGATTTGTATTTACCAGCCCTGCCGGCGCTGACAGAAGGTTTCCATGCCAGCATGGTGCAAACACAGTTGACGCTGACGGCCTTGCTGTTGGCATTCGGCACCTCTCAATTGGTCTGGGGTCCCCTGTCTGATCGCTGGGGCCGCCGGCCTGTGCTCTTGGGCGGCATTGTGGTTTACGGCTTGTCCGCCATGGCATGCGCCTTGGCCAACAGCATTGAAACACTCATTGCAGCGCGGACCATTCAAGGTGTGGCCATGGGTGCCTGTGTGATGGCCGCCCGAGCTGTGATTCGCGATTTGTACGAACCGGTCCAAGGCGCCAAGGTGATGTCTCAAGCACTGTCGGGCTTGGGCGTCATTGCATGCGCTTGTGTCCCCGTGGGCGGCTTTCTGACAGCGCATTGGGGCTGGCGTTGGGCATTGAGCAGCTTGGCTTTTTTTTCATGGGTCACAGGCCTCCTGGTCTTTTTCAATTTCAGAGAAAGTTTGCAGCAACGCCAGCCGCATGCCTTCCAAATTCACGCTTTGTGGGCCAGTGTTTTGCAAATTTTGAAACACCCCACCTTTCAGGCCTACAGTGCGCTGTCATCGGCCTCCTTTGCAGGCCTCTTCACATTTCTGGCCACCTCCGCTTTTGTCTTCACCCAAAGCATGGGTTTGAGTCAAACGGTCTATGGCTTACTGATGGTGTCGATGTCTCTTGCCTACATCTCAGGCACTTTCATGTGTCGGTGGTTATTGCTTCGCATCAGCGTTCAGAAGTGTGTGGTGGCGGCAGGGTGTTTGAGCTTGTTCTCGGGGGTGTTGATGTGGGTCATGGCCTATTGGGGGTCTTCGCAAGCCTGGTTTGGCGCTTGGGCCATCATGCTGCCCATGAACCTGTATTTGCTCGCCCACGGCGTGCACCAACCTTGCGGCCAAAGCGGCTGCATTGCGCCCTTTCCTGAAATGGCCGGCACGGCCTCTGCCTTGAATGGTTTCACCATGATGGTGGTGGCTTTTGGCATGGGCACTTGGATTGGCACTCACATGGACAACCCACTCTTCACCTTGGCCCAAGGCGTCAGTGCATGCGCGGTCAGTTTGGCCCTCATTGCCTGGCTGGGTGTTCGCACCATCCCTCTGACAACGGACTGCAGCCCCGCATGAAACGGCAAGCCTTCGCCATTGCAGGACCGACGGCCAGTGGCAAAACTGGCTTGGCTTTGGCCATTGCCCAGCACCTGGTGCCTCGCGGTGGTGCTGAGATCATCAGTGTTGACTCGGCCTTGGTTTACAAAGGCATGGACATTGGCACCGCCAAACCCTCGGCCGAAGAATTGGCCTTGGTGCCACACCATCTGATTGACATTCGCGACCCACTGAACGCGTACAGCGCCGCAGAGTTTGCGCGTGACGCAGCGCAGTGCATTCAAGCCATTCAAAGTCGCGGAAAGACAGCCTTGCTGGTAGGCGGCACCATGCTTTATTTCAAGGCTTTGCTAGAAGGCTTGAACGACATGCCGGCTGCCAGTCCCGAAATTCGCTCTGTCATTCAAGCAGAGGCGCAAGCGCTGGGTTGGCCCGCGCTGTATGCGCAATTGAAAGCCGTCGACCCCATCACTGCCGCCCGCTTGGCACCTGCTGACAGCCAACGCATTTCGCGGGCACTCGAAGTGTTTCGGGTGTCTGGCAAACCGCTTTCGAGCTTTCATCAGCCACATGCTGACGAATCCCTAGACGCTGGACTGCGCCAGCACAAGCAATCACTGGGGGCTTTGAAGTGGCAGAACGTTCCACTCCTCAGCTTGGAGCCGCAAGACCGTGCCTGGCTGCACCAGCGCATTGCAAAGCGTTTTGATGACATGTTGACCCAAGGCTTTTTAGACGAAGTCAAAACGCTGCGTGCCCGAGGCGACCTGAGTCCGGCGCTGCCCTCGATGCGCTGTGTGGGTTATCGACAAGCGTGGGAAGCTTTAGAGGGCACACTGCCCATGGCTGAATTGCGTGATCGCGGCGTCTTTGCCACGCGTCAATTGGCCAAGCGACAAATCACGTGGCTCAGAAGTTTGCCGCAGCGCTTCGTCCTGCCCGCAGATTCACCGGACGTCCTGACGCAAGCCTTGGCTTGGGTCGACGCCCAAACCTCAAACTGACTCGGCCACACGCCCTCTCAAGGCTTTGGTCTGGCCGCGTTTGACTTTGCTGTTAACGCGTTTGATTTGGGAACTGCGGGTCGGCCGAGTGGCCTTGCGAGGTTTTTGCACCGCCGCTGCCAATGCCAGCAAATCGTGCAAGCGCAGCATCGCGGCCATGCGGTTCATGTCTTGACTGCGATGGACTTGCGACTTGATGACCACCACCCCCCCTTTGGTCAAGCGATGATCGCGCAGGGCCAACAGCCGCAATTTCAAATCTTCAGGCAAGCTGGAAGCCAAGACATCAAAGCGCAATTGAATGGCACTGGAGACCTTGTTCACATTCTGCCCTCCGGGGCCTTGCGACCGAATGGCTGTCAACTCAAGTTCGTCGGGTGAAATGTGAAAAATTGTCATGGCCGAGGCAAAATATTTGCAAACAAAGCGCTTTGAAGCAAGGCTTTCATTGTGCCTCGCTTAAACTGGGCACTCAACTACTTCAAGGTGATCCTATGGCCAAAGGTCAACAAAAGTCCAACAAAGAATCTAAGAAACCCAAGAAGGACACCTCTCCTCCTAAAACCATTGCCGTGGACACCGAGCGGCCTGTGCAAAAAACCACCGCCATCATTCCACGCGGCAAAAAGCCGATCTGATTTTTAACAAGGGGCCCCTCGGGTCCCTTGTCCACGTTACCCCATACCGATGAACGATTCTGCGCAAAGTCTTTGGCCCCACGCAGGCTACGCCCAACTCAAACCGGATGCGCGCGGCCATCTCACTGTCACCGACAATTTTCTGAAGGTGTTGTTGCTGCGGCCGGAACTGGCGCCCATCGAGGGCTCTTGCGCCTTCGAAATTCAAATCCACGAGCGTTTGCAGGAAAATCCTCGACTGGAATTGTCCGCGGCCGAGTTGGCACAGATTCAAGACCCAGACGCCGCAGACAACTTGGGGGTGTGGTTGCGCTTTCGAGATCGCATTTTGGCGCGCCCCACTTTGGAAGCCAGTTACTGGGCGTTGTTTGAAGGCACGGGCGTCGATGTCCCACCCGTGCTGGTGCATCAAATCACCCAAGTCTTGGTCCAGCACATCTTGGGGGACGATTGCACGCCCCTCGAAGCGCGAGCCGCAGAGTTGCTGTTCAGAACGCAAAAAATATCGGTTCTCGACGACGGTTCCGTGATGTCGGCTGACCATGAAACGGTCGAGCGCCACGCGCTAGAAAGTGGTTTTGGCAGCTTAGGTGAGCTGCTCAAACAAGGCGGTATCCCGCTGCGAAGTGTCGACTTAGACGTCATTCAAGAGAGCAACCAAGACAGTTACTGGGAGCGCAACGAACGCTTTGACATGGTGGCCTGTCTGAACCTCGGGCAAGATGTCATGACAGCCTTTTGCCGTGTCCTTGAAAGATGGGTTCAGCATTTCACGGGAGCACCCGTGCGGGTTCAAACTGCCCGAGAAATTCAAGACGACAAATGGGTCTGGCACGTGGGACTGGACGCACAAGCCAGCAGCATGCTGAACGATTTGTACACGGGCGAATCGGTCGATGAAGCTCGGCAAAAACGCATGCTGTGTTTGTTCATTTTGAATTTCGAACAAGCCAGCGACATGCGCAGTGAGATTGCCGGCAAGCCAGTGTACTTGGCCATGGCGATGGACGAGCACCATCTGCTGAAAATCAAACCCCAAAATCTGCTCTTGAATTTGCCTTTGGCCAGACGCTCTTGAGCGGGCTTGTCACGTTTTAAACACCCTTGTGAACGCGCCATGATTCGACCCAACACTCGCCTTGCCGCCGTTGAAACTCCCATCATTCCCACCATCGCGGGCTTGGTGCGCAACAACCCAGGCACCATCTCCTTGGGCCAAGGCGTGGTCAATTACGCGCCACCCGCACAAGCCATCGCCTCACTGAGCAGCCTCATGAGCGACCCAAGCTTGCACAAGTATTTGGGGGTCAGTGGCCATCCAGGACTGGTAGAAGCCATTCAACAGAAACTGGTCACAGACAACCATGTTCAGCTGGGTACCGACGCCATGCTGATGGTGACGGCGGGCAGCAACATGGCTTTCCTGAATGCCGACTTGGCGGTAGCCGATCCAGGCGATGAATTCATCTTGCCCATGACGTTTTATTTCAACCAAGAAATGGCCATTCGCATGTGTGGTTGCACGCCAGTGCCAGTGCCCACCCATGCCGATTGGAGCCTCGATGTTCAAGCCATGGCGGCCGCCATCACGCCGCGCACAAGGGCCATCGTGACGGTGTCTCCCAACAACCCAACAGGCGCGGTGTACTCAGAAGCCTCGCTGCGCGCCATCAATGCTTTGTGCGCACAGCATGGTCTTTATCACTTCAGCGATGAGGCCTATGAATACTTCACTTACGAAGGCGTGAAGCACTTTTCTCCGGCGAGCATTCCAGGCGCCATGAATCACACCTTGTCGTTTTATTCCATGTCCAAAAACTATGGCATGGCCAGTTGGCGTGTGGGTTATGTGGTGTTTCCAGCCAACTTGTTTGATGCCATGAACAAGGTGCAGGACACCAACCTGATTTGCGCACCCATGCCCTCGCAACTCTTGGCTCTGCAAGCTTTGCAAAAAGGCAAGCCCTGGGTCGAGCCCAAAGTGGCAGCTTTAAGCCAGGTGCGTCAAACGGTTTATCAAGCGCTAGAGGGCTTGGGTGACTTGGTGCAGTTTCCCAAAACGCAGGGCGCGTTTTATGTGCTGATGAAATTGCCCGGCCTGGCCGAGGGAACAGAACCCATTGCCTTCAATCGTGCGATGACTGAAAAATTCAAAGTGGCGACCATTCCGGGCTTTGCCTTTGGTCTGACGCAAACACACAAAGCCAACTACCAACGTTTGTCCTATGGCGCTTTAGAGGCCGCCAGCGTGGCTGAAGGCGTGCAGCGTTATGTCGCAGCCGTGCAGGATTGGTATCGCCATTACTGAAGCCCGCCCTTGAGGGCATCGGGCACTGGCAAGGGCAATACGTCGATGCCCTCTTCTAACAAGTCATTGGTTTCTTCCATCGAAGCCTGGCCCCGAATGTTGCGTTCTTCCGATTCGCCGTAGTGCATCTTGCGCGCTTCTTCTGCAAAGTTTTGACCCACATCTTCCGTGTTGGCAATGACATGTTTGACCATCTTCATCCAGGCTTCTTGCACCATTTCTGCAGCTTCTGGGTGAACCTGGGCCAAACTTGAAGCAACAGTCTCTGCTGTGGGGGAAACAGGCGCATTGGAGGGAGCCGACGATGATCCACCGCCACCCGGCGTCACGACGGGCTCTTCATGCGCAGCAATTTTGACGGGGCGAGGCTCTACAGCACCCAAATTCAAGCGTGGTGCAGATGGCAGTTTGCGCACTTCTGTATTGGCACACATGGGACACGCAACCAAGCCTCTTTCGCGTTGCGATTGGTAGTCTTCTTCTGAGCCAAACCAGCCCTCAAAGGTGTGCATCCCAGCGCACTGAAGGTTCAACACTTTCATGCGCCAGCCTGCCATTCCAAAGCATGGTTTCCTTGCAAGACGTTTTGCAACCAGAACATGCCAGTCAATGTTTTGGCATCTGTCACTTTGCCGTTCAGACAATCTTGCTGCAAAGCTTCAGGTGTTTGTACAAACACCTCTAAGAACTCGCCCTCATCCAACTTGCGCTCACCCAAAATCAAGTCTTTGGCAAACCAAATTTCAATGAACTCTGTTGAATATGAAATGACAGGATGCAGAACGCCGGCTCTGGCCCATTGTTGAGCGCGGTAACCGGTTTCTTCAAACAACTCGCGCTGTGCGCAATGCAGGGTCGATTCGTTGGGGTCCAATTTGCCAGCCGGAAACTCAATCATCACTTGCTGCACGGGATAGCGAAACTGCCGCTCCAACACCACCTTTAAGGGTTGACCGGGTCTTTCCAAAAGTGGAATGATCATGACTGCGCCCGGATGAATGACGTATTCACGTGAGGCCTGTGTGCCATCCGGCAAGGCAACGGTGTCGCGAAAGGCGTGGAGAAAATGGCCGCTGAAGAGTTCTTGGCTCTTCAGCTTGATTTCAATCAGATGCGCATCCACCTGATCGGTCATGCTCAATTGGCCAGCATCTGCGTCACGGAGCGTGCGCACAGTGACATCAAAGCACCAGGCACAATGCCCAAGACCAGCACCAACAAGCCATTGAGGGACAAAACCAAGCGCACATCGGCATCGGCCGTCACGGTGGTGGCTGTCACCGCTTCATCAAAGTACATGACTTTGACAACGCGCAAATAGTAGAACGCGCCGATCAGGGACATGGCCACGGCAAACACCGCCAAGGCGATGTCGGCGGTGTGACCTGAAGCCACCAAGGCTTGCAAGACCGAGAGCTTGGCATAAAAGCCCACCATGGGTGGAATGCCAGCCAGAGAGAACATGCAGATGGCCATCACGCCCGCATACAAAGGACTGCGGTTGTTCAAGCCTGCCAAGTCCGTGATTTCTTCGCTTTCAAAACCTTGACGGGCCAACAGCAAAATGACCCCAAAAGAAGCCAAGGTGGTGAGCACATAACCCACCACATAGAACATGGCAGAGCTGTATGCGTTGGCACCCATGGCGGCATTGCCGCTGACCACACCTGACATCAAGCCAATGAGGACAAAACCCATTTGTGCAATGGTGGAATACGCCAACATGCGCTTGATGTTGGTTTGCGCAATGGCGGCAAAGTTACCGACCAACAAAGAAGCTATGGCCAACAGTGCCAACATTTGCTGCCAATCGATGGCCATGGGCAACAAGCCCTCGACCAACAATCGAATGGTGATGGCAAAGGCAGCCAACTTGGGAGCCCCTGCAATCATGAGGGTGGCGGCAGTAGGGGCACCTTGGTAAACGTCAGGTACCCACATGTGAAATGGCACCACACCGAGTTTGAAGGCCAAGCCGGCCACCACAAACACCAAACCAAACACCAAAACTTGGTGCTTCACTTGGCCGCTGGCAATCACTTTGAAGACCGTGGCCAAGTCCAAAGAACCCGTCGCACCGTACAACATGGACATGCCGTACAACAGGAAACCAGAAGCCATGGCACCCAATACGAAATACTTCATGGCAGCTTCTGTGGCTTGGGTGTTGTCGCGGCGCAGTGCCACCAGCGCATAGCTGGACAGGGTGAGCAATTCGAGACCCAAATACAAAACCAAGAAGTTTTGACCAGAAATCATGACACTCATGCCAAGCAGGGCAAACACTGACAAGCTGAAAATCTCACCCCCGCGCAACATGTCGCGATCGGCCGCATAAGGACGTCCATAGACCAAAGTCACCATGACGGCGATGGTGGCAAAACACTTCAGCCAGTGTCCCATCGGATCGGACACCACCAACCGACCAAAGCCGTACACAGTGTGACCGGCATCGGCGTAAAAATCGTGCAGCAAAGCCACACCCCCCAAGGACACCAAGGTTAAAACGTAGGTCACGGTGCGCTTCGGGCTTGTGACGAACAGGTCGACCAACGCAATCACGCAGGCCATGACCAGCAATGCGATTTCCGGGTAGACCGTCATCCAGCTGCTTGAGTCAATCATGTCTATTCTCTCTATCTTTAAGTTTCAGCTGATCAAAGGCGATCAAGGCAATTTGGAAGCAGCCACGTGCTGCAACAAATTGGCCACAGAGACTTCCATCACATCGGTGAAGGGCTTGGGATACAAGCCCATGTAAAGCACGGCAATGGCCAGCAAGGCCATGATGGTGAATTCACGGGCATTGATGTCCGTGAGTTCTTTCACATGGTCGTTGGTCACAGGCCCCAAGTACACGCGCTTGAACATCCACAAAGTGTACGCCGCACCAAAAATCAGCGCGGAAGCCGCCAACAGGCCCACCACGAAGTCGAACTTCACGGCGCCCAAGATGACCATCCACTCGCCCACAAAACCAGCGGTGCCTGGCAAACCACAATTGGCCATAGAGAACAACAAAGCGAAGGCCGCAAATTTGGGCATGGTGTTGACCACACCGCCGTAGCTGGCAATTTCACGGGAGTGCACGCGGTCGTACAGCACACCAATCGACAAGAACATCGCGGCAGAGACAAAGCCGTGCGCAATCATTTGCACCAAACCACCAGACACGCCCAGCGGATTGAAGATGAAGAAGCCCAAGGTGACAAAACCCATGTGCGCCACCGATGAATACGCCACCAGTTTTTTCATGTCTTGCTGAACCATGGCCACCAAGCCCACATAGATCACGGCCACCAAAGACAGAACGATCATGAAGGTGCCCCACTCGCGCGCGGCGTCTGGCGCAATCGGCATGGAGAAACGCAGGAAACCATAAGCACCCAGTTTCAGCATGATGGCCGCCAGCACCGCAGAGCCGCCTGTCGGCGCTTCAACGTGCACGTCGGGTAACCAAGTGTGGACGGGCCACATTGGCACTTTGACGGCAAAAGCAGCAAAGAATGCAAAAAACAAAAAGTTTTGCGCGGTGGATGACAAAGGCAGTTCATGCCAAGTGGCAATGTCAAAGCTACCGCCCGATTGGATGTACAAGAAAATGAGCGCAATCAGTGTCAGGAGGGAGCCCAACAAGGTGTACAAGAAGAACTTGAAGGCTGCATAAATCTTGTTGGGACCACCCCAAATACCAATGATCAAGTACATCGGAATGAGGGTGGCTTCAAAGAAGACATAGAACAACAAGCCGTCCAACGCAGAGAACACGCCAATCATCAAGCCGGACAGGATCAAGAAGGCGGCCATGTATTGATTCACTTTGCGTGTGATGACTTCCCATCCCGCAATCACCACGATCACGTTGATGAAAGCGGTCAGGATCACAAACCACAAAGAAATACCGTCAACGCCCAAGTGGTAGTTCACATTGAAGCGTTCAATCCAAGATGCGTTCTCAACAAACTGCATCTCGGCGGTGTCCAATTTGAAACCGCCGTACAAAGGCAATGTGACCAAGAAACTCACGATGGCACCAACCAGCGACAACCAGCGCACAGATTGTGCTTGTTCGTCGCGGCCCAAAGCCAATAACACAATGCCGAACGCGATAGGCGTCCAAATGGCAAGGCTCAACAATCCCATTTTGATGCTTCCTTATTTGTTGAGCCAGACGAAGTACGTCATGAGCAAGAAGATACCCAGGATCATCACCAGGGCATAGTGGTAGAGATAGCCCGTTTGCAGCTTGCGAGACCAGGCCGAAACCTTGCCCACCAACTTCCAAGAGCCATTCACAAGCAGTCCGTCGATCAGGATGCGATCGCCGACTTTCCAAAGACCATTGCCCAAAGCGCGTGCACCGCGGGCCAGAATGTTCTCATTGATCCAGTCCATGAAGTACTTGTTTTCCAAGAGCACGACCAGCGGACGCAAAGCACGACCCATGGCAGCAGGTACTGCAGGATTGATCAGGTACATGTACCAAGACACCACCACGCCTGCCAATGCCAGCCAAAAGGGGGCGCTGGTCACAGCGTGCATGGCCATGGCGACAGGGCCGTGGAAGGCGTCAGCCAGTTCATGCATCACATGGTGTTTGTCCGCATCGACAAAGATCGCATCCTTGAAGAACTCGCCAAACAACATGGGGTCAATGGTCATGTAACCGATGACGACTGAAGGAATGGCCAACAAAATCAGGGGCACGGTCACGACCCAAGGTGACTCGTGCGGGCCATGGCTGTCATGGCCGTGATCATCGTGGTGGTCGGCATGGTGCTCATCGTGACCGTGATGCGCTTCAGGATTTTGGTCATAGCGCTCTTTGCCATGAAACACCAAGAAGTACATGCGGAAGGAATAGAAAGCTGTGACGAACACACCCGCCAAGACTGCGAAATTGGCAAAACCAGCAGCGGGCAAATGGCTTTCGGCCACGGCCTCAATGATGCTGTCTTTGGAGTAGAAACCAGAGAAGAAAGGCGTACCGATCAAGGCCAGAGAACCCAACAAAGACGTGATCCAAGTGATCGGCATGTACTTGCGCACGCCGCCCATGTAACGAATGTCTTGGTTGTGGTGCATGCCCATGATGACCGAGCCCGCGCCCAAGAACAGCAAGGCTTTGAAGAAAGCGTGCGTCATGAGGTGGAACACGGCCACAGAGTAGGCAGATGCGCCCAAAGCCACTGTCATGTAACCCAATTGCGACAAAGTGGAGTAAGCCACCACGCGCTTGATGTCGTTTTGAATGATGCCCAAGAAGCCCATGAACAAGGCGGTGATGGCACCGATGGTCATGATGAAGTTCAAAGCTGTTTCCGACAACTCAAACAAGGGCGACATGCGGGCCACCATGAAAATGCCGGCTGTCACCATGGTCGCTGCGTGAATCAGGGCAGAAATCGGTGTGGGGCCTTCCATCGAGTCTGGCAACCACACGTGCAAGGGGAACTGGGCAGATTTACCCATGGCACCAATGAACAAACAAATGCAAATGACCGTGACCAACATCCAGGAGGTGCCTGGCAATGTGAGCGCGGCAAGGTCGCCGGCTTTGGCAAATGCTTCGGTGTAATTCAGCGTACCCGCAAAAGCCGCAATCAGACCAATGCCCAAGATGAAGCCAAAGTCACCCACGCGGTTGACCAAGAAGGCTTTCATGTTGGCAAAGATGGCCGTGGGCTTGTTGAACCAGAAACCAATCAGCAAGTAAGACACCAAGCCCACCGCTTCCCAACCGAAGAACAGTTGCAACATGTTGTTGCTCATGACCAGCATCAGCATGGAAAAAGTGAACAAAGAGATGTAGGCGAAGAAACGGTTGTAGCCTTCGTCTTCTTCCATGTAACCGATGGTGTAGAGGTGCACCATCAGCGACACGAAGGTGACGACGCACATCATCATGGCGGTGAGGCCATCGACCATGAAGCCCACTTCCATTTTCAGACCACCCACGGTCATCCAGGTGTAGAGGGTTTCATTGAATCGGGCGCCATCATTGGCCACACTGTTCAAAGTGGCGGCAGACAAAATAAAGGCGATCAACACACCCAAAATGGTCAAGGTGTGCGTGAGGCGACGGCCAATCCAGTTACCACCGAATTGGGTTCCAAAAATACCCGCCAATGCCGATCCCACCAGTGGGGCCAGTGGCACGGCAAGCAGCGTAGAAGCGTTGAGGCTTTGGCTCATGTTCTTTTAACCTCTTAACCCTGGAGCGAATTGAGTTCGTCCACATTGATGCTGTTCTTGTTGCGAAACAAGAGCACCAAAATGGCCAAACCAATGGCGGACTCGGCCGCTGCCACCGTCAAGATGAAAAACACGAACACTTGTCCGTGCATGTCACCTAAGAAGTGAGAGAAAGCCACAAAATTCATATTGACCGCCAAGAGCATCAACTCAATGGCCATCAACAACACAATCAGGTTCTTTCGGTTTAAAAAGATACCGATCACAGCCAATGCGAACAGCATCGCACCCAGTGACAAATAGTGTCCCAAAGTCAAAGTCATTATTTGGCCTCCTTGGCGGCTTCGGCTTCAGCAGGCACTTCGGGCGCTTTAGGCGCCGCCCCGACTTTCACCGCATCCATTTTCATCACCACCAACCGGTCGCTGGCACGCACATGGACTTGTTGTGACGCACTGATGGCTTTGCTGTCTTTGCGCTGACGCAGGGTGAGCGCAATGGCCGCAATCATGGCCACCAACAAAATGGCCGCAGCCACTTGAATCGGCATGAGGTATTCGGTGTACAAAAGAATACCCAAAGCTTTGCTGTTGGAGACTTGCGGCGCCACTTGGCCAACAACGGCAGCCACTTTAGGCGCTTCTGAAATTCGGAAGCCACTCATCAGTACAGCTGCCATTTCGAGGGCCACCAAGGCACCCAATGTGGCTGCCAAGGGGAAGTGCTTCCAAAAGCCTTCGCGAAGGGTGTCCAGATTGATGTCCAGCATCATCACCACAAACAAGAACAGCACCATCACGGCACCCAAGTAAACCAGGACCAAGGTCATGGCCAAGAACTCGGCTTGCAAGAGCAACCACAAGCCAGAGGCCTGTGAGAACGCCAACATCAAAAACAACACAGCATGCACTGGGTTGCGCGCAGTCACAACTCGGAAGGATGCAAACAGGAGCACCACCGAGAAGAGATAAAAGAAACCAGTTTTGACGTCCATGGGTTGTCGCTTGTTAGTTTTGTAAATTCAGCCGTTCAACGGTACTTGGCATCTGCTGCTTTGGCAGCTGCAATGTCTTTTTCGTAACGGTCGCCCACTGCCAAGAGCATCTCTTTGGTGTAGTGCAAGTCGCCGCGCTTTTCACCGTGGTATTCCAAGATGGAGGTTTCGACGATGGAGTCGACGGGGCAGCTTTCTTCGCAGAAACCGCAGAAGATGCACTTGGTCAAATCGATGTCGTAACGGGTCGTCCGGCGTGAGCCGTCTTCGCGCACATCCGACTCAATGGTGATGGCCATGGCGGGACAAACGGCTTCGCACAATTTGCAAGCGATGCAGCGCTCTTCCCCGTTGTCATAACGGCGCAGTGCATGAAGCCCCCTGAAACGAGGCGACAAAGGCGTCTTCTCTTCAGGAAATTGCAAAGTGACCTTGCGACGAAAAGCGTAACGCCCCGTCAAGGCCATGCCTTTGACCAACTCAAACAGCATGAAGCTCTTGAGAAAGTCTTTCAGCGAAAAATTGGATACAGCCACAGTTGACATGTCTTAACCCGGTTATTTCCAAATGTTCCAAGGCGAGTGCAACCACACGCCCACAATCAACAGCCACACCAAAGTGACTGGAATGAAAATCTTCCACCCCAATCGCATGATCTGGTCATAACGGAAACGCGGGAAAGTCGCGCGAATCCAAATGAACATCGAGACGACGATGAAGGTCTTGGCACCCAACCAAATCCAACCAGGAATGAGGTTGAACAAAGCATTGTCAAAGGGGGACATCCAGCCGCCCAAGAACATCACGACCGCCAAGATGGAAACCAACCACATGCTGGCGTATTCAGCCAGGAAGAAGATGGCAAAGCCCATGCCGGAATACTCCACCATGTGACCCGCGACGATTTCGGCTTCGCCCTCCACCACATCGAAAGGGTGACGGTTTGTTTCAGCCACGCCAGAGATCAGATAGACCATGAAAATGGGGAACAAAGGCAACCAGTTCCAAGACAAGAAGTTCAAGCCCAAGCTGGCAGCATGGCCCTTGGCTTGGCCCATCACGATGTCGGTCAAATTCATGCTGCCTGTGACCATCACGATGACCAAGAAGCAAAAGCCCATGGCAATTTCGTAACTGACCATTTGTGCAGAAGCACGCAAGGCACCCAAGAATGCATATTTGGAGTTGGAAGCCCACCCCGCAATGATCACGCCATAGACCTCGATCGAAGTGATGGCCATGACCAGCAGCAAGCCCGCATTCAAGTTGGTCAGCGCCACTTCAGGTCCAAAGGGAATGGCCACCCAGGCAGCCAAGGCTGGCATGATGGCCATGATGGGGCCCAAGCGGAACAAACCTTGACTGGCAGCCGTAGGGCTGATGATCTCTTTGGTGAGCAACTTGATGGCATCGGCAATCGGTTGCAGCAAACCAAAAGGTCCCACGCGATTGGGGCCCATGCGAACTTGCATGAAGCCGAGCAACTTGCGCTCCCACAAAGTGAGGTAAGCCACCGCACCCATCAGGGGTGCCAACACCGCCACAATTTTGATCAAGATCCACAAAACAGGCCACACCAAAGTAGCCCACCAAGACTGCGCAATGGCGTTCAAACCAGCGTTGTACAGTGCGTCGATCATGCGTGCACTCCTTCAGCAACAGCTTTGGCATGTCTCGCATCTGCCGTCAATTGCAATGACGGTGCGCGGCGCACCAAACTGTCGAGTTGATAAATAGAAGCCACGCAAGGTGCGTCCACATCACCGGCCAAACGAACCTCAGCGCTGCAAGCATTGCTGAGGCTCAAGGGTGTGGCGCTGATTTGTTTCAACACATCTTGGGATGTTTCAAAAGCCAACTGCGGCAAGCCGAGCAAGTTGGCCAAGACGCGCAACACCTTCCAAGCAGGACGGGTTTCGGCCAAAGGCTTCACCACGGCATGGAAACTTTGCAAGCGGCCTTCTGCATTGACAAAACTGCCAGACGTTTCTGTGAATGGTGCGATGGGCAGCAACACGTCTGAGAAAGCCATGTTGGTTTTGAACGGGCTGAGTGTGACCACCATTTGCATGGCAGCCAAAGCTGCGACGGCTTTGGCACCCGCAGCAGTGTCTTCAACAGGTTCTGTGTTGAGCAACAAAGCCGCTTTCAAACCACCGGCCAACATTTGTGCAGCATTCAAGCCACCAGACTGTGGCTGGGCTTTGGCCCACTGAGCACCCACGGTGTTGGCAGCTTCTGTGAGGTAACCGAAAGTGGCGCCTGTTTGTTCGGCAAGCCATTGGGCCAAGCTGAGCAAGCTAGAAGCGTTGGCATGGTGTGCTGCGGCGTTGCCCAGCAAAATGGCTTTGCGTTCACCACCCAGCAATGAGGTGGCGATGGCCTTGGCTGCAGGTGTGACTTGCCCAGCAACAGGGGCAGCAACGCCCTTCTCTGCCGCAACGGCCGCAGCCACATTGGTCAAGCTTTGTGCCCACGCACTGGCTTCTTGCACATCGGCATTTGCAATCGGCATGGCCCATGCATCTGCAGCGTTGAACAAAGCTTGAGAGGTGATGGCATTGACTTGCGCGCCATTGCGCTGCGCTTGACGAATGCGCTGCGCAAACAGCGGATGGTCTTTGCGCAAGTTGCTGCCCACCACCAACACGCGTTGGAGTTGAGACAAGCTGGCAATGGACGTCCCCAAATAGCGCACACCTTCTGCTTTGGCAAACTCAGCATTGCGCAAACGGTAGTCGATGTTGTCAGAACCCAAAGAGCGAACCAGGGTGCTGGCCAAATGCAATTCTTCGAGGGTGCTGTGGGGGCTTACCAAGGCACCGATGCTGCTGGCACCGTGGTCTTTGCTAATTTGACTCAAACCGTTGGCCACATACTCCAATGCAGTTTGCCAGTCGACTTCTTTCCACTCACCGCCCTGTTTGATCATGGGGGCGCGCAGACGGTCGGCACTGTTCAAAGCTTCGTAAGAGAAGCGATCGCGGTCGGCAATCCAGCACTCGTTGACGTCTTCGTTTTCCAAAGGCACCACGCGAAGCACTTCGTTGTTCTTCACTTGCACCACCAAGTTGGCACCAGAAGAGTCGTGCGGCGCAATAGATTTGCGACGTGACAATTCCCATGTACGGGCGCTGTAACGGAATGGCTTGCTGGTGAGCGCGCCTACAGGGCAAATGTCAATCATGTTGCCTGAGAGTTCAGAGTCAACCGATTGGCCCACAAAGGTTTCAATTTCTGCATGCTCACCGCGGTGTGACATGCCCAGCTCCATCACACCAGCCACTTCTTGACCGAAGCGAACGCAACGGGTGCAGTGAATGCAACGGCTCATCTCTTGCATGCTGATCAGCGGGCCCACGTCTTTGTGGAAGACCACCCGTTTTTCTTCTTCGTAGCGCGACTTGCTGCCACCGTAACCCACGGCCAAATCTTGCAGCTGGCATTCACCACCTTGGTCGCAGATGGGGCAATCGAGTGGGTGATTGATCAGCAAGAATTCCATCACAGACTCTTGGGCTTTGATGGCCTTGTCTGACTTGGTACGGACAATCATGCCTTGCGTCACAGGCGTTGCGCAGGCTGGCATCGGCTTGGGTGCTTTTTCCACATCGACCAAGCACATGCGGCAGTTGGCCGCAATGCTCAATTTCTTGTGATAGCAGAAGTGAGGAATGTAAGTGCCGGCCTTTTCAGCGGCATGCATGACCATGCTGCCTTCTAAGACTTCAACTTTTTTACCGTCTAGTTCAATTTCAACCATGGTGATCTGCCGTCTCAAACGTAAGCGGGGACCATGCAGGTCTTGTGCTCAACGTGGTACTCAAATTCGTGACGGAAATGTTTGATCATTCCGCGCACAGGCATGGCGGCGGCATCACCCAAAGCGCAAATGGTGCGCCCTTGAATGTTGTCTGCCACCGAGTTCAAGAGGTCGAGGTCGCTTGCACGGCCGTGACCATTTTCGATGCGATCCACCATGCGCCACAACCAGCCTGTACCTTCACGGCAAGGGGTGCACTGGCCACATGATTCGTGGGAGTAGAAGTAAGACAAACGCTGCAAGGACTTGACCATGCAACGCGTGTCGTCCATCACGATGACTGCGCCAGAACCCAGCATGGAGCCGGCTTTGGCAATCGAGTCATAGTCCATGGTGACGTCCATCATGATGTTGGCGGGCAACACAGGCGCAGAAGAACCGCCAGGAATCACCGCCTTCAAATTGCGACCACCCCGCACGCCACCGGCCAACTCCAAGAGTTTGGCAAAGGGTGTGCCCATGGGAATTTCGTAATTGCCTGGACGCTCAACGTCGCCGCTGATCGAGAAAATTTTGGTGCCGCCGTTGTTGGGCTTGCCGCACTCCAAATACGCCTGGCCGCCATTGCGAATGATCCATGGGACCGCTGCAAAGGTCTCGGTGTTGTTGATGGTGGTGGGCTTGCCGTACAAACCGAAGCTGGCGGGGAATGGCGGCTTGAAGCGAGGCTGGCCTTTTTTTCCCTCCAAAGATTCAAGCAATGCGGTTTCTTCACCGCAGATGTAAGCACCGAAACCATGGGATGCATGCAACTGGAAGTTGAAGCTGCTGCCCATGATCTTGTCACCCAGATAGCCTGCAGCACGAGCTTCTTCTAAGGCCGCCTCAAAGCGTTCGTAGGTTTGGAAAATTTCGCCGTGGATGTAGTTGTAACCCACGTTGATGCCCATGGCGTAAGCGGCAATGGCCATGCCTTCAATCACGATGTGGGGATTGAACTGCATGATGTCGCGGTCTTTGCAAGTGCCTGGCTCGCCTTCGTCAGAATTGCAAACCAAATACTTTTGACCGGGGAACTGTCTTGGCATGAAGCTCCACTTCAGACCTGTAGGGAAACCCGCACCGCCCCTGCCGCGCAAAGCCGACTCTTTGACGGTGGCAATGACTTGGTCTTGCGTGAGGCCTTCGCCGCCATCTTGACCCAAGATTTTGCGCAAGGCTTGGTAGCCACCGCGCGCTTCGTAATCTTTCAGGCTCCAGTTGGTGCCATTCAAGCCCGCCATGATTTGCGGGTTGATGTGACGCTCGTGGAAAGAAGTTTCCAAGCCACTGGCCGCAAAACGCGACAACAATTGATTCAGATCAGCGCTCATGCTGCGCCTCCAGATTTTTGCAATGTATCGACCAACTCATCGAGCTTTTCGTGGCTCATGAAACTGCACATGGTGCGATCGTTGACCAGCAACACAGGCGCATCGGCGCAAGCACCTTGGCACTCGCTGGGCTGCAATGTGATGAGGCCATCGGCAGTGGTTTCACCCACTTGAATGCCCAATCGCTTTTGCAAATGTGCCAAAGCTTGTTGACCACCACGCAACTGGCAAGGCAAATTGGTGCAAACGTTCAGTTTGAACTTGCCCAATTTTTGCTGGTTGTACATGTTGTAAAAAGTGGTGACT
Organism: Comamonadaceae bacterium; assembly: GCA_947373185.1. Taxonomy (GTDB): domain Bacteria; phylum Pseudomonadota; class Gammaproteobacteria; order Burkholderiales; family Burkholderiaceae_C; genus Limnohabitans_A. Next base: position 102,167 of record CANBWP010000002.1, on the reverse strand, counting down.
TCGTGCACAGCCATGGGCGCCATGCCCAGGTAGTCGGCCACCACTTTTTCGCTCTCGGGGCTGACCCAACCGAGCTCTTGTTGCACGATGGACAAGCAGGCCATGACGGCAGATTGCTTTTGATCGGCAGGGAATTTGGCCACTTCGCGAGCGAAGCGGGCTTTGGTCGCATCAGAGATCATCGGTCAATCTCTCCAAACACAATGTCCATGGTTCCGATGATGGCCACTGCGTCGGCCAACATGTGGCCACGGGCCATTTCATCAAGGGTCGCCAAGTGGGCATAGCCCGGGGCACGGATTTTCAAGCGGTAAGGTTTGTTGGCACCGTCGCTGACGAGGTAAATGCCAAACTCACCTTTGGGATGCTCAACGGCGGCATAGGCCTGGCCTTCGGGCACGTGAAAGCCTTCAGTGAAGAGTTTGAAGTGGTGAATCAAACCTTCCATGTTGCTCTTCATGGACTCGCGTGAAGGGGGCGCCACTTTTTGGTTGTCAGTGATGACAGGACCAGGATTGGTTTTCAACCACTGGATACATTGCTGAATGATGCGATTGGATTCACGCATTTCTTGCATGCGAACCAAGTAACGGTCGTAGCTGTCGCCGGTTTTGCCGACAGGCACATCAAATTCAACTTTGTCGTACACCTCATAGGGCTGTGTTTTGCGCAAGTCCCATGCAATGCCCGAACCGCGCAACATGGGGCCTGTCATGCCCAAGTTCAAAGCGCGCTCAGGAGAGACCACACCCACACCGACCGTGCGTTGCTTCCAAATGCGGTTGTCAGTGAGCAATGTTTCGTACTCGTCGATGCACTTGGGGAAGCGGTTGGTGAAGTCTTCAATGAAGTCCAGCAAAGAGCCTTGACGGTTCACATTCAACTCGGCAATGGCTTTGGCATTGCGGATTTTATTGACTTGGTACTGCGCCATGGTGTCTGGCAAGTCGCGGTAAACGCCGCCTGGACGAAAGTAGGCCGCATGCATGCGCGCACCTGAAACCGCTTCGTACATGTCAAACAAATCTTCACGCTCACGGAAGGTGTAAATCAGAACCGTAGAGCTGCCGCAATCATTGGCATGCGAGCCGAGCCACATCAGGTGGTTCAGCAAACGGGTGATTTCAGAGAACATGACGCGGATGTACTGCGCACGCTCTGGCACCTCGATGCCCAAAAGTTTTTCAATGGCCAAACAGTAAGCATGCTCATTGGACATCATGGACACATAGTCCAAGCGGTCCATGTAGGGCAATGACTGAATATAGGTTTTGGTTTCGGCCAATTTTTCAGTGGCACGGTGCAACAAACCAATGTGCGGATCGGCACGCTGCACAACCTCGCCGTCCAGCTCAAGCACCAAGCGAAGCACGCCGTGGGCTGCAGGGTGCTGCGGTCCAAAGTTCAGGGTGTAGTTTTTAATTTCTGCCATGTTGATTCACACAAGCGATGAGACGCTCAATGCAGACCTCCGTAGTTGTCTTCGCGGATGATCCGCGGTGTGATTTCACGAGGCTCGATGGACACAGGCTCGTAAATGACGCGCGCACGCTCGGCGTCGTAACGCATTTCGACATGACCCGAGATGGGGAAGTCTTTGCGGAAAGGGTGACCAATGAAACCGTAGTCGGTGAGGATGCGGCGCAAATCTTGGTGACCTTCAAAGACGATGCCGTACAAATCGAAAGCTTCACGCTCGTACCAGTTGGCAGAATTCCAAAGGACATTGACGGAGTCAACCAAGGGCAGATCGTCATCAGGGCACAGCACCATGACGCGAACGCGCTGGTTCAGGCTGACCGACAACAAGTGGACCACCACACCAAATCGAGGACCACCGGTGCCCACTTCACCATAGGTGGAGTAATCCATGCCGCAAAGGTCGATGAGTTGTTCGAATTTACAAGCCGGCGCATCGCGCAAGGTTTGCATCACAGCCAAGTAATTGGCAGCAGGCACTTTGACAGTGACTTCGCCCAAGGCCACTTCAACTTGAGAAACTTGTGCGCCCAAAACCTGAACCAGGTTTTGTTGGAGCTGCTCGGGGTGAATTGAAAAAGTCATGGTGCTTCTTTCAGACCCGCGCAATGGTGTGCGTGCGGCGAATTTTTTGCTGCAACTGAATGATGCCGTAGATCAGCGCTTCTGCTGTCGGAGGGCAGCCCGGCACGTAAACATCGACAGGCACCACTCGGTCGCATCCCCGAACCACAGAATAGCTGTAATGGTAGTAACCACCACCATTGGCGCATGAGCCCATCGAGATGACCCAACGGGGCTCTGACATTTGATCGTAAACCTTGCGAAGCGCAGGCGCCATTTTGTTGGTGAGGGTACCGGCCACAATCATCAAGTCACTTTGACGGGGACTGGCACGGAAGACTTCAGCGCCAAAACGCGCCAAGTCGTAACGGGCTGTGGCTGCGTGCATCATTTCAACTGCGCAGCAAGCCAAACCAAAGGTCATAGGCCACAAAGAACCCGTCTTGGCCCAGTTCACCACGGAGTCGTAACTCGTGGTGATGAAGCCTTCTTTCATCACGCCTTCAATCATTGTTCACATCCTTGTTGAAGCACACAGTCAAATCATTGCTTGGGAAATCATTCCCAGTCCAGGGCGCCTTTTTTCCACTCGTAGACAAAGCCCACAACCAAAATGGCCAGAAAAATAACGACCGCCACAAAACCAGCAACACCCACCTCCTTGAGCGCGACAGCCCATGGAAACAAGAAAGCAATTTCGAGGTCGAACAAAATGAACAAGATCGCCACCAAGTAGTAGCGAACGTCAAATTTCATGCGCGCGTCTTCGAAAGCTTCGAAGCCACATTCGTAAGGGGAGTTTTTGGCTGCGTCAGGCCGATTGGGTCCGAGGATGTAACCCAAGACCTGAGGGATGATGCCGATGGCAACGCCTACCAAGATGAACAACAAGATAGGAAGGTACTGGTCAAGGTTGGTCATGGACTTCTAATCACTGTTGAAACGCTGAGTGATCACACCCAGCGAGTCTCTGTGTTGGTGCCGTCGGCGAGACTCGAACTCGCACAGCTTTCGCCACTACCCCCTCAAGATAGCGTGTCTACCAATTTCACCACGACGGCGGTTATTTGCTCTGATGGCGTGAGGCATCCATACCTGGATTGTTAGCGCTCAGAACAACTCATAGTTTACCCCTAAACCGAGGGGTTCTTTCGGGGCAGAGACCGAAATTTATGACGCGCATCAAGAAGTCTTGATGCAACTTTTTGACTTACTTAGAACTTGCAGGTGCTGGCACGGAGGATGCTGGTGCGTTGCCTGGAATTTGTGCTGCGGTGCTGGTGTCAACCGGTGCAGCAGGTGCGACCAGTGCGGCGCCTTCCAACACACTGCCTGACGCTGCAGGACGCAGGTTGCCAAAGTAAGCAAGCATCAGGGTAGTGACAAAGAATACCGCTGCCAACACAGCGGTGGTGCGCGACAAAAAGTTGGCGCCGCCAGAGGCACCGAACAAACTGCCCGAAGTGCCACTGCCAAAGGCGGCACCCATGTCAGCGCCTTTGCCGTGTTGGACCAAGATCAAACCAATCATGGCCAAAGCCGACAACATCTGTACGGCCAAAATTACGGTGATCATTGCGTTCATGTTTCGCTCCCAATCTAAATATCGTCTGTCAAGGATTCAAGCCGTTTTCAGGCCACTGAACCCGCGGCCATGATGGCCAAAAAGTCCGGCGCCTTGAGGGCGGCACCGCCAATCAAGCCACCATCAATGTCTGTTTGCGCCAACAACTGCGCGGCATTGGCGGCATTCATGCTGCCGCCATACAAAATGGCAATACGGTCTGCATGCGCGGTGGCAGCCTGCAATTGGGCTCGCAACACGGCGTGCACTTCTTGCGCTTGCTCAGGCGAGGCCGTACGACCTGTGCCAATGGCCCACACGGGCTCATAAGCCACCACAATTTCACTGATGCAATGGCCGTTGGCGTGAATGACTGCTGCCAATTGGCGCTTCACCGCTTCTTCGGTTTTGCCAGCCTCGCGGTCAGCCAAGGTTTCACCCACACACACAATCGGCGTGATGCCTGCGGACAAAGCGCGCTGCGCTTTGAGAGCCACGGTGGCATCCGTTTCTGCATGGTATTGGCGACGCTCTGAATGACCTACGATGGCATAGCGCACCGCAAAATCTTTCAACATGCCCGCAGAAATTTCGCCTGTAAAGGCACCCACCTCTTGCGAAGACACATCTTGCGAACCCAAGGCGATGAGAGATTGACCTGCAAGCATTTCTTGCACCTGCGACAAATACGCCGCAGGCACGCAGACTGCAGCTTGGCAATGCATGCCTTGGCTGCCGTCTAACACCGCCTGCAACAAAGAGGCATTGGCAGCCAAACTGCCATTCATCTTCCAGTTACCTGCAATGAGCTTTTGCTTCATGGTCAATCCTTCAAAGCGTTGGCGCCATTACTCTGACTGCGAAGGCGCAGCAGGACGGTCGAGCAAAGCCTTCATGGACAACTTCACGCGGCCTTTTTCGTCGGTCTCGAGCACTTTGACTTTGACGATCTGACCTTCTTGCAAATAGTCAGACACTTTTTCAACGCGCTCGTGAGCAATCTGGCTGATGTGCAACAGGCCATCTTTGCCTGGCAACAAGTTGATCAAAGCACCGAAGTCCAAAATCTTGGTGACGGGGCCTTCATAGACTTTGCCGATTTCAACTTCGGCCGTGATCTGTTCAATGCGGCGCTTGGCTTCATCAGCCTTGGCGCCATCCGTGGCAGCGATGGTGATGGTGCCGTCTTCATTGATGTTGATCTGTGTGCCTGTTTCTTCGGTCAACGCACGGATGGTGGCGCCGCCCTTGCCGATCACATCACGAATTTTCTCGGGATTGATCTTCATGGTGAACAGCTTGGGTGCGAAGTTAGACACTTCGGTTTTGGCTTCGCTCATGGCGTCTTGCATCTTGCCCAAGATGTGCATGCGCGCTTCTTTGGCTTGTGCCAATGCCACTTGCATGATCTCTTTGGTAATGCCTTGGATTTTGATGTCCATCTGCAAAGCCGTCACACCATTGGTGGTACCGGCCACTTTAAAGTCCATGTCACCCAGGTGATCTTCATCACCCAAAATGTCGGTCAAGACGGCAAAGCGGTTGGCATCTTTGATCAGGCCCATGGCGATACCGGCCACGTGTGCTTTCATGGGCACACCAGCGTCCATCAAGGACAAGCAGCCACCGCACACAGAAGCCATGGAAGAAGAACCATTGGACTCCGTAATTTCAGAGACCACACGCATGGTGTAGGGAAATTCTTCTTTGCTTGGCAACACAGCGGCCAAAGCACGCTTGGCCAAACGGCCGTGACCAATTTCACGACGCTTTGTAGAACCCATGCGACCCACTTCGCCTGTGGCAAAGGGAGGCATGTTGTAGTGCAACATGAAACGGTCTTCGTACTCACCGGCCAATGCGTCAATGCGCTGTGCATCGCGCTCTGTGCCCAGAGTGGCGATCACCAAAGCTTGAGTCTCGCCACGTGTGAACAAAGAAGAACCGTGCGTGCGTGGCAACACCGAGTTGCGAATTTCGATAGGACGCACAGTGCGCGTGTCGCGACCGTCGATGCGGGGCTCGCCTGCCAAAATTTGGCTGCGAACGATGTTGGCTTCGATGTCAAACAACATGCCTTCAACTTTGACGCTGTCAAACTCCAAGCCTTCAGCCTTCAAAGCAGCCATGGTGGCGGCGTAGGTTTCGCGGCAAGCTTGAGTGCGGCTTTGTTTGTTGCGGATTTGGTAAGCAGCGCGGAGTTTTTCTTCTGCATGGGCGTTCACTTTGGCAATCAAAGCTTCGTCCTTGGCAGGTGCCGTCCAATCCCAAGCGGGTTTGCCAGCGTCGCGCACCAATTCGTGGATGGCGTTGATCGCAATGTTGCCTTGCTCATGGCCAAACACCACAGCACCCAACATGATCTCTTCAGACAATTGTTGCGCTTCAGATTCCACCATCAACACAGCGGCTTCTGTACCGGCCACAACCAAATCCATCTGGCTGTCTTTGCGTTGTGTTTGACCTGGGTTCAACACGTATTCGCCGTTGATGTAACCCACGCGTGCAGCGCCGATAGGGCCATTGAAAGGCACACCCGAAATAGACAATGCGGCGCTCACAGCGATCAAGGCTGCGATGTCGGCATCGACTTCAGGGTTCAAAGAAACGGTGTGAACCACAACGTGCACGTCGTTGTAGAAACCTTCTGGGAACAAAGGGCGAATAGGACGGTCGATCAAACGGCTGGTGAGTGTTTCCAACTCACTGGGTTTGGCTTCACGCTTGAAGAAGCTACCAGGGATCTTGCCAGCTGCGTATGCTTTCTCAATGTAGTCCACAGTCAAGGGGAAAAAGTCTTGACCCGCTTTGGAATTCTTAGAAGCAACCACAGTGGCCAAAACCACGGTGTCTTCAATGTTGACCAGCACAGCGCCAGAAGCTTGGCGTGCAATTTCGCCGGTTTCCATGATGACCTTGTGTTGGCCCCATTGGAAGGTTTTCGTCACTTTGTTAAAAATGGACATGTTCAATAACTCCAGAAAATCACAGTGCCAAGGGCTGCACTGAAAAGCCTAGATATTTGCAGTCTGAACTCGATGCCATTCCATGAATGATCTGCTTTGAAGCGCAGATGATTGATGGAATGACACAGCGCGGGTTCGGTCTGAAAACGTCTTTTGAGAAAACTTAAAGTAGAAAGCGCCTGAGCTAGCGGGCTAACTCAGGCGCTTGTCATCTTTCGATACGCTTATTTGCGCAGGCCAAGTTTGGCGATCAGTGCAACGTAGCGGTCAGCGTCTTTGGACTTCAAGTAGTCCAACAATTTACGACGGCGGCTCACCATGCGCAACAAACCGCGGCGACCATGGTGGTCTTTGGCGTGTGTTTTGAAGTGAGGTGTCAACTCGTTGATGCGAGCTGTGAGCAAAGCCACTTGGACTTCGGGGCTGCCAGTGTCATTGGCAGCGCGGGCGTTGGCCTTAACGACCTCGGCTTTGATGGAGGATGCAATCATTTTTTCTTCCTTGTTTTCGCCTTTGAATCAGGGCAGCCAAGCTGCTTTCATCGATGGACGAGGTTTTATAACTTGCGCAAGCGGTTTGGAATCAACTGCTGCGTGCGATCTTGGCCATGCAAATCACCCTAGGGCAGTTTACTTGGCAAAGCCTCGGGATTATAACCACAGGCACCTCACTTCTGACCCCCTGCTGACCCGCTACTGGCTAAAAAAACAGCCTCACACCGTCAACAGCGGCTCAAAACCAGCTCGGATTGCGCCCAAAATCAGCCCCATGGACAAAATCAGAATCGACAAATGGCTCTGGGCGGCGCGGTTTTATAAAACCAGGTCCTTGGCCACCGACGAGATTGGCAAAGGCCGCATTGAAGTCAATGCGCAAACCGCCAAGGCTTCCCGCGAGGTCAAAGTGGGCGATGTGGTCAGCGCTCGCCAGGGCGACATCACTCGGATCATCAAAATTTTAGGCATCAGTGACCAACGGGGCCCAGCCCCCGTTGCCCAAGCCCTTTTCGAAGAAACTGCCGAAAGCATCGCCCAGCGCGACAAAACCGCGGTTCAAAGGCGCTTGGCCAAAGAGCCTGCCCTGAGCATTGAACAAGGTCGTCCCACCAAACGCAACCGTCGAGCGCTTGAAAAAGTCAAACAAGGGGATTGGAACGACCGCTGGACAGCCGCCTTCGAACCAGACTAAGGCAGGCGATCCGCCTTCAAGTGCCATTCAGGGGTTTTCACCCTCCCCTCAGACGCAACTCCCCCCTAAAGTGTGGAACCACAGAAACACACAGGAGAATCGTTGTGAAGTTTTCCCGCGGCCACATGGCAAGCCTGCGCCGAGCAGGCCTCCAGATCCTCCCAGCCATCAGTTTGCTCAGCAGTTTAGGGTTGGGTTTGTTTGCCACAACTGATGCTTTGGCACAGAACTATCCCAACAAGCCCATTCGTTTGGTGGTCACTTTTCCAACAGGCGGAGCGCCAGACATCTTGGCCCGCCTGTTCAGTGACAAAGCCCAACTGGGTCAGCCGGTGGTGATTGACAACAAGCCCGGCGCCGGTGGCAACATTGGCAGCGACGTCGTGGCCAAATCGGCCGGCGATGGTTACACCCTTGTCATGGGCACGGTAGGGACCCATTCCATCAATGGTGCGCTGTACGAGAAAATGCCCTATGACATGGTGAAAAACTTCACCCCTGTCTCTCTCATTGCCTCGGCCCCCAATTTGTTGGTGGTCAACAATGATTTGCCCGTCAAAACTGTGCCCGAGTTGATTGCCTACATGAAGGCCAATCCAGACAAGCTGTCGTTTGGCTCCCCCGGCATTGGCACTTCGGTGCACATGTCTGGCGAATTGTTCAAGTCCATGACCGGCACCAGCATGACACATGTGCCCTACAAAGGCCGTCAGTTTTTCCTGCCTGACTTGCTGGGCGGCAGCATCCAACTGGTGTTTGACAACATGCCCTCCGCCCTGCCCATGGCCAAAGAAGGCAAAATTCGGGCGCTGGCCCAAACCACAGCCAAGCGCTCCCCCGCCGCTCCCGATGTTCCCACTGTGGCCGAGTCCTTGCCTGGCTTTGAAGCCACCACATGGTTTGCCATGTTTGCACCCGCCAACACCCCCAAGCCGATCGTCGACAAATTGAATGCCGAAGTCATTCGCATTTTCAAGTTACCCGACGTGGCAGAGCGTCTGAAAACAATCGGTCTCGACCCCGTCCTGTCCTCCTCCGAAGAACTTGCCAAATACCAGGCCAGCGAAATCGTGAAGTGGGCCAAAGTGGTCAGGGAATCTGGCGCCAAAGCCGAATAACAAACTCAAACTTGGAATTTCAAATGACCCATGCAATCAAACGACGCGACGTTCTGCAAGCAGGCATGGCAGGCGCCGTCAGTCTGGCCATGCCCGCCATGGCACAAAGCAACTTTCCCTCCAAGCCCATCAAACTGATTTGTCCCTGGCCCGCTGGCGGCTCCACCGATGGCGTCATGCGTTCATTGGCAGAAAGTGCTTCCCGCATCTTGGGTGGTCCCGTAGTGATTGAAAACAAAGCGGGCGCCAGCGGCATGTTAGGTCCCAATGAATTGGTCAATGCCAAGCCCGATGGCTACACCTTGTCGCAATTGACCATTGGCATTTTGCGCATGCCGCACATGCAAAAAATGCAGTTCAACCCGATGCAAGATTTCACATTCATTGCATGCCTCACCGGCTACACCTTTGGCATGGTGGTACGCGCCGACTCGCCCATCAAATCGATCAAGGACTTGGTGGATTTCGCCAAAGCCAACCCGGGCAAATTCACCTTCGGCTCCACAGGCACAGGCACGACGCCGCACTTGGCGGTTGAAGAATTTGCCATGAAAGCCGGCCTTCAACTGCAGCACGTGCCTTTCAAAGGCAGTGCCGATGGCATGGCTTCTGTGCTCGGGGGCCACGTCATGGCGCACAGCGATGCCACAGGCTGGGCCCCTCATGTCGATGCGGGCACCTGCAGACTACTGGCCACCTATGGCAGCAAGCGCACCAAGCGCTGGCCCAACGTGCCCACCCTCAATGAACTCGGCTACGACACCGTGTCCGACTCCCCTTTTGGCATTGGTGGCCCCAAGGGAATGGACCCGGCCATCACACGCAAGTTGCAAGACGCATTCAAGAAAACTTTGGAAGATCCACAGGTCTTGGCCACCTTTGAAAAGTTTGACCAGTCGGTGATTTACATGAACTCCGAGGAGTACACCAAGTTTGCCCGTGACAACTACCAGAAGGAAAAGGTCATCATTGAAAAACTCGGCTTGGCCAAACAAAGCTAACTTGAATGCTGCTCAAAAAAATGCCCGGCAATGACTGGGCATTTTTGATCTGAACGATCAATCAAAGAGGTCGGCTCATTTTGCAACTGCTTGGCAACTCGACCTCTTGGGCTTTGAACTGCCTGAGCATTTTGAAACCATAGCCTGAGCCCTCTACATCAAAGGGCACATCGCTGGTGCCTTGCTTGGCCATCAAGCCCACGACCAGGGGCTGCTGAAATTGATGGTCTTGCGCGCGCATTTTGCCGCGCTGTCCCGCCAAATTCACCTCCACTTTTTCCATTTGCAAAGCGACCGCAAACGGGTCAGACTTACCCGCCTTTTCAATGGATTGTGCCAAGGCTTCGATCAGCATGCGCATGCGCAAATGCACATAGTCTTCATGGGGTTTGTCAAAGCGCTGTTTAAAAGCCTGATAAAACTTGACACTTTCAACGCCGGGCACATTGGGCATCCACTCTGCCACGGCCAACACCTTGCCAATGCCTGCGTCGCCAATGGCGGCAGGCGCGCCCAAAGCATTGCCGTAGAAGGTGTAAAACTTGCCCTCAAAACCAACGTCCTTGGCCGCTTTGACCAACAGCGTCAGGTCATTGCCCCAATTGCCCGTGATGACAGCTTGTGCACCAGACGCTTTGATCTTGGCGGCATAGGGCAAGAAGTCTTTCACGCGGCCCAGGGGATGCAACTCATCGCCCGCAACTTTGATGTCTGGCCGAAGCGCCGTCAGCTGTTGCTTGGCTTCGCGCAATACCGCTTGACCAAAACTGTAGTCTTGACCAATCAAATACACCGACTGCAGTTTGCTGTCTTGCTTGAGCACCTGCATCAAGGCGGTCATGCGCATGTCGGCATGTGCATCAAATCTGAAATGCCAGAAACTGCACTTCTCTTGCGTCAATGCGGGATCGACTGCTGAGTAATTCAAAAACAGCACTCGCTTTTGCGGTTCACGTTCATTGTGCTTTTGAATGGCATCGATCAACACGGCCGCATTGGCAGAAGAGTTGCCTTGCAAAATGTACTGCGCGCCCGCGTCAATGGCTGCGCGCAGCGCCGTCAATGCTTCTTCACTTTGGCCTTTGCTGTCATAGCGCTGCAGGGCCAATAAACGCTTACCTTCAGCGGTGGTCACCCCACCTCGCGCGTTGACCGCCTCGACCCCCCACACCAAATTGCGAATGACGGCTTCGCCCGTGTTGGCAAATGGCCCGCTTAGGCCTTCAATCAAAGCCAGTTGGACAGCTTGATTTTGCAGCTGTGGCTGCGCATGCAATGCAGGTGTCCAAAGTAAACAGGCAAAGGCCAAGGAGCGAGACAAGCAGGTCAAAAATGAGCGCACAAGAAAATCCAAAAAAACAAAAAAATATCAAACGCTCAGTACGTCAATGTGAGACAGGGGCCAACGTGGTTTCACGTCAAAGCCATAGTTGAAGCGGGGCTGCTGCTGCCCCGACTGAACGCGCATGGCTGCCGCCATGGCAATCATGGCGCCATTGTCAGTGCACAAATGCAATTCTGGGTAATGCACGCGCACCCCCGCTTTCGCGCAGGCTTGGTTCAATTGCGTTCGCAATGCAAGATTGGCCCCCACACCCCCGGCCACCACCAATCTGCGCAGGCCTGTGGTTTTCAAGGCCGCCATCGATTTTTTCAAAAGGACTTCAACAATGGCGGCTTGGGTTGAAGCGGCCAAATCGGCTTTGTGATTGAAGTCTGGGTTGTGTAAATCGGCGCCCAACTTTTGCGCTTGCGTCAGCACGGAAGTCTTCAGACCTGCAAACGAAAAATCAAAATTACCACTGTGCAGCAAAGGTCTAGGCAATTTGAATGCCAGTGGATTGCCGCCCTGGGCACACTTGGACAAGGCCGGCCCACCTGGATAACCCAGGCCCATGAGCTTGGCCGATTTGTCAAAAGCTTCGCCAGCCGCATCGTCAACGGTTTCACCCAAAATTTCGTAAGCGCCCACAGCTTCAACGCGCATCAATTGGGTGTGTCCGCCCGATACCAACAAAGCCACAAAGGGAAACTCAGGCGGGTCTTCGCTCAAAAAGGGCGACAACAAATGCCCCTCCAAATGGTGAACGCCCAAAACCGGCTTGCGAAGCGCCGCACCCAGGGCACACGCCACGCCGGCACCCACCAGCAGTGCACCCGACAATCCAGGACCTCGGGTGTAGGCCACCACATCCACTTGATTCAAATCGATGCAGGCACTTTTCAACACTTCTCGGGTCAGCGGAATGACACGTTTGATGTGATCGCGGCTGGCCAACTCTGGCACGACCCCACCATAGGCCTGGTGCATGTCGATTTGACTGAACAAAGCCTGGGCCAACAGGCGCGGCGCTCCCGCAGCTTGGGTTTGCACCAAAGCCACACCGGTTTCATCACAAGAAGACTCAATTCCTAAGAAAAGCATAGTGCCCGAGTTTATTCGATGCCTTCGTTCAGGACTGAGGCGGCGGCACAGAGGTCCTTGGTGTGACAAGTTTTTCACGGTTGGCGCATTAATTGCAACTTGCAGTGGGACAATCGACTCCTTGATTTTTTGCGCCCCTCACCTCAAAGTCCATGCGATCGCCCAAACCATCCAAGTCCAAAGCAGCCAAAGCGCCAGAAGCCTTGCGCATCGTTGTGGTGGCGCCTGACTTGGTCGTTTCCGATCCCGATGACGAGCACGCCAAGTCGCAAGCCGAAAGGTCGCGAGCACTGCGCATTGGCTTGCTGGAGAATGGTTTCAATTTGATTGCCACCCTGCCTGGTGATGTGTTTTTGGCCGACCGCATACACCAACTTCAACCCGACTTGATCATTGTGGATGCGGAGTCAGAAGCCCGTGATGCCCTTGAACATGTGGTATTTGCAACGCGCGATGCCAGAAGACCCATCGTCATGTTCACAGATGACAGCGACACCAGCCACGTCAAAGACGCGGTTGCCGTGGGCGTTTCAGCCTATATCGTCGATGGCTTGGCCAGTTCTCGCATCAAGCCCATCTTGGAAGTGGCCATGGCCCGCTTCGAATACGAAGAGCGACTGCGCACTGAACGAGACCAAGCGCGCAGCGACTTACAGGATCGAACCCTGATTGATCGCGCCAAAGCCCTTCTCATGAAACACCAAGGCTTGAGCGAAGACCAAGCCTTTGCCAAATTGCGCAAAGTCGCCATGGACAAAGGTCTCAAATTGGGTGAAGTGGCGCAGAGAACTTTGGACATGGCCGACTTGCTCGCCTGATCTTGCGCGCGCACCAAGCAGGGTCTCTGCATTCTTTTGGTGCAAAAAATCACAACACACCGACATAGATCCCTAGCTTGGGGCGTTCATGCGCCGCAATTCTAGGGTTTTCTCTTGGCACAGCTATTGCAAACGCTTTGAACCAAGAACCTGACAAGGTTCAGGACAAAGGCGTCCCCACCCGTTCGAGCAACTGAACGTGGTGAGGACGCCTTTGTCGTTTCTGTTCAATTCATTTGTTTAAGGAGCTTTGCCATGACCGACATTTTGGAGACCCCTATGAGCCGACGTAACGTCCTCCAAGCCGCCACTGCAGGCGCATTGACCATCGCCCCCGCCTTGCGCGCAGCGGTTTATGCCCAAGGCTCTGACAAACCCGAAAAAGAAGAAGTCCGGATTGGGTTCATTCCGCTCACAGACTGCGCCAGCGTGGTCATGGCCTCCGTATTGGGCATCGACAAAAAGTACGGTGTCAAAATCATCCCAACCAAAGAAGCCAGCTGGGCAGGCGTTCGTGACAAATTGGTGAACGGTGAATTGGACTTTGCACACGTTTTGTACGGCTTGATTTACGGCGTGCATTTGGGCACCTCGGGGCCCAAAAAAGACATGGCCATTTTGATGACCCTCAACCAAAACGGCCAGGCCATCACCTTGTCCAAAAAATTAGCAGACAAAGGCGCAGTCGACGCGGCCAGCTTGGCCAAACTGATGGCGACTGACAAACGCGAATACACCTTTGCGCAAACTTTCCCCACTGGCACACATGCCATGTGGCTTTATTACTGGCTGGCCAGCGTGGGGGTGAACCCCTTGAAAGATGCCAAAGTCATCACGGTCCCCCCACCACAGATGGTGGCCAACATGCGCGTGGGCAACATGGACGGTTACTGCGTGGGCGAACCTTGGGGGCACCGCGCCATTGCAGATGGCATTGGCATCACTGCGACCACCACCCAAGACATCTGGCCCGATCATCCCGAAAAAGTTTTGGGCACCACCGCAGAGTTTGCAAAGAAATACCCCAACACGGCCCGCGCCGTGACGGCTGCCATTTTGGAAGCAAGCAAATGGATTGATGCGGGTCTTCAAAACAAAATGAAGATGGCTGAAACGATTGCGGACAAAGCCTATGTCAACACCAGCGTGGATGTCATCAACCAACGCATTTTGGGTCGCTATCAAAACGGTTTGGGCAAAACATGGGATGACAAAAACCACATGAAATTTTATGCCGATGGCAATGCCACCTTCCCCTACTTGTCGGATGGCATGTGGTTCTTGACTCAGCACAAACGCTGGGGCTTGCTCAAAGATCACCCTGATTATTTGACCGTGGCCAAACAAATCAACCACATCGACATCTACAAGCAAGCGGCAACGGCCAGCAATACGCCTGTACCCAAAGACGTGCTGCGCACCAGCAAATTCATGGACGGCATGGTCTGGGATGGCAAAGATCCCAAAAAATACGCCGACAGTTTCAAGGTCAAAGCCTAAGGGTCTCGCATGTCCAGCATCCCTTTCAAATCCATTGCGCTGCGTGTCTTGCCTCCTATCCTGGGCATGGCATTTTTAGTCGGCATCTGGGGCTTGGTCTCGTTCAGCAGCACCAACAACTTTCCTTCCCCCAAAGAAACCTTGATCCAAGCCATTCAGGTCTTCAGCGATCCGTTCTACAGCAACGGCCCGAACGATCAAGGTGTGGGTTGGAACATTTTGAGTTCACTCAAACGAGTGGCCATGGGCTTTGGATTGGCGGCCATTGTGGGCATCCCCTTTGGCTTCATGATTGGGCGCTTCGAGTTTCTCTCGAACATGTTCAACCCCCTGATCAGTTTGCTACGCCCGGTCTCTCCGTTGGCGTGGCTGCCCATTGGCTTGTTGGTTTTCAAAGGCGCTAATCCGGCTGCCATCTGGACCATTTTCATTTGCTCCATTTGGCCCATGGTCATCAACACAGCCGTTGGCGTGCAACGGGTTCCACAAGATTACATGAATGTGGCACGGGTGTTGAATTTGTCGGAATGGAAGATCGTCACCAAGATTTTGTTCCCTGCTGTATTGCCCTACATGCTCACAGGCGTGCGTCTGGCGGTGGGCACAGCATGGCTGGTGATCGTGGCGGCAGAAATGCTCACCGGCGGCGTCGGCATCGGCTTTTGGGTCTGGGATGAATGGAACAACTTGAATGTGAAAAACATCATCATCGCCATTTTCGTCATTGGCATGGTCGGCCTGATTTTGGAATACGCTTTGATCAAACTGGCCACAGCCTTCACATTTGAAGAGGTCCGCTCATGAACCTGAACCTCACCAGCAAGTTCCTTGAAATTCAAGGCGTCGCGCAAACCTTCAAGACAGCCAAGGGCGACTTTCCAGCTTTGCGCAACATTGACCTGACGGTCGCCAAGGGCGAATTTGTCGCCCTGATTGGCCACTCGGGTTGCGGCAAATCAACCTTGCTCAACCTGATCGCTGGACTCACCTCGCCCACACAAGGCAACCTGATTTGTGCCAACCGAGAAATTTCGGGACCTGGCCCAGAGCGTGCGGTGGTGTTTCAAAACCACTCCTTGTTGCCTTGGCTCACCTGCTTTGAAAATGTCTACCTAGGTGTTGAGCGTGTGTTTGGCAACAACGGTCGCGTCGATGGCAAAACCAAAGAAAACGTGGCGCAATTGAAAGCACGTACCGACGCCGCCCTTGACATGGTGGGCTTGTCGCATGCCGCGCAAAAGCGTCCTGGTGAGATCTCTGGCGGCATGAAGCAACGTGTGGGCATTGCCCGTGCCTTGGCCATGGAGCCGCAAGTTCTCTTGATGGACGAACCCTTTGGCGCACTGGACGCACTCACACGCGCCAAACTACAAGACGAACTGCTGGCCATTGTGGCCAACACACAAAGTACGGTGGTCATGGTGACACACGATGTCGATGAAGCTGTACTGCTGTCCGACAAGATTGTGATGATGACCAATGGCCCTGCAGCCACCATCGGTGAAGTTTTGCAGGTTGACTTGCCGCGTCCCCGCTCACGCGTTGAACTGGCTGACGATCCACGTTATCTGGGTTACCGCAAGGCAGTGATTGATTTCCTCTATACAAGACAAGCACACGTGGAGAAAGCATGAGCAAAATGAAATTGGTCATGGTGGGCAACGGCATGGCGGGTGTCCGTACCCTAGAAGAACTTCTCAAACTGGCGCCTGATTTATTTGACATCACGGTCTTTGGCAGCGAGGTGCACCCCAACTACAACCGAATTTTGTTGTCCCCCGTTTTGGCGGGCGAACAAACACTGGATGAAATCATTTTGAACCCCCTCACTTGGTACCAAGAGAATGGGATTGAATTGCACACCGGTTGCACGGTCACGCAAGTTGATCGGGTGAAGCGAGAGGCCCATGCCCAGAACCTGGATGGCAGTACGGTGATCAAAGCCTACGACCGTTTGCTCTTGGCCACTGGCTCCAACCCCTTCATGCTGCCCATTCCTGGCAAAGATTTGAAAGGTGTTCTGGCATACCGCGACATCGCCGACACCCAAGCCATGATTGAAGCCGCCCAGCAGTACAAAGAGGCGGTGGTGATTGGCGGTGGCTTGTTAGGCCTTGAAGCAGCCAATGGCCTCATGAAGCGCGGCATGCAAGTGACGGTGGTGCATGGCGCCGAATGGCTGATGGAGCGTCAACTCGACAAAGTGGCTGGCCGCTTGCTTCAAGAGTCGCTGGAAGAGCGGGGCATGAAATTTTTAATGCGCGCCCAAACACAAGAACTCAAATCGGATGAAGACGGCCGAGTCAGTGCCGTTTGTTTCAAAGATGGCTCGCACGTCAATGCGCAATTGGTGGTGATGGCGGTCGGCATCCGGCCCAACACAGCACTGGCAGAAAGCATGCGCCTGCAGTGCGATCGCGGCATTGTGGTCAGCGACACACTGCAAACCATCACAGACCCTCGCATTTACGCAGTAGGTGAATGTGCCAGCCATCGGGGCATTGCCTACGGACTGGTGGCGCCGCTGTTTGAACAGGGCAAAGTGTTGGCCACTCATTTGGCACAAATGGGCATTGGCCGTTACACCGGCTCGCTCACTTCCACCAAGCTCAAAGTTACTGGCATCGATTTGTTCTCTGCTGGTGACTTCATGGGCAACAACGGCGCCTCGACACCCGGCTTGGCCGACGACACCGAGGAAATCATCCTCAGCGATCCGCATGAGGGCGTGTACAAAAAATTGGTCATCCGCAATGATCAATTGGTGGGCGCTTGTTTGTTTGGCGATACTGTCGATGGCAGCTGGTATTTCAAGCTGTTGCGAGAAGGCCGCAATGTGGCTGACATTCGAGACAAACTGATGTTTGGTGAATCCAACATTGGCGATGTGGGCCACGAAGGTCATAGCAAAGCGGCCAGCATGCCCGATGAGGCTGAGGTGTGCGGCTGCAATGGCGTGTCCAAAGGCAGCATCTGCAAAGCCATCCGCGAGAAAGGTTTGTTCACTTTGGACGAAGTGCGCAAACAAACCAAGGCCAGCGCGTCTTGCGGCTCATGCACTGGTTTGGTAGAGCAAATTCTGATGTTCACGGCGGGCGGCGACTACTCGGCCACACCCAAGAAAAAAGCGGTATGCGCTTGTACAGACCACAGTCATCAAGAAGTTCGTGATGCCATTCGCGATGAAAAGCTGCTGACGCAATCGGCTGTTTTCAAACGCTTAAATTGGCGTACCGAAGATGGCTGCCCGACCTGCAGACCGGCCATCAATTACTACCGCTTGAGCAGTTGGCCCAAGGAAGCGCAAGACGATACCCAAAGCCGTTACATCAACGAACGCAGCCATGCCAACATTCAAAAAGATGGCACCTACAGCGTCATCCCTCGCATGTGGGGCGGCGAAACCACAGCCGATGAACTGCGCCGCATTGCCGACGTGGTCGACAAGTACAAGATCCCCACCGTCAAAGTGACGGGCGGTCAACGCATCGACTTGCTGGGCGTAAAGAAGGAAGACTTGGTCAACGTTTGGAAAGACATCGGCATGCCATCCGGCCATGCCTATGCCAAGGCGCTGCGCACCGTTAAAACCTGCGTGGGCAGCGAGTGGTGCCGCATGGGCACGCAAGACAGCACCCAAATGGGCAAGGATCTGGAGCGTGCCATGTGGCGCATGTACGCCCCGCACAAAGTCAAGTTTGCAGTGTCTGGTTGCCCTCGCAATTGCGCTGAAGCAGGCATCAAGGATGTCGGCATCATTGGTGTGGACAGCGGCTGGGAGATGTACATCGCAGGCAATGGCGGCATCAAAACCGAAGTCGCTCAGTTCTTCACCAAAGTCAAAACCGCCGAAGAGGTCATGGAGTACACCGGCGCCTTCATGCAACTCTACCGTGAAGAGGGCTGGTATTTGGAACGCACCGTGCATTACGTGAACCGCGTCGGCATGGACTATGTCAAAAAGAAAATTTTAGAAGACGAAGCTGGCCGCAAAGCACTCTGGGCCAAGCTGCAATTTGCCCTGGAAGGTGAACCCGATCCTTGGTTTGAGTTTGACAAAGCAGGTGTGGACACGCGCCAATTCAACGCCTTGAGCGTTTAGGAGATCGACCATGACGCAATGGAAAATTGTTTGCCAAGTCCAAGACATTCCGGCCATGGGCGCGCGACGCGTGGCCCGCCAAAAGGGCCCCGAGATCGCTATTTTTCGAACACAAGGCGACAAGGTGTTCGCCCTGCTCGACAAATGTCCGCACAAAGGTGGACCTTTGAGCCAAGGCATTGTGTATGGTGAAAGCGTGGCTTGCCCACTGCACAATTGGCAAATCAAATTGGCAGATGGCCAGGCTCAAGCACCTGACATTGGCTGCACCACCCGGTTTTCAGTGCTGGTTGAAAACGGCAATGTGTCGCTAGATTTTGACGAAGTCAACACACTGGCCATTGATGCTTAATTGATGCTTAATTGAAACTGCCTTGATGAGTTCAATGCACACGCAAGCCCCCAAGGAAACTCGCTCAACCTGCCCCTACTGTGGCGTGGGTTGTGGCGTGATCATTGAAACGCAAGGTCAACACATCACGGGTGTGCGGGGTGACCCCGAGCACCCTGCCAACTTTGGCAGACTGTGCAGCAAGGGCTCGACCTTGCACCTCTCGGCCAAAGCCGAGGTAACACAGCAAACCAGGCTGCTTGTACCGCAGGTCAGAGCCAAACGCACGGATGCTTTCACCCACACCACTTGGGCATCAGCGCTGCAACAGGCCAGCGACAAAATTGCCCAAGTCGTTTCAGATCATGGACCCGATGCCGTCGGCTTTTACGTGTCGGGTCAATTGCTCACAGAAGACTATTACGTTTTCAACAAACTGGTCAAAGGTCTGATCGGCACCAACAACATCGACACCAATTCGCGACTGTGCATGAGCAGTGCCGTGGCAGGTTACAAAATCACCTTGGGTGCTGACGCGCCACCCGCCTGCTATGAAGACATTGCTGCCACCGAGTGTTTGTTCATCGCCGGCAGCAATGCGGCCTATGCGCATCCCATTTTGTTCAGACGCATTGAAGATGCGCGCGCCAAGAACCCAGCGCTCAAAATCATTGTGGTCGACCCCCGAAAAACAGACACCGCCAGCGCAGCCGATTTGCATTTGCCATTGAAGCCTGGCACCGATGTCATGCTGTTTCACGGCATGCTCAGGGTCATGCTGTTGAATGGCTGGACCGACACCCCTTACATTCAACAGCACACCGATGGTTTTGAGGATTTGCTTGCCAAGGTGATGCCGTGCACCCCCGAGAAAGTCCAAGACATTTGCGGCATTTCACCAGCCCAATTGCACCAAGCGGCAGAGTGGTTTGCCACATCCAAAGCCACCCTCAGTTTGTATTGCCAAGGCTTGAACCAGTCCAGCAGCGGCACGGCCAAAAACGCTTCACTGGTGCACTTGCATTTGGCCACGGGTCACATTGGCAAACCAGGTGCGGGCCCTTTCTCATTGACTGGCCAACCCAATGCGATGGGTGGCCGTGAAGTGGGCGGCTTGGCCAACTTGCTCAGCGCACACCGAGACCTTGGCAACCCAACCCACCGCGCAGAAGTTGCCCACCTTTGGGGCTTGGACGATGTGCCCGCTCAAGCTGGCAAAACCGCGGTAGAAATGTTTCAAGCTGCAGCAGACGGCCACATCAAAGTCTTGTGGATTGCCTGCACCAACCCCGCGCAATCCATGCCCGACCAACGCACCGTCCGCCAAGCATTGGAACGCGCCGAGTTGGTGATCGTGCAGGAGGCATTTGCCACCGCAGAAACTTGTGCGTTTGCAGACCTGTTGTTGCCCGCCACCACTTGGGGCGAAAAAGAAGGCACCGTCACCAACAGCGAGCGGCGCATCACCCGCGTGCGGGCTGCTGTGCCGCCCTCCGGTCAAGCGCAGCACGACTGGCAAATTGCTTTGGCCTTGGCAGAACGATTGGGGCAACACAAGGCCTTCAAACTGCGCGCGCAGCAAATGAATTTCACCTACGCCAACCCAGAAGCCATTTGGAATGAGCACCGTGAGAGCACACGCGGCCGCGATTTGGACATCACCGGATTAAGCTACGCGCAATTGGAACGTCAGCCAGAACAATGGCCCTTGCCGGAAGGCGCCACCACTGGCGCCAAACGGCTTTATGAGGATGGGAAATTTCCCACAGCCAACGGCAAAGCCAAGTTTGTGGCGCTGGACTATGTGCCTGTTGCAGAGCCCTGTGAATCGCGCTTTCCATTTTCATTCAACACCGGCAGACTGCGCGACCAGTGGCACGGCATGACGCGCACCGGCACCATTGCCAAACTATTTGGCCATGTGCCCGAGCCCAGTGTTCAGTTGCACCCCCAAGACATGCTGTCATTGAATGTGAAAGACGGTGATTTGGTCCACATCACCAGCAAGCGCGGCTCGATTGTGGCGCCAGCGCAAACCTCTCACGAATTGGCACCGCAACAAGCTTTCATGGCCATGCACTGGGGCCCTGGTTTCATCAGTGGTCGAGACCACCAAAACAAGGCACTGGCGGGTGTGAACGCCATCACCACTTCGGCATTTTGTCCCAGCTCTAAACAACCGGAACTGAAACACGCTGCAGTCAAGATTCTCAAGGCCGAGCTGCCTTGGAAATTGTTGGCCATGGCCTGGCTGCCAGCTGACCAAGCCTTGACCATTTTGCAAAGTCTGCGACAGCAAATGGGCCATTTTGAATTTGCAAGTTGCGTTCCCTTTGCAGAAGAATTGCCAACATCATCCGCATCTGCCCCACCTCGCCAAGGCGTCCTTTTCCGCGCGGCCAGCTCAGAGGCGCCGGACATGCAATGGGTCCACACCCTTGAAGCTTTGTTGCAAATGGATGGGACGTCAGGCTTGCGTTACGCCGACCCCAAGCGCAGCCACCTGCGCAGCATCCAACTGGACAGAAGCAAGGCCATGCCTCAGCTGGAAGCCTTTGTCATGGCGGGCGACACATCGGCCGAAGCATGGCTCAAAACCTTGTTGCAAACGCAACAAAGCACTGAAAGCTATGGCCGCCGATTGCTCATGACTGGCCAAAAGCCGCCGGTGGCTTTGAAGGAAGCGGGTCAAACGATATGCACGTGCGTGGGGGTTAAGGATGTGGCCATTGCCGATTGGTTGCAGGCCAACCCAGGGCAAGAATCGGCCCAATTGGCAGGCCTGCAAAACAACTTGAAGTGCGGCACCCAATGCGGCTCCTGTGTGCCACAGTTGAAGCGCATCATTGCCCTCCAAAGCGTTGATAAGCCCAAAGAGGACACAGCTTCATTGGCCATATAGCCCGAAGTTATCTGAGCTTTGCGACAATACACCCATGGGCATTGGAAATTACATCAAAGAAATTGGCCGCGGCAAAGACGGTGCGCGTGCGCTATCACGTGAACAAGCCACCGATTTGCTGGGCCAAATTTTGGACGGACAGGTTACCGACTTAGAGATTGGCGCTTTTTGTTTGGCCATGCGCATCAAAGGCGAAACCCCCGAAGAAATGGCCGGCTTTCTGGATGCTTTACACGCTCGCATGAATGCCTTGGCAGAAGATGCACCCAAAGCCACCGTGGTCATTCCTTGCTACAACGGCGCCCGCAAATTACCCGCCTTAGCGCCTTTGCTGGCCCTGCTGCTTGTGCAGCACGGTGTGCGCGTCTGTGTCCATGGCACCGCCACCGAAAGCGGACGCACCACGTCTTTTGATGTGTTCACTGCCATGGGCTACACGCCGCTTCAAGACATCCACAAAGCCAGCCCTGGCTTGAATTTAGTGCCCACTGAGGTGCTCAGCCCTGCCTTGAAAAAACTCCTGGACGTGCGCCGTGTGGTGAATTTGCGAAACCCAGCGCACAGTTTGGTCAAGCTCATGAACCCTTGCAAAGGTCCTGCCCTGATCCTTAGCAGCTACACGCACCCAGAGTACGCAGTCTCTATGGCGCAAACTTTTCAGCTCACACAGGCCAATGCTTTTTTGATCAGAGGGACTGAAGGCGAGCCCGTGGCCGATGCGCGACGCACGCCGCAAATGGATGTCTTCCACAAAGGCGTCACGCAAACCGTTCAAGCTGCTCAAGCAGGTGCGCTGCAAAGTCTGCCTGAATTGCCCGCCGCCTCGGCCGAAGCGACAGCCACTTACATTCAAGAAGTCTTGCAGCATCAGCGTGAAGTACCCGCGCCGATTGCACTTCAAGTTCAACACATTTTGCAGGCCTTGAAATCTCTATGAGCCACAACGATTCCTCTTTCACAGGCACAACAAGCTTGCGCCAAGGCACTTGCACACTGGTCGGCGCTGGCCCTGGTGACCCCGAATTGCTCACCCTCAAAGCCGTCAAGGCCATCCAAGCAGCCACCGTGTTGTTGGTCGATGACTTGGTCAACGAAGAAGTTTTAAAGCACGCATCAAGCGAGGCGCGCATTGTCTATGTGGGCAAACGCGGCGGTTGCAAAAGCACGCCCCAAGCCTTCATCGAAAAGCTCATGATCAATGCCATGCATGAAGGCGAAACGGTGGTGCGCTTAAAAGGTGGCGACCCTTTCATCTTTGGCCGAGGTGGTGAGGAAGTTGAGCATCTTCGGCAAGTTGGCATCGAAGTGACTGTCATCAATGGCATCACATCGGGCTTGGCAGCCATCTCCAGCCTTGGCGCTCCCCTCACGCACCGTGAGCACGCCCATGGTGTGGTGTTTGTGACAGGCCATGCCAAACCCGGCGACAAAGGGACTGATTGGCGTCAACTGGCCGCCACGGCGCGCGACGCCAAACTGACCTTGGTCATTTACATGGGCGTGAGTGGTGCTGAAACCATTCAAACCGAATTGCTCACAGGCCTGCCAGCCAATACGCCTGTCGCCATCATCGAGAACGCCTCTTTGCCCCATCAACGTCAAGCACTGACACAACTTGGCCACCTCACCCAAACCTTGCAAGAAACCGGCTTGAAGAGCCCCAGCATCTTGGTGGTGGGCGATGTGGTTCAAGCTTGCGCGCAAATTTTCCAAACCGATCAAAACCAGCCAACTGCCCCTACACTCCCACTGCATGCAAACATGTGATGTGGTCATCGTCGGTGCCGGTGCAGCCGGCCTTTTTTGTGCGGGCGTCGCCGGTCAACTTGGCTTGTCTGTTTTGTTGGTCGACCACAGTCCCAAAGTGGCTGAAAAAATTCGCATCTCTGGTGGCGGCAGGTGCAACTTCACCAACCGCAACATCGATGTCAGTGCGCCGCACAAACATTTTTTAAGTGAGAACCCGCACTTCTGTCGCAGCGCCTTGTCACGCTACACCGCGCAAGACTTCATTGAATTGATGCAGTCTTACGACATCCCTTTTCACGAAAAACACAAAGGTCAATTGTTTTGCGATCGGTCTGCCGAAGACCTGATCCAAATGCTTTTAAAGGAATGCGACAAAGGTGGCGTTCACCGCTGGCATGGCTGCGGCGTGAAATCCGTCTCGCAATCTGACAGCGGTTATCAACTGCAAACAGATCAGGGCGAGGTTCAAGCCGGTGCGGTGGTCATTGCCACGGGCGGTTTGTCCATTCCGCAAATTGGCGCCACCGACTTTGGCTACCGCATTGCCGAGCAGTTTGGTCTGCGTTTGGTGGCCAGAAGGCCGGGCTTGGTTCCCCTCACGTTTGATGGCAATGAATGGGCGCCCTACGTCAGCTTGGCGGGCCTGTCACTGCCCGTCAGCATCGAGACAGGCGCCAAAAAAACCCGCATGAGCTTTGACGAGGACTTGCTGTTCACCCATCGCGGCTTATCGGGTCCGGCTGTCTTGCAAATTTCCAGCTATTGGCGAGAAGGTCAGCCCCTTCATTTGAACCTGGCACCCCAAGAGGACATGGAAGGCTCGCTGATGCAAGCCAAGGTCAGGTCCAAAAAGCTCATTGCCAATGAACTGGGCGCTTGGGTGCCGCACCGCCTGGCAGATGCATGGGTGGCCCAAGACCCTCAGTGGCAGCGCCCAGTGGCCGAGGCCAGCGACAAAGCCTTGGCGCAGTTGGCCCAAAAACTCAGCCACTGGCCCCTCACGCCCAATGGCAGCGAAGGCTACAAAAAGGCCGAGGTCACCTTGGGCGGGGTTGACACCCGCGATTTGTCATCCCAGACCATGGAATCTAAGCAACCGGGCTTGTATTTCATTGGGGAAGTGGTGGATGTAACCGGCTGGCTGGGTGGCTACAACTTTCAATGGGCCTGGGCCAGCGCATTTGCCTGCGCCCAAGCCCTGAAACAAAAACAAGAAATTGCCTCTTAAAAGGCCCCAAACTGCCCAAAACTTAGGGCTATAATCTCAGGCTTTGCTGGCAATCCTCCGTCTGCCAAATACTAGTTCGTGACGGGGAACCCGCCGAAACTGCTTGTGAGGGCTCGATCTTCCCTCTCAATGTCAGTCGGCATAATTTGGAAACACAGAAATCCATGACCACCATTCGCGTGAAAGAAAACGAGCCGTTTGACGTAGCACTTCGCCGCTTCAAGCGCACCATTGAAAAACTCGGTCTGTTGACCGACTTGCGTGCCCGTGAGTTTTATGAAAAACCCACCACAGAACGCAAGCGCAAAAAAGCGGCCGCTGTGAAGCGCCACTACAAGCGCGTGCGCAGCATGCAATTGCCCAAGAAGCTGTACTAAGTACAACGCTTCATTCAAAGCTTCTTTTGAAGCTTTGAAATCGCGAAGTCCTCATGCATCATGGGGACCAAGCAAGCCCGCTGGAGGACGCTCAAGCGGGTTTTTTTTTAAGTTTTGCTGGTGCTGTACCAGCGGCCTACCCTTCAGGAGTCACCATGAGCCTCAAAGACCAAATCACCGAAGACATGAAAACAGCGATGCGTGCCAAAGACACGGCACGTTTGGGCACCATCCGTTTGTTGCTGTCAGCCATGAAGCAAAAAGAAGTGGATGAGCGTGTGGTGTTAGACGATGCGGCCGTGGTGGCCATCGTCGACAAGCTGGTCAAGCAACGCAAAGACTCCATCGCTGCATTTGAACAAGCCGCTCGCCAAGACTTGGTCGACATTGAACAAGCCGAGATGGTGGTGTTGCAAGCCTACTTGCCAGCCCGCATGTCTGCTGAAGAAGTCACCGCCGCCGTTCAAGCCATCGTGGCCTCACTGGGCGCCAAAGGCCCAGGCGACATGGGCAAAGTGATGGGCGCTGTCAAAACCCAATTGGCCGGCAAAGCCGACATGGGACAAGTCTCCGCTGCCGTCAAAGCCGCGCTCGCCGGTTAATTGACGCAAGACCCTTCGATTCAGCTACCCGCCACTTTCATTCGGTTGATCAGCACAGAGCCAATGGTTTTGGCGCCATAGTTGTAGGCATCTGCACCCACAGCCTCAATGCCTTTGAACATGGTTTTCAGATTGCCCGCAATGGTGATTTCATGGACGGGGAACGCGATTTCCCCATTCTCAACCCAGAAACCTGAAGCGCCGCGTGAGTAATCACCCGTGACATAGTTAACGCCCTGTCCCATGAGTTCAATCACGAACAAGCCTGTGCCTAATTTTTGCAGCATGGCTTTCAAATCGTCACTGGAACGCGTCAACTTTGAGTTCAGCACCAAATTGTGGGAACCGCCTGCATTGCCCGTGGTTTTCATGCCCAATTTGCGCGCGGAATAGCTGCTCAAGAAGTAGCCCTCAACACGCCCACTCGAAACTACTTTTCGCTTGTGTGAACGCACGCCTTCGTCGTCAAAAGGCGAGCTGCCTTTGCCGCGCAGCACATACGGATCTTCCAAAATTTCGATGTGTTTGGGAAACACTTGCTTGCCCAAAGAGTCCAGCAAGAAGCTGCTCTTGCGATACAGCGAACCGCCACTGACGGCTTGGACAAATCCACCCAGCAAACCTGCCGCCACAGGCGATTCAAACAGAACAGGGCATTCCGTGGTCGGGATCTTGCGACTGCCCAAGCGGCTCAAAGCCCGCTCGGCAGCATAGCGGCCCACAGCCTCTGGTGAGGCCA
Organism: Comamonadaceae bacterium; assembly: GCA_947373185.1. Classification (GTDB taxonomy): domain Bacteria; phylum Pseudomonadota; class Gammaproteobacteria; order Burkholderiales; family Burkholderiaceae_C; genus Limnohabitans_A. The sequence continues at coordinate 75,514 of CANBWP010000002.1, read as the reverse complement.
TTTGCTCAGCTGCACGCATGGAGGTGTACCACGCATCTCGCTGCATCTCGGCATGCTTGCCAGGCATTGAGGCAATGGGTGCCACCGACATGCTGTGTCTGGAGCTGGCATAGCCGCCACGAAAACCATGCGTGTGGGCGCTGAAAAAATGACTTTGCTGTGCAGAAACGCCAGCGCCTTCGCTGTTGGTGATGCGGCGACTGGTTTTCAGCGCTGCCTCTTCACAGGCCAAAGCCAACTGGGCAGCCTCTTCGCTGTTGATAGCCCAAGGATGGAACAAGTCCAACTCAGGGTGAATTTGCGCGATGTCTGCTTCGTCAGGCAATCCCGCTGTGGGGTCTTCCGCGGTAAACCGCGCAATGTCAAAGGCGGCCTGCACCGTTTGGGCAATGGCTGCGTCTGAAAAGTCAGATGTACTGGCATTGCCACGGCGATGTCCCACATAAACGGTCACACCCAACGATTTATCGCGATTGCGCTCCACCGTCTCCAATTCACCTTTGCGCACGCTCACGCTCAAACCACACCCCTCCGAGGCCTCGGCACCTGCATCGGTGGCGCCAATTTTCTTGGCGTGCTTCAAAGCCGCATCGACCAAACCCTCGAAATAATCTCGGCTGTAGCTGAAACCGTCGTGTGCATGGGTGTTGGAAGCCATGGTGGAAGCCTTGGTGGAAGCTCGACTCTTGGATAATTTGCTGTTTGTCATCTTTGGGGTTGAATGGGTCAAAACCGTGAATTATTTAAAATTCTCGCTGGCGGCTATGATACTTGCCGTCCCGCTAAAAGGCTTCAGAGCTCACATGTCCCGTAAATTCAAAAAAGGTTATTTCGTTCAAGGTCAATTTGTTGCCGAAGGCAGCGAGCTAGATCTTGAGCTCAAACGCGAACTCAAGGGGGGCAGCGATGAGCCCAGCCGCACCGAGCTCAAGCGTGAAAGCGATGAGCTGCAAAAACTGGGTGAAAGCCTGTTGACCCTTCGCACCGACTTGATGGCCAAAGTCGACTTGCCCGAAAAATTGGTAGAAGCCGTGGCCGAGGCCAAACGGATCACCAACTTCGAAGGCAAGCGTCGTCAAATGCAATTCATCGGCAAGCTCATGCGCAAGTTGGATGAAGATGCGGTTGAAGGTGTGCGCGCAGCCCTCCTAGAACAAAGCCAGGGATCTGCCCAAGAAACACTTCAATTGCATTTGGCCGAACAGTGGCGCGATCGCTTGATCAGCGACGACAGCGCTTGCGGCGAATGGCTGCAGAGTTTCCCTGGCACCGACAGTCAGCAACTGCGCGCGCTCATTCGTCAAGCTCGCAAAGACGCGCCAGCCATTTCTACAGCCAGCGTGTCACAAGGCTTAGCGCCCCGTCAAAGCCGCGCCTACCGCGACATTTTCCAATTGGTGCGTGAAGAGATGAACAGCAACACGCCAACCAGCGACACCGCCAGTGATCACGACGACGATCAATAAACCCAGCGATTTCACCATGACAGAGACAAACGCCGCAGCCCCTCCCCTTCATGATGCAGTCAAAATCGGCATCGTGTCGATCAGCGACCGCGCCAGCTCGGGTGTCTATGAAGACAAAGGCTTGCCGGCACTCCAAGACTGGTTGGGCAAGGCGCTTCACAACCCATTGCAATTTGAAGCCCGTCTCATTCCAGATGAAAAAGAACGCATCAGCGCCACCCTGATCGAACTGGTGGACGCGGGTTGCAGCTTGGTGCTCACCACAGGCGGTACCGGACCCGCCATTCGCGACGTCACCCCCGAAGCCACCTTGGCTGTGGCCGACAAAGAGATGCCGGGCTTTGGTGAGCAAATGCGTCAAATCAGTTTGAAATTTGTGCCCACCGCCATTTTGTCCAGGCAAGTGGCTGTCATCCGGGGCCAAAGCTTGATCATCAATTTGCCTGGTCAACCCAAATCGATTGCTGAGACTTTAGAAGGCCTGAAAGACAGTCAAGGCCAAAATCTGGTGCACGGCATTTTTTCGGCCGTGCCGTATTGCATTGATTTGATCGGTGGTCCGTATTTAGAAACTCACGATGACGTGTGCAAAGCGTTCAGACCCAAGAACGCCATCCGTGCACCGCGCACTTGAGTTTCTTGGGCTTATTTACCCACCAGCTGATTGAGCTTGTCCGCTTCAAAGCTTTCGCGCGTTGCCGCATCGCCCGGCATTTGAATGCCATGTGACATGCCAGGGTTGGCATTCATTTTTTCAAGCGCTTGCCAGAGCATCGCAATTTGATGTTCCTGGCTTGAGGCGTTGTCGATCAAACCGCGCATCGCCTGCGACAAGGGGTCGTCGTTTTGCGTCACGCCGTAAGCAGAGAAACCCATCTTAGAAGCTGTCGCTTCGCGCTGGACATCAGCCGCTTCTTGAATAATGCGCGCGGGGTTGCCGACCGCCGTTGCGCCTGCGGGTACAGGCTTGGTCACCACCGCATTCGAGCCCACTTTGGCGCCATCACCCACCGTGAAACCGCCCAGGACCTTGGCACCTGCACCAATCACCACGTCCTTGCCTAAGGTGGGATGCCGTTTTTCACCCTTGTACAGGGAGGTGCCGCCCAAAGTGACTCCGTGGTAAATGGTGCAACCATCGCCAATTTCGGCGGTTTCGCCAATGACGATGCCCATGCCATGGTCAAAAAACACCCGCTCACCCAACTTGGCGCCCGGGTGAATTTCAATGCCTGTGATCCAGCGCGAAAAATTAGAGATGAAACGAGCCAACCATTTGAAGCCCGCTCGCCAGCAGGCGTTGGCCCAACGATGCATCACCACGGCATGCAAGCCGGGGTAGCAGGTCAGCACCTCCCACGCTGTGCGCGCAGCAGGGTCTCGGTCAAGGATGCATTGAATGTCGGAATGAATACGTGCAAACATAATCTGAATTGGTTTGCGCCAAGTCTACCTTTTTGCCTGTGCCGCTTCGATCATGGCTTTAGCAACACCTCTCAAAATATGGATTTCTTCGGGCGTCAGGCCGGCCCGGTTGAACAGTTGGTTCAATCGGGGCATGAGTTTTTTAGGTGCGGCGGGGTCTAAAAAGCCGATCTCAAGCAATGCCTTTTCGAAGTGCCCCAGCATACCGGCCACTTGGGCCGCATCTGCCAAATGCACCTCCGGCACCGGTGAACCAACCGGGAAGCCTCCCAAAGCCAATCGCCATTCGTACGCGACCAGTTGAATGGCCGCTGCCAAGTTGAGAGAGCCAAATTGAGGATGGGTGGGGATGGACAAGGCCACGTGGCATTTGTAAACGTCTTCGTTTTTCATACCAAAACGCTCTGAACCAAACAAAAACCCCATGCTCGAAATGGGCCAAGCGGGTGCTGACGAGCCCAAATCAGAAACCCCTGCTTGCGGAACATTTGAACCCCCTTGCGCCAGCAAGCCCTCAAAGTGTGCTCGAGGGGATCGGGTCGGAGGACCAAAGTCGCGGGGCGTCATGGCCGTGGCGCACAGGTGTGAGATGCCGTCCAAGGCTTCTTCCAGCGTGTCCACAATGCGGGTTTTGTCCAAGACATCATTGGCACCGCTGGCCCTTTGGATGGTCTCTTCCTTGCGCAGTACATTGCTGTACCGTGGCGCCACCAGCACCATTTCATCAAAGCCCATGACCTTGAGAGCGCGAGCGGCCGCCCCCACATTGCCGGGGTGGCTGGTTTCAATCAAAATAAATCGAGTACGCATGGCCGCCATTGTCCCAGTTCCTAGCGCTCAAAATGGCCAAATCAGCGAGCGGCCCGTGCCAAGGTCCAAAATTCATGGGAAAATGCACCATTCGCCTCTGTCATCGCACAGCGGACCCCCGTTTTTGCTCTTAAAAATTCATGTCGACCAATCTCCACCCCATGCTCAACGTAGCCGTCAAGGCTGCACGCGCCGCAGGCGCCATCATCAACCGCGCCGCCTTGGACGTGGAGGCTGTTCGAATTTCGCAAAAACAAGTCAACGACTTCGTGACCGAAGTCGACTTGGCCAGCGAAAACGCCATCATCGAAACCCTGCTCACGGCCTACCCACACCACGGCATCTTGGCCGAAGAGTCTGGCAAAACACACGGCAACCCCGACGCCGACCACGTCTGGATCATCGACCCCCTCGATGGCACCACCAATTTCATCCACGGCTTCCCGGTTTATTGCGTCAGCATTGCACTGGCCGTCAATGGCAAAGTAGAACAGGCTGTGGTGTACGACCCCTCACGCAACGATTTGTTCACCGCCACCAAAGGCCGCGGCGCTTACATGAACGATCGCCGCTTGCGCACCAGCAAGCGCACCCAAATGCACGAGTGCCTCATTTCCACAGGCTTCCCCTTCCGTCCTGGTGACAACTTCAACCAATACCTGCGCATGATGGGCGATGTGATGCAACGCACAGCGGGTCTGCGTCGTCCTGGCGCTGCTGCTTTGGACCTGGCCTACGTGGCCGCAGGCTTCACAGATGCCTTCTTTGAAACAGGCTTGCAAATTTGGGATGTGGCGGCAGGCTCATTGTTGGTCACAGAAGCTGGCGGCCTGGTGGGCAACTTCACAGGCGAAGCCGACTTCTTGGAACAAAAAGAATGCTTGGCCGGTACCCCCAAAATTTACGGTCAGCTGGTGCCGATCCTCAGCAAGTACAGCAAATTCGCCAGCGCTGGCGAGAAAGCCTCTGTGCGCGCTGCCGATGTCAAGGATGCCGCCGCTGCAGCCCCATCGCAGGCTGGGCAAGACGCAACGGACAGCCCCTTCTAAGCCATGACAGACGCGCTCGACCTGAGTGCCCACACCCCCATGATGCAGCAGTACCTGCGCATCAAGGCGGAGTTTCCTGACACCCTGGTTTTTTACCGGATGGGTGACTTTTACGAAATGTTTTTTGAAGACGCCGAGCGTGCTGCCGGCCTCATGGACATCACCCTCACCCACCGCGGCCAAACCGCAGGCAAACCCATTGCCATGGCGGGTGTGCCTTTTCACGCGGTTGAAAACTACCTGGCCAAGCTCATCAAGTTGGGTGAGTCTGTGGCCATCTGCGAGCAAGTGGGCGATGTGGCCACCAGCAAAGGCCCCGTCGAACGCAAAGTTGTTCGCGTCGTCACCCCGGGCACCCTCACCGACACCGAATTGCTGTCCGACAAAAGCGAAGCCATCTTGTTGTCGCTGCACATTGCACCGCGCAATGCCTGCGGCTTGGCTTGGCTGAGCGTCACGCAAGGTGTTTTGCATTTGGCGGAATGCACGCACGATGAATTGGCCGATTGGCTAGAGCGCATTTCGCCCAGCGAGTTGCTGGTCAGCGCCAGCATCACACCCAAGTGGGAACAGCAACTTCAATCGATGCGATTGGGCCAACGTGGCTTGGCACTGTCGCTCACTTTGCGCCCCGACTTTCAATACGAAGCAGGCTTGGGTCACGGCAAGCTCATCAAACAACTCAACGTGGCCAGCTTGGCGGCGTGGGATGCAGACAAACTGGGCCATGCACATGCCGCAGCTGGCGCCTTGCTCACTTACGCAGAACACACGCAAGGCAGAACACTGCCCCACGTGTCGCAACTTCAAGTTCAAAAGGCCAATGACCTCATTGACCTGCCCACCAGCACACGTCGCAACTTAGAACTCACGCAAACGTTGCGCGGTGAAGACTCGCCCACGCTGTTCTCTTTGCTCGACACCTGCATGACCGGCATGGGCAGTCGTCAGCTGAAACAATGGCTGCTCAACCCACCTCGCGATCGTCAAATTGCCGTAGAACGATTGGCCGCCATGGACCAGTTGAACGACAGCAGCGCATCCGCACAAAGCGGTGTGGCCATCTGGTCGCGCTTGCGTGAACAACTCAAAGGCGCCAGCGATGTGGAGCGCATCACAGCGCGCATTGCCCTGAGACAAGTCCGTCCACGTGAATTGGTGGCACTCAAGAACGCCCTCATTCGCTCTGCCAATTTGGCGCTGCACTTGCAAGAAACGCTGGGCCATTTGTCGCCCACCAAACTGTTGCACGACATCCATTTCGATTTGCAGCCACCCACTGGCCTCACCGAAATTTTGCAACAAGCCTTGTTGGAAGAACCCGCCAATTTGATTCGCGATGGCGGCGTGATGGCGCATGGCCTCGATGCCGAACTGGACGAGTTGCGCGCCATTCAAACCAATTGCGATGACTTTTTGCTGGAACTCGAAACCCGCGAAAAAGCCCGCACTGGCATTGCCAATTTGCGCGTGCAATTCAACAAGGTGCACGGCTTCTACATTGAAGTGACGCAGGGTCAAATTGACAAAGTGCCCGACGACTACCGTCGCCGGCAAACCTTGAAGAATGCGGAGCGCTTCATCACGCCCGAGCTCAAAGCTTTTGAAGACAAAGCCTTGTCAGCGCAGGAACGCGCGCTGTCCCGCGAGAAATACTTGTACGAGCTCTTGCTCGACCAATTGCAAAACCACATTCAAGCGCTTACCAAATTGGCGCAAGCCATGGCGCAATTGGATGCACTTTGCACCCTCACAGAGCGCGCCGCCACGCTCAATTGGTGCGCCCCCCAATTTGCGAAAGAGCCCTGCATTGAAATCAGACAAGGACGCCATCCTGTGGTGGAAGCGCGCTTGGCCGAAACCTCGGGCGGCAGCTTCATTGCCAACGACTGCTTGATGCACAGCAAGCAACGTTTGCAAATCATCACCGGGCCCAACATGGGGGGTAAGTCCACCTACATGCGCCAGGTGGCATTGATTGTGCTTCTGGCCAGCATTGGCAGTCATGTGCCCGCCAGCAGTTGCAGGCTGGGGCCTATTGATGCGATTCACACCCGCATCGGCGCCGCCGATGACTTGGCCAATGCCCAATCCACCTTCATGCTCGAGATGACCGAAGCCGCACAAATTTTGCACAGTGCATCGCCCTTGTCCTTGGTGCTCATGGACGAGATTGGTCGCGGCACGTCCACCTTTGATGGTTTGGCCTTGGCCAGTGGCATTGCCACGCACTTGCATGACAAAACGCAGGCATTCGCCCTGTTTGCCACGCACTACTTTGAACTCACCGAGTTTCCTGCCACGCACCACGCCGCTTTGAACATGCACGTGGGCGCCACAGAGTCGGGCAATGACATTGTGTTTTTGCACGAACTGCAAGCGGGTCCTGCCAGCAAAAGTTATGGTGTGCAAGTGGCCCGGTTGGCGGGCATGCCCACGGCCGTTTTGAACCATGCACGCCACACCTTGTCCGCGCTAGAGGCAGGCGCCAATGAACATCGCGTACAAGTCGACCTGTTCGCGCCCCCGCCAGATACAGAAAGCAACAATCCCTCTGCTTTAGAGCTTGCCTTGAAACAAATTGATCCCGACACCCTGAGTCCACGCGAGGCACTTGAGGCCCTCTACAGTTTGCAGCGTGTGATGAAACGGTCGGAAACCTAAACACTCCCATTCAGGACATCGAATGACTTATTGCGTTGCCATCAAAACCCGTGCCGGCTTGGTCTTCTTGTCTGACTCGCGCACCAACGCGGGCCTCGACATGATCAGCACTTACCGCAAAATGATCATCTATGAAAAAACGGGCGACCGTTTCATGGTCTTGTTGTCTGCCGGAAATTTGAGCATTTCTCAATCGGTTCGCGAGATGCTGCAAGTTGAAAAAATTCAGGACCATCCCGATGCAGAACCCATCACCATTTGGAATGCCAAGAGCATGTTTGATGCAGCGCGCGTGTTGGGCTCTGCCGTGCGCCATGTGCACGAGCGCGATGCAGCAGCCTTGAAGGCAGGCGGCGTCGACTTCAATGTGTCCATGATTTTTGGCGGCCAGATCAAAGGTGAAGGCATGCGCCTTTACCAAATTTATTCGCCTGGCAATTTCATCGAGGCAACAGCTGAGACACCCTACTTCCAAATTGGCGAGTCCAAATATGGCAAACCTGTTCTGGACCGTGTCATCACACCCTTAACGCCCTTGGACGAAGCAGCCAAGTGTGCATTGGTGTCGATGGACTCAACCCTCAAATCCAATTTGTCCGTGGGCCTGCCCTTGGACATGGTGGTCTACGAAGCGGACCAATTGCAAAGCGATCGCATTGTTTGCATTGACGAGCAGAACCCCTACTTCAACATGCTCAGAGACAACTGGGGTAAAAAACTGCGTGAGATGTTTGACAGCTTAGAAGACCCCGTCTGGAACGGCGAAGTCACAGACATTCCTTTGAAAAAATCTGGCAAGCACGCACCCTTGAAGAAAATTTCAACGCCCGATGAAAAACTGATTTGATGTCTACCCTCATTTTTTCGCACGGCAACGGCTTTCCTGCCAGCACCTACCGCAGCTTCACAGACGATCTGCAAAAGCGCGGCTTCAAGGTCAAAGCGATTGAAAAACTGGGTCACCAAGCCGCGTTCCCGGTCACCAGCAATTGGCCGCATTTGGTGCAAGAGTTGGCTGAATTTGCGCAACACACCTTGGCAAAAACAGGCCAGGCCCCCTATTTGGTAGGGCATTCATTGGGGGGTCTGCTCAGCCTGATGTGTGCATCAAAGCACCCTCAATTATCGGCAGGCGTTGTGTTGCTGGACTCTCCTGTCGTGAGCGGATGGAAAGCCAGCGCGCTTCAATTGGCCAAAACGACCCATTGGATTGGTGCCGTCAGTCCCGGTCGAATCAGCAAGTCTCGCCGTCAACACTGGCCCAACGTTGAGGCTGTGATTGAACACTTTCGACACAAGCGGGCCTTTGCCAATTGGCACCCTGACGCCTTGCGAGATTACGCGGAACAGGGAACCCTAGAATTGAATGGCGAACGCGTCCTCAGTTTTGACCGCGAGATTGAAACAGCGATCTTCAACACCCTGCCGCACAATTTGCAGTCCCTGTTAAAGCGCCACCCACCTAAGTGTCCCGTGGCTTTCATTGGTGGTACCCATTCCAGGGAAATGCGCGTGGTCGGCTCTGAGTTCACTGCCAAAGTTTCCAAAGGTCGCGTCATGTGGCTCGATGGCACACACTTGTTCCCCATGGAAAAGCCCATTGCCGCGGCAGCGGCCGTTGAAGCGACTTTGCGCAATCTAGGGGCTTTGGGTTAAGCCGCCCAAGTGACGACCCCGGTCCAGGCGGTGCCCAGCACCACCAAGCCAAACCCAATGCGGTACCACGCAAAGACTTCAAAACTGTGACTGGCAATGTACTTCAGCAGCCAACGCACACAAATCCAGGCGCTGACAAAAGACACGACCAGGCCCGTAGCAAACAAAGGCACATCGTCCACCGACAACAAGGCGCGCTCTTTGTACAAGCTGTAAACACCGGCACCGATCAGGGTGGGAATGGCCAAGAAGAAGGAAAAATCTGTAGCGGCTTTGCGTGACAAACCAAGCAACATACCGCCAATGATGGTAGCGCCACTGCGGCTTGTACCGGGAACCATGGCCAGGCATTGCACCAAGCCCACCATGAGGGCATCACGACCGCGCATGTCTTCGACGGCGCGAATTCGAACACTGGAAGGGGGCCTTCTTTCAGCCCACAAAATGATGAAGCCACCGACGATGAACGTGGTGGCCACAACCCAAGGCGTGAACAAATGGGCCTTGATGAATTTGCCAAACAGCAAACCCAAAATGACTGCCGGCAAAAAGCCGATGAAAACATTCAAGACAAAACGCTGCGCTTCCACTTGATAGCGCAAAGCCTTGACTGTGCTGTGAATCTTTTCCCAGTAAACCAAGATGACCGCGAAAATGGCACCTGTTTGAATGGCGATGTCAAAAACCTTGGCCTTGTCATCGTCGAAGCCGAGCAAAGAGCCCGCCAAAATCAAATGGCCTGTTGATGAAATGGGTAAAAATTCGGTCAAGCCCTCCACCACCCCCATCACTGCGGCTTTGGCTAACAAGATTAAATCCACCGGCACTCCTTGTTCATGCACGAATTATCGCTCTTGATTGCCCCTAAAATCGAGTCATGAGCACAGCCAACGTCAAATCAGCAGGCGCCCCAGAGGACGCCCCGAAAGTCAGTAATTTTTTGCGCCAAATCATTGAGTCCGATTTGGCACAGGGCACTTACGCACAGCGCAAATGGGCTGGCTCGCCTGGCGATGCGGCGCACCATGCATCTGGCAACCCAGATCCCGCCAAAATTCGAACACGTTTTCCGCCTGAACCCAATGGCTACTTGCACGTCGGTCATGCCAAAAGCATTTGTCTGAACTTTGGTTTGGCGCGTGATTACGGCGGTGTTTGTCACATGCGCTTTGACGACACGAACCCTGAAAAAGAGGATACCGAATACGTCAATTCCATTTTGGATGCCGTCAAATGGCTGGGCTTCAACTGGGATGCCAATGGCACCTCGCACTTGTACCAAGCCAGCGACTACTTTGACTTCATGTACCGCGCCGCTGAGTTCTTGATTCAAGCCAACTTGGCCTATGTCGACGAACAAACTGCAGAAGACATGCGTGTCAACCGCGGCGACTTCAACACGCCCGGCAAAGACAGCCCTTTCCGTGCGCGAAGCACCGCAGAAAATCTGAATCGTTTTCGCGACATGCGCGATGGCAAGTTGGCTGATGGTGCCGCAGTGCTCCGCGCCAAAATTGACATGGCATCGCCCAACATCAACATGCGCGATCCGGCCATCTACCGCATTCGCAGGGCCACGCACCACAACACAGGTGACACCTGGTGCATCTACCCGATGTACACCTTTGCCCACCCCATTGAAGACGCGTTGGAGCAAATCACCCACAGCATTTGCACGCTGGAGTTTGAAGATCAACGTCCGTTTTACGACTGGCTGATGGCACGCCTGACTGAATCCCATACGGCAGAGGACGGCTCCGTACTCACGGCGCTGTTGGCTCAACCCAGTCCGAAGCAATATGAGTTTGCCCGCCTCAACCTCACTTACGTGATCACCAGCAAACGCAAATTGGCGCAGTTGGTCACCGAAGGAAAAGTCCAAGGCTGGGACGACCCCCGCATGCCCACCATTGTGGGTCTGCGACGCCGCGGCTACACCCCCGAGAGTTTGCAATTGTTTGCTGAGCGGATCGGCGTGACCAAGAGCGACTCATGGATTGACTACAGCACCCTTGAAGGCTGCTTGCGCGACGACCTAGACCCCAAAGCAGCTCGTGCCATGGCAGTGCTCGACCCCGTCCAACTCACCATCACCAATTGGGATGATGTCATGGGCGCCGGCTTATTAGACGATTGCCACGCACCAGTGCACCCCCATCACCCTGAACTGGGTCAACGTCATTTCAAATTTGGCAAATCGCTTTGGATTGAACGCACCGACTACGAAGAGACGCCCCCCAAAGGCTTCTTCCGCCTGTTTCCTGGCAACAAGGTCCGCCTGAAATATGGCCACGTGATTGAATGCACGGGTGCCAACAAAGATGACAACGGGAAAGTCACAGAGGTCTTAGCGCAATTGATCCCGGACACAAAGAGCGGCACACCGGGTGCCGACAGTGTCAAGGTGAAAGGCGTCATCACTTGGGTGTCTCAAGCAGATGCAGTGTCTGCAGAAATTCGCAATTACGATAGGCTGTTCACTGAAGCCAATCCCGATGCAGGCGGCAAAGACTTTTTGGAAAGCCTCAACGCCGACAGTCTGAAAGTCATCACAGCTTTTGTAGAACCCTCATTGGCCACCAGTGAACCCGATGCGAAGTTCCAATTTGAGCGTCATGGCTATTTTGTGGCAGATCGGCAAGACCATGCCAAGGGAAAATTGGTTTTCAACCGTACGACAGGCCTGAAAGATACTTGGAGCAAATAAGCTGAGTTTTCGCGCGAAGCGACTGGCTTTTCGCGCGAAAACTTGCTCGAACCCTGAAGCTACTTAATTGCCTAAACTGGCAACAAACAAACCTACGGTACAAATCACGCCGACCAACCACGCCAAGGAACGAAACCGGTCCTTGTCGCTCAGATAAAAAGCAATGTAGGCGATGCGCGCAACAATGAAAACACCTGCGTAGGCTTCAATCTGATCTTGCGGCACTTCACTGTAAAGTGCCAGCAAAACGCCGGTCGCAAACAACGGAAAGGCCTCAAAACAATTGGCTTGCGCCGCGTTGGCACGGGCACGAAAGCCCGTTTGTTTGGCCATCCATTCACGCGGGTTGTGGTTGTCGTAGTTTTTCTGACCTGCTTTGGCGATGCCAGCACAAATCCAGGGCATGGCGCCAGCTGCCAGCAAAGATGCGATGACCAAATTCATGGTTTTCTTTCAAAAATTAAACGATCTTCACACTCAAGTTGGGCAGTCGATCGATGTGCATTTCAATGACATCGCCCCGCACCACAGGCCCCACATTTTCAGGAGTGCCTGAGTAGATGATGTCGCCGGGGAAGAGTTCAAAAGCTTCAGACAACTTGCTGATTTGTTCCGCCACAGACCATATCATGTTCTTCAAATTGGAGCTCTGCTTGATTTGCCCGTTCACTTTGAGCCAGATATTGCCTTCCGTGAAGTGACCAATGGCAGCCAATTTGTGCAACGCACCGATGGGGGCGGATTGGTCAAAACTTTTGCCAATTTCCCATGGCTTTTTCTCCTCTCCCATGGCGCGCTGCAAATCGCGGCGGGTCATGTCCAAACCCAGGGTGTAGCCCCAAACCAATTCAAGTGCTTTTTCAACAGGAATGTTGCGTCCGCCCTTGCCCAAGGCGGCGACCAACTCAGCTTCGTAGTGATAGTTCTTGGTCAATGGCGGATACGGATGATTGGCCACCGTTCCGGCCGCCACATACTGGATGGCATCGGTGGGTTTTTGAAAGAAGAAAGGAGGTTCGCGGTTGGGATCAGAGCCCATTTCACGCGCATGGGCCGCATAGTTGCGACCAATGCAGTAAATGCGCCTGACGGGGAACATTTCATCAGAGCCCACCACAGGAATGTAAACCTGAGGTAAATCAAAGGGCGTCTTCACCTTTTGCTGGGCAATGCCCGGGCTCGCACATCCCAATAATGCACCTGTAGACACCAAAGCTGAGCTCTGGAAAAAATTCCGACGATCCATGGGACATCCTTTGCGGGTTTAACTTGAAATAAGTATGCACTAAGCCCTAAACTCTCGTATTGGCACTATCCCCAATTGGGTCCCTTAGAATTCAGTGTCTAACCGGTTCCGTACAGGAAAATTTCATGTCTTTGCATTCGATTCGTGTTTCTTTGCTTGCCTTGTTCACGGCAGTTCTTTTGACAGCTTGTGGCGGCAGCACCACGTCTACCAAACCCGCGCCCCCCGTAGGTGGCTTGAGCGTCGTTCCTGGCGACAGCCAAGTCACGATCAGCTGGCAAGAAACACCTGGGATTGAGTACTGGATTTTTGCCTCCCCCAACAGTCCCAATCTCACTTTGAGCAATTGGTTGGCAACCACTGGTTCTACCTACAGGCTGAAAGTGACCTCCCCCTTCGTGGTCACAGGTCTCACCAACGGTACACCCTATTCCTTTTTCTTAACGGGACGAATCAACAGCGGCCCAGGCGGCGATGCAACCCCAACTGTCACATCAACGCCCCGACTGGCTGGTGTCAACTGGACCTCAGGTACCAACTTGAACACCGGTAGCAAAACAGGTCTGACCTATGGCAACTATGTCGACACCGCCACAAACACCCTGGTCTACAAATATGTCGCTGTGGGTAACAATGGCCGCATGTTCAGTGGCTCAGACATCGCCACTTGGAGTGCCCTCACACCTGCTGTCACCACTGATCTCAATGCCGTGGAGTTTGCATTCGCCAAATACATCGCAGTAGGCGCTGGCGGCAAAATCATTTCCAGCGGTGACACGCAAACTTGGACTCAAGCCACTGGCGTGAACGCTGACAATCTCAACGCCATTTCTGCCAGTGGCATTTTGGTGGTTGCAGTGGGCGACAACGGCACCATTGTGACCAGCAAAGATGCCATCACCTGGACCGCTGCCACCAGCGTTCCTGCCGGCACTCCCAACCTCTACGCGGTGTCGTACGGCATTTCAGGCAAGTGGACGGCTGTGGGCGCCAATGGCACCATTTTGAACAGCGATGACGGCTTGACTTGGACCGCCCAAACTTCAGGCACGACAGCTGACCTGAAAGGCATTGCGTCCAATTCAACTTATGTCAATGGTGTCAACACATACACCTATGTTGTCATTGGCAACGCGCTCAATGGACAAGGCACGGTTCTGAGCAGCCCCGATGCCATCACTTGGACAGCGCAAACTGCCACCACAACGGCCTCGCTCAATGCCATTTCGGCCATCAATCAATTCCTGGTCATCGGCAACAATGGCACCGTCATCACCAGCCTTGATGGCATCACATGGACTCGGCAAACCACCAACGTCATCGGCAATCTCAAAACTTTGTTGCGTGCAGAGAATCAATACATCGCAGCCAACGATACGGGTGGTTTGATCTGGTCGAAGTGATTCTCAGTCTTGAAAGCATTTCCAAAAAAAAGGCCTTCATCTGAAGGCCTTTTTGGGTCTCCGAAAGAAATCAGCCTTCGATGTGCAACTCTTGAATTTTTCGCGTGATGGTGTTGCGACCAATGCCCAACTTCACGGCGGCCTCAATGCGTCGTCCTCTGGTGGTCGCCAGCGCTGCTTGAATCAACAAAGACTCAAAGCGCTTGGTCAGAACATCCCAAACATCTTGACGATCCGTGCCTAGGAGTTGCAAAGCTTCAACTTCCAATGCACTTTCCCAACCCGCATGGGCTCCTAGATTGATGAGCGATGAATACGCTTGACTGGCACCTGATGAGGGTGACGCTTCACGAGCTGCTTGGACGTGTGAAGTAAGCGCTTGACCTGTCACAACGACCTCGGGCACATGAGGCGACAGCACTTCAGGTGGCAAATCTTTGGCCTCAATCATTTGGGCGGGCGCCATCACCGTCAACCAATGGCAAATATTTTCCAGTTGACGTACATTGCCAGGAAAATTGAAATGACTCAAAATTTCCAAAGCCTGATCGGAAATGCGTTTGGGTTCAACGCCCAATTGCTGAGCACTCTGTAGCAAAAAGTGTTTGGTCAACACCAAGACATCTTCTCTTCGCTCACGCAAAGCAGGCAATCGCAAACGGATCACATTCAAGCGGTGAAACAAATCTTCTCGGAACACGCCTTCTTTCACGCGTTGCTCCAAGTCTTGGTGTGTGGCCGCAATCACGCGCACATTGGCTTTGACGGCACTGTGGCCGCCCACTCGGTAGAAATGACCATCTGACAAGACTCGAAGGAGTCGCGTCTGAAGGTCGAAGGGCATGTCCCCAATTTCATCCAAGAAAAGTGTGCCGCCCTCTGCTTGTTCGAACCGGCCACGCCTGGAGGTTTGTGCACCCGTAAAGGCACCGCGTTCATGTCCAAAAAGTTCACTTTCTAGCAAATCTTTGGGAATGGCCGCTGTATTGATGGCCACAAACGGACCATTGGCACGAGGCGAATGTTTGTGCAGGGCTCGAGCCACCAACTCTTTGCCAGAACCTGACTCGCCCGTGATCATGACCGTGACATTGCTTTGCGACAAGCGCCCAATGGCACGAAAGACATCTTGCATGGCAGGCGCTTGGCCGAGCATCTCTGGCGTGCTGGCCATCAACTCTTCTGCCACTTCTTCGCGCTGACTCTCTTCCAGTGCACGGCGAATCAATTCAATGGCTTTGGGCAAATCAAATGGCTTGGGCAGATATTCGAATGCGCCATTTTGAAACGCAGACACAGCACTGTCCAAATCAGAAAAAGCCGTCATGATGATGACTGGCAAGCCTGGCAATTTCTGCTTCACTTCGGTCAGCAAATCTAAACCCGAGCCACCGGGCATCCGAATGTCGCTTACCAAAACTTGGGGGCCATCGCGCCCCTCATCCGAATTCAATGCCGCCAAGACTTCACGCGGATTGGTGAAACTGCGGGTACTCAATCCCTCGCGCAGCAGTGCCTTCTCCAAGACGAATCGAATAGATTGGTCATCGTCTACGATCCAGATAGGCTTCATGGGTCTCAACTTTCTTTATAAAGGATGCACAGTTCTGAGTTCAGATCAGGGCAGCGGAATCAAAATTTTGAAATCTGTTCGACCTGGTACGCTGTCACACTCAATCAAGCCATGGTGCTGTTGGACAAAGGTCTGCGCCAAAGTCAGTCCTAAGCCAGAGCCACCCTCTCTTCCCGAGATGAGCGGAAAGAAAATACGGTCTTTGATAGAGTCTGGAACACCAGGCCCGTTGTCGATGACATGCAATTCCAATGCCAGTCTGTAGCGCTGTTTGCCAAAAGTACTTTGCCTTGCGATCCTTGTCTTGAAAGTCAGCGTTCCTGTCCCCTCTAAGATTCGATCAGAAAGCGCCAAAGCCGCGTTGTGGGCAATGTTCAAGACGGCTTGAATGAGCTGCTCGCGGTCGCCCCTGAACTCGGGAATGGAAATGTCATAGTCTCGAGCGACCTTCAAACCTCTCGGAAACTCAGACACAATCAGGGAACGAACCCGCTCGCAGACCTCGTGGATATTGACATCGCCCACCACATGCGGACGACGGTGTGGCGCCAACAACCGGTCCACCAAGGTCTGAAGCCGATCCGCCTCGCGGATGATCACTTGGGTGTATTCGGTCAGCTCTTTGGAGTCCATCTCCATCTCGAGCAATTGTGCTGCGCCACGAATACCGCCCAAAGGGTTTTTAATTTCGTGCGCCAAATTTCGAATCAACTCTTTGTTGGCTTGGGCTTGATCGAGCAAGCGTTCTTCACGATCTTGTTTGGTTTGCTGCTGAATGGGCAAGAGTTCGATGATGACTTCATCGGCTTGATCCGACTGCGCAACGATGACGTGCACTGGCAGCGTCTCGTCAGGCTTGATGCGAACAAGCTCTGAGTCGTATCGCAAAGCCGCAAATTCATTGGCTTTGGCGCCACTTAAAGCGTGCTGAAGTGGTTTGGCATCGGTAAAAAATTGAAGAAATGACTGTCCCTCCAAGCTGCGCCGAGATTGGCCAATCACATCCTCTAGCTCTGCATTCACAAACAACACATGTGCATCGCTAGAAACGACCGCAATCGGCGTTGGCAACCAGTCAAAGGCTTGAAATCGCAGGTTGCGCGAAGCATGCGCTTCGGCATTCTTGATTGCTTTTGTTCGTGGGGTGAGTTCGGCCATCTGTTGCTCGTTTTAATTCACTTTGACACTGGCTAAGTTGCTGGTGTGTCGATTGATTTCACGCTTCAAGGCTTGCAAGTCGCGTTCTGATCGCCCGATGCGGGTGGACAACTCAGCAACACGCTGTTGATAGGCTGGGGCATCCACAGATTCACCGGGCTTCAAAATGGGACGTCCCAAGTTGTAAAGGCGCACCATTTCGGCGTGCTTTGCACTGAGTTTTAGCCACTCATCCTCCAAGATGGTGCGCGCCTGCGCTGATCTTGGGTCGCCCATTTTGGAGTCGGGTTGAGGAGCGGAAACGTGCTGGAGCGGTGCTTGAAAAGCCCTTCCAATCGGCACGTCAGAAACAACACTTTGCACCTTCGTGCCTTCAATTTGTGTCGCACTAGAAAGCTCTAATTTTTGACATGACTGAGCATCAACAGGACGGTTGGTGATTTCCTGACCGCACTTGTAGATAAGCTCATCGGCCAAGGCCGGTGAAGCTGTCAAAGCCATGCAAAAAACAAACGTCAAAACGCTCAGTCCAAACGGCATGTAATTTTCAATTTGCAAAGATTTGACGCGCATTCAAGTTTTCCTTCTGCAATGAAAAAGGACGGCCTGAGCCGTCCTTTTCGGGTAGGGCTCAGGTGCCCAAACTCGCTGCGAATTACAGTGAGTAGTACATCTCGTATTCAACGGGGTGCACGGCTTGACGGAAGCGTGTGACTTCACCCATTTTCAATTCAATGTAAGCGTCGATCATGGAGTCTGTGAACACGCCGCCTTTTGTGAGGAAGGCGCGGTCTTTGTCCAAATACTCGAGGGCTTGGTCCAAGCTGTGGCAAACGGTTGGCACCAATGCATCTTCTTCTGGAGGCAAATGGTACAAATCTTTGGTCGCTGCTTCACCTGGGTGAATCTTGTTTTCCACGCCGTCCAAACCAGCCATCATCAATGCAGAGAAGCACAGGTAAGGGTTGGCCATTGGATCTGGGAAGCGCGCTTCAATGCGGCGACCTTTGTCAGATGCAACGTGAGGAATGCGAATCGAAGCAGAACGGTTGCGGCTGGAGTAAGCCAACTTCACAGGGGCTTCGAAACCAGGCACCAAACGCTTGTAGCTGTTGGTGGTTGGGTTGGTGATGGCGTTCAAAGCACGTGCGTGCTTGATGATGCCGCCGATGTAGTACAGCGCGTAGTCTGACAAACCTGCATAGCCGTTGCCAGCGAACAAGTTTTTGCCGTCTTTCCAGATGGACTGGTGAACGTGCATGCCGGAACCGTTGTCACCGACCAAAGGCTTGGGCATGAAAGTGGCAGTTTTGCCGTAGGCGTTGGCCACGTTCCAAACCACGTACTTCAATGTTTGAGTCCAGTCAGCGCGCTCAACCAATGTGCTGAAGCGTGTGCCAATTTCGTTTTGACCAGCGCCAGCCACTTCGTGGTGGAACACTTCAACGGGGATGCCCATGGATTCGAGAATCAGGGACATTTCAGCGCGCATGTCTTGTGTGCTGTCAACGGGAGGCACTGGGAAGTAACCACCTTTGACGGTAGGACGGTGACCGCGGTTGCCGCCTTCCATTTTGGTGCCGCTGTTCCAAGGTGCTTCGTAGTCGTCGATCTTGAAGAACGAACCCGACATGTCGCTGCCGAAACGGACGTCGTCGAACAAGAAGAATTCTGGCTCTGGACCGAAGTAAGCTGTGTCACCCAAACCGGAAGCCTTCAAATAGGCTTCAGCGCGCTTGGCGATAGAACGTGGGTCGCGGTCGTAGGCTTTGCCATCACCGGGTTCCAACACATCGCAACCCAAAATCAAAGTTGTTTCTTCGAAGAAGGGGTCGAGGTTGGCGGTGTTGGGATCGGGCATCAACAACATGTCGGAGGCTTCAATGCCCTTCCAACCGGCGATCGAAGAACCGTCGAAGGCATGGCCATCGGTGAATTTGTCTTCATCAAAGTGGGAAATCGGCACAGAAACGTGTTGTTCTTTGCCACGGGTATCGGTGAAGCGGAAGTCAACAAATTTGACTTCGTTCTCTTTCACCATCTTCATCACGTCTGCGACGGTCTTTGCCATCAAAATCTCCTGGTTGGATGGGTGTTGATAATTGGTTCTTCGGGAATGCAGTTTCTATGCCAACTAAGGCGATGGACAACATAAACCCAAGACCGCTATTGTGCCCCGAGGAGAGGCAGGTCCGGCGCTCAAAACCAGGATTTTTTTCCAAGAAATCATGCACCAGACAATCGCAACAATGCACTATTATAGTGCACACATGACTATCGCACCATTTCGGGGCCAAGGTCTGAGGTAAAGGCCTTCAGCCCTTCTTTCAAGGCCGCAAATGCCAAGGGCGCGAGAGCTTCTTCACCTTTAACGCCCAATTCAATGTGCTTCCCCCACTTGGGATGGTCCACACTGGGAAGGCTGAACACCTTCACGCCGTCAAATTGTTGTTCGATCGACGCCATCAAGGGCGTGAGTGTGGCTTCCATGGCACCCAACACAATGACGGACATTTCAATGCGCTTAGGCGCGGCACCCCAAGTTTGACAATACACGTCCAATTTGTCTTGCATCATGGGCCACGCCATGACGGGGAAACCGGGCACAAAGTGAACCATGCCCTGCCCCTGACCTTTGCAAGTAAATCCTGGTATTTTGTTGTACGGGTTGTGAATGATGTCTGCACCTTTGGGAAACATGCCCATGTTCAAACGATGAACATTGTCTTCCCGGTCGGGCTCATACGGAATGCCCTGCTCCTTGGCCACATCTTGCATGCGCTCCAAGATCAAGGCTTTGGCTTGTGCGTGCAACACCAATTCAAGACCCAACGCTTGAGCTGCACATTGGCGCGTATGGTCGTCTGGGGTGGCACCGATACCACCACATGAAAACACCACATCACCCGACGCGAAAGCTCTTGCCAAAACGGCTGTGATACGTTCTGGCGAGTCGCCCACATACTCTGCCCACGTCAATTGCAAACCACGCTCTGTGAGCAGTTCAATGAATTGTGGCAAGTGCTTGTCTGAGCGTTTGCCTGACAAAATTTCATCGCCAATGATGATGAGACCAATGGCCGGGGATGGCGGTGAATTCATAAGCATCCAATCAAATGGTCAAAGCGGACTTGGCATCATTGTTTTTCGATTCGAAAGGCCACATCTTGCACGGCGCCATCAACTTGTGTTTGATGCACGCCCCCTTCCGGCTCTTCGCGAATTTCATGCAGGGCCTGCAACAAAAAGTGAGCAAACCACAAAGAGGAAAAAATAAACACCAAGGTGTAAATCCAAACAGCAACCGGAATGAGCACCACAAATGCAGCGGCAAACACGGCACCCGAGGCCCACGCGAAACCCGGCGCAACACCCATCATGCCTGTCAGTACCCCCATGCCCAAAAGCTGAAGGCGGTAACGGCGCATCAATTCAAGGCGCTCGAGCTTGGAGGCATGTTCGGCCAGCACGTCATAGGACATCACGCGATAAGTCAACCATCCCCAAATCAAGGGGGGCAACACCAAGGCCATGGGCGGCAGCCACCAAAGGGGCAGTGACAGCACCAATGCGCCAATGGCCAAGACGACAGACAAGACCGTCCAAACCACGCTTTGAAGCACGGAGCCGCCTTGCTTTCTTTCCAAGCCTGGAAATCTTCTGGCCGCGACCATGCTCACCAAAGCGGGCGTCATCATGAAGCTCACCGCCACCAGCGCCATGACCATGACCAGCGGCGTCACACACAAAATGATGACCAAGGACGCAACGACCGCCTTCAAACTCATCAGGCCCATTCGCTCCAACCAGACCCAGATCCAACCTAGCGCACGGCTGGTATCCATCCAATCGCGAACACCATTGACCGCAACATCCCAATACAAGGCACCCAAGCCCATCACAATGACGGCCATGAGAATCAAGGGCAAGACAGAAAGCATCACCACTTTAGGGTGAAAACAGTAAGCGAATGCACGCCAAAAAGAATCGATGACTTTTTTCATGCGCGCTTCATCAGAGTCAACAAGCGAATCAAACCCAACTTTTGTTGCGCCCAAAAGCCCTGCCCGTAATCTCGCCCCTCTTCCACTTGATCACGAACACCCGTTGGTTCATAACGACTTGAAAAATCGGCCGTTCCAAACAGCATGTCCCACCAAGGAAACAACACACCAAAGTTATGACCACCTAAAGTCTGACGACCCGCTGATTCATGTCCAATGCCAACGCCATGGTGTAACCGGTGGAACCGAGGACTGACCCACAGGCGCTCACCGAAGCTGCCAAAACTGCACTTCAAGTTGGCGTGCTGAAAATTTTCGCTCAATTGACTGAAAGCCACCAAGGCCACGAATTGGCCAGGTCCCACACCAATCAACTTGGCCGTGACCGACAAAATGAGTGCCGTCAAAATATCGTCCAATACATGGTTGCGATTGTCAGTCCACATCGTCATGTGCCTTTGTGAATGATGCAAAGCATGCAGGGCCCACCAAGCATTGAATTGATGTTGTGCGCGGTGAATGGCATAGTGCAACGCATCAAACACAATCAGATAAATGAAGAAACTGACGACAGCTGTATCGGTCACACCAGGCCATACAGCGTCTAAATTGAAAGTGGGCAAGCCCTCAACACGCAACAGACCAAATCCAGTTTCCACCCAATTCTCAAAGGTGAAGAACATCAGCAGTTTGAACAAGCCCAAGCGATGAATGATGGTGTAAAAAATATCAACCTGCACCGAATCGCTGTTGCTGACTGCTTCCACGGGCCGCCATTTTTCCAGCGGTGCAATGACCATCAGCATGAATGCAATTTGCATCAGGCCCACCAACAACCAGCCCGTACCTTCAAAGGCAACTTCTAACAAGTTGCCAGCGCCGACATTGAATGCGATCGGCTGAACCACATTTTCAAAGAGCAACATTTGCAAACCCGCAAAAATGTCAGTCAGCGATTCAAAGAAATTGGTGAACATGCATCAGGCCTCAATGCTTCTGAGGAGAATATTTGGGATCGGCCAACAGTTTCGAATACTGTGGATGTCGCCGCAAACTGGCAAAGCAAAAACCTTTTTCTTGCAAGCCCACGATGAGTGGTTCCAGCACGGCCGGCGCCCATGGCTCTTGCCTAGACCAGATGCCTAAATGGGCCATCAAGATGTCGCCTGGCTGAATCCGCTTGAGGGCGTTTTGAAGCAAACTTGAATTGCTGTGACTTTGACTGGAAAGTTCATCACCTAAAAAGCCTGCAGGCGCCCAGCCGACATGCGCGTAGCCGCAATCACGGGCCGCTTTCAAAAGGGCCGCTGAGGTTTTACCGCCAGGCGCTCGAAACAAGGGCAAACTGGCACGGCCCGTCATGGCCTCCAAGCGCTCTGAGGACTTTTTCAAATTGGCACAGTATTGGGCGGCAGTCCATTGCAAATCTTGGCCCGCTTGAGGACCCGCACTGGGGCGAATTTTGAACAAGCCCGGCGATACATCGGCACGCCAATAGGCATGGTCAAAGGTGTGACTGGCAAATTCATGGCCTTCTTGGGCGCGCTCGTTCCACCACGGCGCCCAATGGGTCCCCATGGTGCCATCGCCCTCTTGTGTTTTTTCATGCGCTGCAAAAAAAGTGACTGGAACTTGGTGTTTGCGCAGGACGTGTGCAATGAGGGGTGCCACCCCCATGTGGCCGGTGTCAAAGGTGAGGTAAACAGGTTGGATGCAAGTGCCAGGTTGCGACTTCTGAGCCAGCCCAATGGCAGGAACAGTAAGACTCAGGCAAAAGACCGCCCCCATGGCGCGGCACACTGAAAGCCACGTCCCTTTATTGACGGGGCGCATGGTCCAAAGTCCAAACCCCGTGAGGCGATTTGCCCACCTTGATTTGCCGCACCACTTTGCGTGTGGCGACATCGATGACCGTGAGTTTTTGAGCCCAACGAGACGCCAACAAAATGGTTTTACCGTCTGCGGTGATGTCCATGCAATCTGGGCCCGTGGGACCCGGGTATTGATCCACCACTGTGAAGGTGGTGTAGTCAATCTTACTCAGGGTATTGGCCACCCGATTACTGACCAGCACATGCTGTTTGTCACCCACGGCACGGAACGCATGGGCGCCTTTGCCTGTTGGGATTTTTTTCACTTTTTTGGCAGAGCCGCTGGAGACGTCATAGACCTCAACACCATCGCCGCCCGTCAAACCGACCAACAAAGTCTTATCGTCAGGGGTACCGAAAACGTCGGCAGGCATGGGGCCAGTCTTGACACGCCATTTGATCACTTGAGTGGCCAAATCGACTGCCACCAATTCATCGCTGTCTTGCATGGTGGCCCAAACGGTGGTGCTCTTGCTGTCAATCCACAAGTGGCTGGGCGTTTTGGAAGATTGAATGCGCTTGACCAAGGTGGGCGTTTGTCCATCCCATTTGTAAATGTCAATGTGATTCAAGCGATTGGCCACAGTGACGAACCACTTCATGTCGGGTGAAAAACGCAACTGATAGGGGTCCAAAATACCCGGTACGACCTTTTGGACTTCAGCTGTACGAGGGTCAATAAAGGTGAGCGAGTCAGACAAGGCATTGGCCACAATGACCGACTTTTCATCGGGCGTCATGTAGAGGTGATGCGGCTCTTTGCCAGTTGGAATGCGTTTGGTTTCGGACCAAGAAATCGGGTCGATCACACTGACGGTGCCATCCAAAGAATTCAAAATGAAAATAGGTGGGGCGGCTTGGGCAACAGACGCAGCAGGTGCGGGCTGGGGCGTGGCCGACATGGCATTGGCCAGCCCAAAAGCGGCGAGGCCGAGCGAAAGTGTCAGTGCGCGAAAGGTCATCCCTCAAGTGTAATGGCGTATGAGCAGCCACAAGGCGCGCGGGCGGGCAAACTTTGTCACTTTCTAGCTCAGAAAGTGACAGAATTGGGCCCATGTCTTCTTCAAAGTTGATCTCCGTCAGAGGCGTGGCATTGGAAGTGCAGCACATTTCTCCCACCCCCACCAGCGGCAAATCCACGCAAATGCCGGTGTGCGTTTTTCTGCACGAAGGTTTGGGCAGCGTGGCACTTTGGAAGGATTGGCCATCGCAGGTCTGCCACAGCTTAGGCTGTGAGGGCTGGGTCTATTCACGTCAGGGCTACGGCCAATCCGATGGCATTGCCGATGTACGGAGAATGGGCCGACTGAAAGCAGACTACCTGCACCGCGAGGCTCTGGAAGTTTTGCCCGAGCTCTTGAAAATTTTGAACATTTCAAAGCCTCTGCTGATGGGTCATTCCGACGGTGGCAGCATTGCCCTCATTCATGCCAGTCAGTTTGAGGTGGCGGGCTGTGTTGTATTGGCGCCGCATGTCATGGTGGAAGACATGTCCCTCCAAGCCATTGCACAAGCGCGCGACAACTTTGAAAAAATCAAACCCAGATTGGCTGCATTCCACAAAGATGTCGAGGTGGCGTTTTGGCAATGGAACGATGTGTGGCTGAGCAAAGCCTTTCGAAGTTTTGACATCAGGCCCTGCCTGCACAAAATTCAAGCACCTTTGCTGGCTCTGCAAGGCCTTGAAGACCCCTATGGCAGCATGGCGCAAATTGAGGAAATAGCTCGGCATGCCACTCACACGCAGTTGCTTAAATTGGAAAGCTGCGGGCACAGTCCGCACAAAGACCAACCCGAGCAAGTGCTTCAGGCTTTGAAATATTTCTCGAGTTCGCTGGGCAAAATCCAACGCCACTGACCTGGCGCCAAATCTTCGGGCAATTGCAAATTGCCAATGGCACTGCGGTGCAAACCTTCTACCCGATTGCCCACTGCCGCCAGCATGCGTTTAACTTGGTGGTACTTGCCTTCGGTGAGCGTGAGCTTCAAATGCGTGTCTGACACTTTTTCGCAAGCCGCGGCTTTGACGGGTTTGGGGCTGTCGTCCAACACCACACCGGCCAACAATTTTTCAACTTGGCTGGAGGTGATCTCGTGCTTGGTGGTCACCTCGTACACCTTGGGCATGTGGTGCTTGGGCGAGCTCATGCGGTGAATGAACTTGCCGTCATCGGTCAGCAACAACAGGCCCGTGGTGTCTTGGTCTAAACGGCCCACTGCTTGAACACCTTGCACAGCGGCCTTTTGGGGACGCGTTCTTAAGGGCGAAGGCAGCAAGGTGTAAATGCTGGGCCATGTGGAGGGCTTTTGCGAACACTCAGTGCCTGTGGGCTTGTGCAGCATGAGGTAGGCACGGTCAAAGTAAGGCCACTCGGTTCCCTGCACTTTGAATTGGAGGTTTTCGGGGTCGAAGAAAACGCCGGGGTCTTCTTGCACCTCGCCGTTGACACTGACGTAGCCCTGCTGCACCAAGCCGGCGCAAACGCGGCGAGTGCCGAAACCTTGGCTGAAGAGAATGTCTTCAAGGCGCATGGGTTTCATGGCACAGCTCCGCGCAGAAATTTTGTAGCCAACGAATTACTTCAAGGCCTTGAAACGCACGCGCTTGGGCTTGGCGCCCTCTTCGCCCAAACGCTTCTTCTTGTCGGCTTCGTACTCTTGGTAGTTGCCGTCAAAGAACACCCACTGGCTGTCGCCTTCGGCGGCCAAGATGTGGGTGGCAATGCGGTCAAGGAACCAACGATCGTGGCTGATGACCATGACCGAGCCTGCAAACTCCAGCAAGGCATCTTCCAAGGCGCGCAATGTTTCCACGTCCAAGTCGTTGGAGGGCTCGTCCAGCAGCAACACGTTGCCGCCTTCAATCAATGTTTTGGCCAAGTGCAAACGGCCGCGTTCACCACCCGACAGCATGCCGACTTTCTTTTGCTGATCGCCACCATTGAAGTTGAAGCGGCCGCAATAGGCACGGCTTGGCATTTGGAATTTGCCCACGGTCATGATGTCGAGACCGCCCGACACATCTTCCCAAACGGTTTTTTCGTTGGACAAGTCGTCGCGGTTTTGGTCGACAAAGGCCATCTTCACGGTTTGGCCAATTTTGACCGTACCGCTATCAGGCTGCTCTTTGCCAGCAATCAATTTGAACAGGGTTGACTTACCGGCACCGTTAGGGCCGATGATGCCGACGATGGCGCCAGCGGGCACTTTGAAGCTGAGGTTGTCAATCAGCAAACGGTCGCCGAAGGACTTGCTGACGTTGGTGAATTCGAACACTTCATTGCCCAAACGCTCGGCCACGGGAATGAAAATTTCCTGTGTTTCATTGCGCTTTTGGTAGTCGTAGTCGCTCAATTCTTCGAAGCGGGCCAAACGGGCCTTGCTCTTGGCCTGGCGGCCTTTGGGGTTGGACCGAGCCCACTCCAATTCCTTTTTCATGGCCTTGGTGCGAGCGTCTTCGGTGCGCTGCTCTTGCTCCAAGCGGGCTTCTTTTTGCTCCAACCATGTGGAGTAGTTGCCTTTGTAGGGAATGCCGTGGCCACGGTCCAATTCCAAAATCCATTCGGCCGCGTTGTCTAGGAAGTAGCGGTCGTGGGTGATGGCCACCACGGTGCCAGGGAAGCGTTGCAAGAACAACTCAAGCCAGTCAACACTTTCTGCGTCCAAGTGGTTGGTGGGCTCGTCCAGCAGCAGCATGTCGGGGCGGCTGAGCAACAAACGGCACAAAGCCACACGGCGTTTTTCACCACCGGACAGTTTGCCAATGACGGCATCCCATGGGGGCAAGCGAAGTGCGTCTGCCGCGATTTCGAGTTGGTGGTCGGAGGCATCGCCAGCCGTGGAAATAATGGCTTCGAGTTTGGCTTGCTCGGCGGCGAGGGCGTCGAAATCGGCGTCTTCTTCAGCATACGCTGCATAAACTTCTTCGAGGCGAGCTTGTGCGGCCTTGGCTTCGCCCATGCCACCTTCAACCGCTTCGCGCACGGTTTCGTTAGGGTCCATTTGCGGCTCTTGGGGCAGGTACCCAATTTTGAGACCGGCCATGGGAATGGCTTCGCCTTCAATTTCCTTGTCGATGCCGGCCATGATTTTCAGCAAAGTGGATTTGCCGGAACCGTTCAAGCCGAGCACACCAATTTTGGCGCCAGGGAAGAAGCTGAGGGAAATGTCTTTGAGAATTTGACGCTTCGGCGGCACGATCTTGCCGACGCGGTTCATGGAAAAAACGTATTGGGCCATGGCTGGGATGCTCTTCAAAAGGGAGGGGGAATGTGCATTTTCCGGAATGGAAAAGATAAATTCCCGAACCCGCGATTATCCCAGTCTTTGGCGCCCTCCTTCACACTTCGAGCGCTCGAAATCTTTCAAATTACAGGATGCGGTCGCCTGATTTGCCACTTCGGCTGGAAAACTGGACCCGCGCGTCTTGGGTTTCAAGCCCAATTCGGGCTGCCCTGCCCCCATAAACCTCCGATTTGAGCCATTCGGCTTCGGCATCCAAAGCTTCAGCTGATTTCACAGCGGTGTACCAAACCCTGGCCTCAGCGTCCCAGCGGTAGCCGCGGGCTTTGAGCTTGTCCTTGGTTTCAAAGGGGGAGCCAAAGGCTTTGACCACCGTACGGGCATTTTCTGCCGCCTTGAATAGCTGCTGCAAGCCGGTGCTGCTGCCCTCTGAATTGTCGGACTGAAGGGGCGAGGACAACACGCGCAGCAAAGCGTGGCAGTCCACTTGGGCGCGGTGGGCGTCGTAAAACCAACCCAACTCACTGCACAAAAACTCGAGCTTGGCCGAACCCATGCCTTGGGCTTTCCAATTGATGCCTTGGAACGAGCAAGCCCAGGCTTTGTGCTCAAACACTTCAAGTCGGTTTTCAACGAAGGGACGGTCAAAGCCAGCGTTGTGGGCCACGATCAGGTCCGCACGTTCCACCATGTCTTTGATTTTGGCCTCGTTCAGCTTTTGGCCCTTGACATCTTGGCTGGTGATGCCTGTGAGCTTCACAATCTCAGGCGGAATGGGGCGACCTGGGTCTTCGAAGTCTTCATAGACTTCAACCTCACCCACGGGCTTGCCTGTTTCCAAGTCGACATCCACGGCCAGCATGGCCAACTCGATGATGCTTTCAGCGCGCCAATCAAGGCCCGTTGTTTCGGTGTCCAGGACCAGCACACGCCGGGTGGGGCCACCTGTGCCAGGGCCAAAATTCAAAATAGGAAGCAGGCGTCGCTTGACTTTGAAGTCGGGGTGCGCCGACAGTTGATCGGCCATGTCATCAAAATTCATCGCGAACTCACTGGATCTGTAAAAGGTCTTATTTTGCCGGATGAAACAAGCCATCGGCCAAACCGCCACTTCGGGTGACCCGTTGGCGCACAGCGCTGAACAAGACAGCGGGATTCGGAGCCCACCACGTGAGCTGGGTTTTGGCACGGGTGACGCCGGTGTACAGCAACTCTCGTGTCAATACAGGGGCATCGCGGTCGGGCAGCACCATCAGCACATGGTTGTATTCAGAGCCCTGTGATTTGTGAACGGTCATGGCCCACACGGTTTCTACAGCGTCCAGACGCGAAGGCAGAACCCAACGCACGCCGCCTTGGCCATCTGGGAATGCCACGCGCAAGCCGTTTGCAGTTGGCAAACATTGGCCCACATCACCGTTCATGAGGTTCAAGTGATAGTCGTTGCGCGTGACCATGATGGGTCGGCCAACGAACCAGTTATCTTTTGCGGCCTGTGGCTGAAAACTCCTGTCGCGATTGGCACTCAGGCCCAAAGCCACTGCAATGCGATCGTTCAGGGCTTGCACGCCCCATGCGCCTTGGCGCAGTGCACACAGCACCTGGTATTCAGAAAAACGGTTGAGCAATTTCAAAGCTTGCACGTTGTCGCACACTGCGCCAGTTTGAAGAAGCGGCTCTAACTCGGACAACCAATGCGTCCAGCCCAACTTCAAGGCATTCACCACCTCGGGATGCAATGCGCCCTGCGATCTTTCGCGCCATGCGTCTGGCCAGCGTTGGATTTCCGTCAATTCATCTGACGGCGATTGACCAGTGATGGGCAATGCTTGCCATTTTTCTTTGAGCGCTTCGTACTGACCTTCATTGATCAGCTTGGCCCACTGACCGATGGCACTGTTGGCATCAAAGCGCCGACTGACATGCAGCACAGCGGTTTGTTCAGTCAATGTGTAGGCGGTGTTGTTGTCCGCTTGTGCGTGGTCATCCGACTGCGCTGCGCCTTCGCACAATTGCGACCACACGGCACCGGCTTCGACCGAGGCCAATTGGTCTTTGTCACCCAACAAAACCAACCTTGCATGCGCAGGCACACACGCCATCAAGCGGGCCATCAGTTCCAAGTCGATCATGGACGCTTCATCGACCACCACCAAGTCGGTGGCCAAGATGGGGGCTTTTCTGGCAGCAGCATCTGGGTTGTATTGCAACAGTTGGTGCAAGGTCACCGCTTGGGAAGGAATGCCCTCGGCCCAGCCCTCTGGCAAACTGGCCAAAGCCGATTGAATCGAAGCGCTCAAACGGCTTGCAGCCTTGCCTGTAGGGGCGGCCAAATGAATGCGCAAAGTTTGCTGCTGATCTTTCGCAGCATGTTGCAGCAATGCCAAGAGGCGAACCACGGTGGTGGTCTTGCCGGTGCCAGGACCGCCCGTGATGAGGGTGATGCCAGCGCGCAAAGCCTTGGCACATGCAACGCGTTGCCAATCAGTGGCTTGCGCTTCATCACCAAACAAAGCCTTGAGTTTTTCTTCAGTATCTTGGGGCACTTCGAACTGAGTGGCCAGGCGCACTTGAATGGCGGCTTGAATGCTTTGCTCTGCTTGCCAAGCACGCCTTAAATAAATGCGCCGAGGCTGACCGTCCACCTGCTTGGACAAGACCATGGGCGAATGATCCCCCATTGCCCATGGCATGGATTTGGCGGCCTCGGCCCATGGGTTCACGGGCTCAGAAAACAAGTCTGCGGGCGCCTCGCTTGAATGCATGGTGAACTGCTGCAAGGCCTTCACTTGCGCATCCGACCAGTCAAGCAAATGCGACGGGTCTTGCCACAAGAGCTCCAAGTCCAAGCAGGCATGACCGCGACCCATTTGGTAACTGACCAACAGCGCCAGCAGATCATGCAAAGGATCGGTGCTGGCTTGATGCGAATTCAGAAATTTCAACCAGGCCACATCCAAAGGCGTCCACGGCCAAGTGACTGAAGAGGCCGAACCGGCTGAAGTGGCCAAGGGTTGAGGCACATTGAACTTTGGCAAGGTGGAAAGATGCAAGCTCATGCGACACCCTCCACGGCAACGGCAGATGGCACTGCTTTGCATGCAGCGTCGAGGGCTTCAATCAAGGCAAAGGGTGGTTTGTTGAAGTACAGCCCCTGCCCCACTTGATCAATGCCTCGCAAATAGAGATAAAGTGCGCCGCCCATGTGCTGCTCGTAGCTGTAATGTTTCAAGCGCGACTTCAAAAGGCGGTGAACAGCCAAGATGTACAAGGTGTATTGCACGTCATAGCGATGGCTCAGCATGCTGGCCTCGATGCTGTCTTGTGTGTAAACGGGTAGCTTGTTCGATTTGTAATCGAGCACGTAATAGCGCCCTTGGTGTTCCAACACAATGTCCATGAAGCCTGTCAACAAACCATTCAGTTGCTGAGCTTGCAAATTGGGACGCGCTTGACCTGGATGCACCGCTTGGCTGATGAGATGGTCAATGTGCTGCGTTGACACGCCATGTGTTTTGAATGTGAAACCCATTTCGGGCCACGCGTTGAGGCTGTTCAGTTGAGACAAACTGAAACAATGTTGATCTGACCCCAATTGTGCCAATTGCGTGGTGGCGCATTGGCGGATGAGTTGCAGGCAGAGGGTTTGGTGCTCGGGTCTGAGTTGCAAACTGTCGGCTTGGGTTTGCCACCAGCGCTGCCAGCGGATGTTGGTTTCTGCAGAAATCGTGTGCGCATCCTGCAACAAAGGCCAACCCTCTTTGAGTTGCCATTCAAAGATGTCGTGCAGCAAGGTGCCATAGGCACTGCCTGCAGGAAACGCGTTATACAAAGGGAGTGAGGCAATGGTGTTGGCTGTGATTTCTTCAGGGCTCAGATCGTCCAGCTTTGCAACGGGATTGTCGATTTGAGAATCTAACCAACGCGCCTCTCGCGCCAAGCCGGAGTCTGAGTCTGAACCCGAGGGCAGCGCATGCTTGTCAGACAAATTGCGCGTCAAGGCACTGAAGCTGGCGGTCCATCCCGAGCGGGGCAAGGTGCGTGTCGGTTGTCTGGCTGGCGTTGGTGCCTCTTCTTGCGTGATTTGAAGTGGCTCATAGAGATGGTCGTTGGCCTCTGGCGCAGACACCACGTCGATGTCTTCGCAGGCAGCCCAGTTTTGCAATTTCTCTTGCAAGTCATCGACCGATGTGCGCCTCAACAAAACGCTCAGGGCACTTTGCGCTTGTGATTCTTTGGCTTTGAAATCGTCCTTGCGCTTGGCAACGCCCATCCACATGGCTTGCTGGGCCCGGGTGAGAGCCACGTACAACAAGCGAATGTCTTCTTGCAAGCGCTCTTCGGGGGTTCGGAGTGATTCGTCTTTGTCCTCTCGGAAGTTGGACACAAACGGCAAGAAGACCAAGGGGTACTGCAAGCCTTTGGCCTTGTGAAAGGTGATGACCTGTACCAATTGCGCATCGGTTTCAAGGCGCATTTGCGCCGCTTCACCTTGCGCTTGCGGGTTGGCCAATTGGTCGGTTAAAAATCGCAACAACGCTGTCTCACCTTGCAAACTGAGGCTGGCAGACTGCAACAACTCACCCAAATGCATGAGGTTGGTCAAGCGCCGCTCGGCGGTGTCACCTTCGGCCTGCATGCGCCTGCCGATGTCTTGCTCGTGCACCATTTTGTAGAGCATGGGCAAAAAGCCTTGACGCTGCCACGTGGTGTGCCAAGCATTGAAGCGCTCGACCCAGATGTCCCATGCGGCCTCGTCGTTGATCGCTTGTTCAATTTCAGTCAGGCTTAAGCACAAAGTGCGTGTGGTCAAAGCGGCGCGCAGCAGCTTGGCATTGCGCGCTTGCAAAACTGCTTCCAAGATGCAAGCTAGGTCAAGCGCTTCGCGCGTGGCATACACGCTGTCACGGTCGGACAAGTAGACGCTGCGCACACCGCGTTGCGCCAGCGCTTGTCGAATTTTCTTGGCCTCATTGCCATCACGCACCAGCACGGCCATGTGGCCAGGTTGCGCAATGCGTTGGTTCAGCAAGCTGATCATTTGGGTGGCGCAAATGTGCGCCATGGCGTCGCCATACTGGGTGCCACTGAGGGGTTTGTCTGCGTGTAAGTGCCACACCGTCAGCGCGGGTACTTTTTGCCCATGGGGCAAGAACAGGCTTGTGGCTTTGGCCGGTGTAGGCGTTTGCACCTGCTCAAAGGGCACTTCGCCAAAAGGCGCTTGTGCTTCGCCAAAGAGATGATTGACAGCATGGACCACCTCTTGGCTTGAACGGAAATTTTCCGTCAGTGTCCAAATTGATTCAGCGGCATGGCGTGCGTTCAAATAGGTTGGCAGGTCGGCACCGCGGAAGCTGTAGATGGCTTGCTTGGGATCACCGATCATCAAGAAAGCGCTAGGCGTCAGTGTTTGCTTTTCATCATCCGCTGGCGAAGACCTGGCGCCATAGATGCAGGACAAGGATTCGTATTGCCATGGATCGGTGTCTTGAAATTCGTCGACCAAGGCCACTGGAAATTGTGCGCGAATGATGGCGGGCAAACGACTGCCATCCGCATGCAAGGCGGCATGCAGCCGTTGCAACAAATCTGAAAAATCAAAACTGGCCAAGTTTTTCTTTTGCTGCAAATAGGCACGCCCCACTTTGACTGCGGCGTGTTGAAGCAAATCCACACCGACATCGGGTTCTGCTTCGAGGTGCATCATCCACTGGCCAATGGCCGACCACACACCGTGCGCATCCAGCATTGGCGACGCATCTTTTTTCAAACTGGCATTGAGCTTTTCAAGCGTGAACTTTTTCAGAGTTTCGATGTCGGCTTCTTCACCGGAGGCCCATTCCGACAAATGAGAAATGAAGTAGCCATGTTTCTTGGGAACATAGATGTTGCCCTTCAGGTCTTTGGCCAGTGCATTGTTTAACTGGTTCAAAGCGATGGCCATGTGCTCGGCCATCAACCGCCGCGCAGTCGACTCCAATTGATCACACGTTGATTGCCACTGGGCCCACGCCTTCAAGGCGGCTTGAGGATCAGGGTCTTGCGACGCGTCGGGAAAACCACCGGGCGATTTTTCAAACTTCTGCCAATGCGATTGGATGTTTTTCAAAAGCGCATCGGGCGTGGCACCCAAAGCCTTGAGGGCCCCTAGCTGCTGACTCGCCAGCGGGTAGACAAATTCACGCCAGTAATCTTTGACCAACTTCAGTTTCAAAGCAGGCGCATCGTCCAAGCGTTTCTGGTCAAACAAGCTTTGGCTGTCAAAGGCGTGCTGCCGGAGCATGCGGCTGGACCAACTGTGGATGGTGTAAATGGCGGCCTCGTCCATCCACTGCGCTGCTTCTTCCAAGCGAGCCGCATGCGCAGCATTGTGCTCGGTGCCTAGCGTGGCTTGTAAATCGCGCAGAAAATCATCAGCGTCTTGGACCTGGCCTCTGAAAAACTGCGCTGCTTGCGCCAAGCGCGAACGAATGCGATCGCGCAGTTCAGCAGTGGCGGCTTCCGTGAAGGTCATGACCAGAATTTGCGGCGGCATCAAGCCCTGACCTTGCCAGCCATGGCCCAAGATCAGGCGCACATACAAGGCTGCCAAGGTCCAAGTTTTGCCGGTGCCTGCGCTGGCTTCAATCAGTTGAATGCCTTGGAGGGGCAGTTTCAACACATCAAGCTTGTGTGTGGTCAAGGTGGCCAAAGCAGTCATGGCGCCTCACCTTCCATGCAAGCCACTCGGATCAAATCTTCGTACAGCAAAGGCGCCCATTGAGGGAGTGAATGGCGCAGAAGATCAAAATGATCAAACGAACGTTGCACATACAAGGAGCGCGCCAAGTCGGTGTCTTCTGAGAAGTTGTCGGCGAAGGCTTTGCTGGCTTTGTCTAAAGACTTTTCCAAAGATTGCGCCAAAGACTGCGCCACCACCTTTTCATCATGAAGGTCTGCATTCGCCTCTTTATTGGCTTGCGCCTGTTTGGCTTGCTCGGTCACAAAGGCCAAGCCTGCCTTGAACGTCACAGGCAAGGGCTGTGCCCAAGCTTGGCGATAAACAGTTAACCATTGGGTGAGCAATTGCTTGGCGCTCTCTGCGTTCAAGCTTGGCAAAACCGCCACGCCATCCAAACCCACAGCAACAGAGCGCAGCTTGTAACCCGCAGCGCACATCAGCACATGGCCGGGCCACAAATTGATCAGCACATCTGCACGCGCAGTTTGTTGGTCCTTTTGACCCGTGGCAACCGCCCCAGGTCGACTGGTGATTTGCAAACAACCCAAGTCGCCTTGGCGCAAATTGGCTATTTCAGCTGACATGCGCACATCGCCCCAAGGCATGGACAACACCAGGCCAATGGATTGCGTGGCCAATTCGGTGGGGTAATTTTCGGCATAAGGTGCTGCGCGGTCTTTGACTCGGAGCGCTGCTTCGTATTGTTGCTTCAACACGCCTTGACCCGCTGCCCCCATGGGCAGCAGTCCCATCAAAGTTTCTGCTTCCAGTTGTTGCGCGATGTCGTCCGCTTCAAGCAATGAGCGACCCACCAAGTAACGGTCCAAGCCAGAGAGTCCAAAATTTTCATCGTCTTGCAGCGCCTCTTCGGGGCCCGTCAGTTGCACGCCCAATCGACTGCGCCAATAGACCTCAACGGGTTGTTTGAGCAGGCGCATGCATTCGCTCAGAGGCCAGTCTGTGATGACGGGCAAATCGGCCTCGGATTGCATTGTTACTTCTTTTTGCAATGCTGGCTGACCTGCAGCGATCAAAGCGGCATGCGCGGCTTGGGCTTTTTCCCAATCGTCCGCATACGTGAAAAACTTCGCGTTGGTCTGGAAATATTGGGCAGAAAAAGCTTGTAAGGGTTGCAGGTTGGCCGGGGTTTCTGGCGTGAAGCGCGCTTTGAGGGCATCGCGCAATTGCGAGACCAACACCGAGGGTGGCATGAGCTGGTTGTCGGTGCTTCGTCGTCCTTGCCAACTGATGTACAGCTTGTCACGGGCCGACAAAAATGCCTCTAAAAACAAATAGCGATCGTCCTCACGGCGCGAGCGATCGCCTGCACGCCAATGATCGGTCATCAAATCAAAATCGCGTGGTGTGCTTTGGCGAGGATAGGCGCCATCGTTCATGCCCAACAGGCACAAGCCTTTAAAGGGAATGGCGCGCATGGGCATCAGGGTGGAAAACTGCACGCCGCCGCCAAAGAAGCGTTGCTGCAAGCCTGCCGATTCCAAAGCTGAAAGCCAATGTTCGCGAACCACCGTGAGCGGCAAAGGCTCAGACAGGCCGGCTTGATCACACAGCGACTGCCACTGCGTAAGTTCTTGTTTGAGGCGAAGCAACATGCGCTCGTCGGCTTCGTTGTCGGGTTCAAAAAAGCGCGCTATCAAGTCATGCATCACCGTAGACCATTGGGCAGGCGTGTGCGCATGGCACAACTGCTCAAGGCTGATGGCCACAGCCTCGAGCCAACTGGCCAGATGACCCACCTTCAGCGCACTCAGGCCCGCCACTTGCGGCAAAGGCAAAACACCTTGCCAAGCTGCATTGCCATCTGCTTGACCTGCGGCATAACCCAACAGCAAACGCTGCAAGCCATAGGCCCACGTGTTTTGCTGCGCATGGGGCATGTCGGAGGGGATGCCCCACTTTTGTCGATGCGCCGGATCTAAACCCCACCGCACAACCGCCGCCTGCAGCCAGTTTTTCAAGGTATGGACATCGGCTTCGTCCATTTGAAACTTGCGACGAACCGCTGAGACTTCAAACAAGCTGAGCCATTCAGACAAAGTGATGCGGGCCTCTGGCAAGTTCAGCAAAAACTCCAGCGCTTGCACCAAGGGCACTTGCCTGGGCGTGGTGTCGGCTACGGAAAAAGGAATGTGCCGTGGATGCTGCGGCGGAAAACGGCCAAACACGGCCTGAATGTGGGCCGCAAATGTGGCCATGTCGGGTACCATCACCATCACATCGGTGGGTTTCCACGTGGGGTTGTGATCAAACCAATCCCAAAGCCGATCATGCAAAATTTCCACTTCGCGCTGGGCAGAATGCGCTTGGACCATTTGAATGCTGCCATCGTCGTCCAGCGCCTCTGGCGCTTCGGGCATCGGATTCAAGGTGAGGATGTCGGATTGAATGTTTTGCAAGCGTGTGGATTGAGCCTGCTGGCTTAAGTCTGCAGGGTCCACAAAATAGCTTTGCTTGCTCATCAAGCTCAAGGCATTTTCGGGTTGGTCAAAGCGCTCCAGGGCATGCAAATAATCGCGGCCTTGTTGACCCCAGGAAGCCAACAAAGAATTTTGCTGCGCCATCAGGTCCATGTCATGGCCCCAATATTCTTGGCAAGGGTTTTGCACCATCAAGACGACTTGCGACCAACGTCCCAAAGCCGCCAAGGCTTCCACCACCTGCAATGGCAAGTTGGAGATGCCAAACACCACAATGCGTGGCGGCAAACCTGCTGGCATCACAGCACCGGTCTGTTGTACCTTGCGCATGAACTGCGAGTGAACTTCTGCGCGAGACAAACATTGCGAAGCCAGTTCGGGCACTTGGGTTTGCAGCACATCTTGCTGTAACAACTGCCACAACTGCGCTTGCCATGCTTGATCGGTCGCCAAGGCTTTGCGCTCACCCATGTGCTGTAGAACGAAGCGCCCTTCGGCCCAATCGCTTAGCCAATCGGCGCGGTAGCTTTGATAGCCGTCAAACACATCGGCCACTTGCTGCGCCAATTGATAACGCTGCCGGCCCAAGGGATCGTTTTTGACATAGGCCAGCAAGGGCGCCACTTGATAGGTTTGCGCAAACTCGGGCAGCAATCGCCACAGTCGCCAGACCAAGGCTTGCTTGTCAAAGGGCATGGCCACCGGCACGACCGAGGGCCCCAAAACCAAACGGTACATTCGCCAAATGAAGCTGGAGGGCAATTCGGTTTGGGTGGCCGCACAAATGCCCATGGCACTGTCGTCGGCCAAGGCCATTTCTAACCAGTGCTTCATGCCATTGCTTTGCACCAGCAAAGTTTCGGGCACCAAGGGCGGCAAGGGATTGTTTTTCAGCAAGCCTAACGTGAGATCGCGCAGGTCTTCCAGGCGGTTGCCATGGAACACCATGAATCCTGGTTGAAGTGCGTGGGCCATGAAATGAAGCTTGCGTGTGTCTGAGAATCTAGTCTGGATTATCGACTGTGGCCAGGCTCATGTCGTGAGCTTGCCTATAAAAAACGTTTCAAAACGCGTTGAAATTCAGCCGCAGACACTGGCTTGATGAGAAAGTCTTGCATGCCTGCCTTTTGGGCCAAAACGCGGTCCTCGTCCAACACGTGGGCAGTCATGGCCACGATGGGCGTCATTCGCAAAGCCTCGGTGATTTCAATGCGCCGGATTTCGTAGGTGGCCGTGAGCCCATCCATGCCGGGCATTTGCAAGTCCATCAAGATCAAATCGTAAGCTGATGTGCGGATTTTTTGCAGCGCAACTTCGCCATTCTCGGCAATGTCCACTGTGCACCCCAACTTTTGCAAAGTCCACTGCGCCAACTGCTGATTCATGGGTGTGTCTTCCACAACCAAGACATGACCCGCATGTTGCGCTTTAGGCTTTTGAGTTGAGGTCAGTTGATCACTCAACTCATCCCGCTGGGTCAGTTGAATCAGGGTTCTGTTCAATTCTTGGGCCGTTATCGGCTTGTACAAATTGGCCACTTTGACGCCCAAGGTGCGGGCCACTGCGCACAGGTTTTGCACATCATGGTTCAAACCAAAATCCGACAGCACCACCCAGGACAATTGGCGCCACTTTTGAGCGTCTTGGGCCAACATGAAGGCAGGCTCAATGAAGGCCAGCATGCTGTGATCAATGACCCACAATGTTTGACGCGAAAGGCCTTGCTGCAACCACGCTTCCAAGCAAGTCTGCAGTGACGCAGGGGTGACTATTTCTTGAGGTGTGATTTGCTGGGATGCCAACAGTGTTTTCAAAATTTCTCGGGCAAACGGATTGGACTCGATCAACACCACATCCACCGAGTGCGACAAAGCATCAAAACCATGACCCTGCAGACGTGTGTCTTGGTGTTCAATGTCGGCATGGGTGAGCGGCTCAAATTGCGCCGTGAAGGTGAACACACTGCCGCCCTCTTCTCGCGCTTGAACACTGATCTCGCCCTTCATCAAATTGACCAAGTTCTTGGCAATCGACAGGCCCAAACCACTGCCTCCAAATTTGCGATTGACAGAGGCATCGGCTTGGCTGAAGGGTGAAAAAATCACATGCATTTTTTCGATCGGAATACCAATGCCTGTGTCCGTCACTTCAAATGAACATCTGACTTGCGCGTTCAGCTCCGACAAAAATTGAACATGAAGTTTGACCCATCCTGTGTCACTGAACTTCAAAGCATTGCCCAACAAGTTTTGCAAGACTTGGCCTAATCGCAATGGATCGCCCATGACCCACTGGGGCACCTCGGGATCGATCACCAAATAAAGGTCTATCTTTTTTTGTTCAGCCTGAAAAGCGAAGCCCTTCATGGCCTGCTGACATGCCGTGTGCAAATCAAAGACCGTGCGATCCAAAGTCAGTCGATTGGCACCCAAGCGTGTGAAATCCAAAATATCGTCAATCAGTCGCAGCAAGCTTTTGGACGCCGTGCGAGACATCTCCAAGTAGCCTTTTTGTTCCGGGTTCAAGGGTGTGCC
Organism: Comamonadaceae bacterium; assembly: GCA_947373185.1. Taxonomy (GTDB): domain Bacteria; phylum Pseudomonadota; class Gammaproteobacteria; order Burkholderiales; family Burkholderiaceae_C; genus Limnohabitans_A. The sequence goes on along the minus strand of CANBWP010000002.1, from coordinate 36,547 downwards.
CAGTGCCAACTCGGTCATGCCCACCATGCTGTTAATCGGTGTTCTGATTTCATGGCTCATTTGGGCCAAGAATGAGGACTTGGCTTGGTTGGCAGTTTCTGCAGCATTCAAGGCACGCGCCATGGCAAAGCGATCTTCCTCTCGGCGCACCCAAATGGCAGCAATGTGCTTGGTGAGAAAATAAGTGGCAATCAGCATCAAGAGCGACAAGGCCAGCATGCCTTTGGAAGCCAACCACCACTGCGCTTCCACGCTGCTGCGTGAGATGGCAACAGCCACGGTGACTGGCAAATTGGCGGAGGTTCGGAAATGAACTTCCAATTTTTCAAGGTCTTGTTGCGCATCCATCTGGGTTTGGAGGTAACGCCCAAATTCTTGATTGCGGGCGACACTTTGAACCGCCGGCATTTTGTCAAAGACCTGGTCGTTGGGAAACCATCGTTCTGAACTGCTGGCCAAAATGCGACCCGCATAATCAAACACGTAGACCGCATCGCAATCGGCATCCACAGACTCGGCAAAGCCATCGATCAAATCATTGGGGTTGATCAGGGCCAGCCAGCGCACCACTTGCCCATTGGGCCTTTGAGTTCGCAACGCCAGAGGCAGGATGGCGATGTGTCTGAGATTGGCGTGACCATTGTTCAGGTCAAAAAGGTTGCGCACAGGCTGCCAGCGACCCGCCGCCAAATCATTGCCGACATCGCGTTCAAGACCCATGGAAGCCCACTTCACCACGTGATGAACCACCCCTTCTTCGGAACTGGCCAAGACTTGCCCGCTTTCCGACAGCATCGACAAAGATCGGATGAAGCTTGATTTTTCGATGGCCGTTTGCAGCTTGGCTTGATCCCGAAAGTCGGCATCTGACCATTGGTTGACGGCTGTGATAAGGGTGGTGGTGGACTCTAGGGTTCGACTGACATGGTTGAACAAAATGCGTGTGAGCAATTCACCTCGGGCTTGTTCACGCGCCAAAGTATCTTGTCTGTCTTGCCACAAATACACTGAAGACACAAGCACGATGAACAAGGCAACTGCCGCACCAAATCGGTAGACCCCTGCCGCGGCCGATGTCTTTGAATGACCCACTTCAATTGCCATGAACTCAGTGCTTGCCAGTTGTGATTACTTCAGCACCACGATAGGGTCTAAGTTGTATTGCTTGGCATATTGCAGCAAACGCCCATCTTTTTTGACATTGCTTAAAAATGCCTCAACGCGCAGCAGCAAACTGTTGTCACCCTTGGCAAATGCATAAGCATATTCAGTGGTGGGCATGTTGTTGGGCGCAGGAATGACAGCCGCCCAATCGGTCAACTCAATCATTCGCAGGCTGTAGGGATAGTCGGTCATGAAGGCATCCGCCCTGCCCGACTGCACTTCTTGTTCTCGCGTGCCCGGTGCTTGGACTTTGACCAATTTGGCTTTCTTCAAAGACTTGGCCATGACCCCCTCCATCAGCGTGCCGGCTGCCACCGCAATCACGCGACCAGGTTGGTCGAGACTGTCCCACGATTGCAGGCCTTCTTTGTTTTTAAGCGTGACCGCAAACAAGCCGCTCTTCAAATAGGCTTGCGAAAACTGCAAGCGCGCCAAACGCTCTGCCGTGATACCAATGGCGTGGGTGGCCACATCACAACGGTCTTGCTCTAGCGCGTCGTAGAGTTGAGAAAAATTGCTGTCAACGTAGCGCACCTTCACCCCCAATTCTTTGGCCAATTCTTGCGTGAGGGCAATGTCGATGCCGCTGAGTTCACGGGTTTTGGGGTTGCGGTAGGTAATGCTGTAGTACTCTGGCCAGATACAGGCTCTGAGCTCCTTGGCTTGAAGCACTTTGTCCAAGCGGCTTGTTTCGGCAAGCGCCACCGACGCAGAGCCCATGGCAATCAGGCCGCACATGACTTGAATCAAGCATTGAACGCCAAAGTGCCGGCTGGCCACCAACAAGGCTTGAAATGGAGCTGTGTTCATGTAGGCAAATTCAATGGATTGGGTATGAACTTTAAATTAAACACCAAAAAATTCCATCTGGGTTATAAATTCAATCTTTTGAATTAATTTCTATGCGCAGCGTTTCATGCGACAATCAGCCTGTTGCCGCCTCCAGTTGCCGCAACATCAGCACTTCTGCTGGGGTTTGACCCAGGCTCTCGCCTGTGGTTTCCATGCCCACCTGTGAATCCCATCGGTCTTTGACTGGCGGCTGTTTCCCAACAGCCTGACAAACCGATGCCATGCGCCGCTATTGGCGCGCCATCATGAAATTTGAAGAATTGAATTTGGCTCCGGCCATTCTGCAAGCCGTGCAAGAGCAAGGCTACGACACACCCACACCCATTCAGGCCCAAGCGATTCCTATCGTTTTGGCGGGGCACGACCTGTTGGCCGGGGCCCAAACCGGAACTGGCAAAACGGCTGCGTTCATGCTGCCTGTGCTGCACAAGCTCAGCCTGACCGAGGCCGGTCGCAATAAATTTGGCGGCAAAGCCATCCGCGCCTTGGTGCTCACACCCACTCGCGAGCTGGCAGCCCAAGTCGAGGAGTCTGTCAAAGACTACGGCAAATACCTCAGCCTCCAATCCACTGTGGTGTTTGGCGGCGTGGGCATGAAGCCCCAAGTCGATCGCGTCAAACGCGGTGTCGACGTGTTGGTGGCCACGCCCGGCCGCTTGCTGGACTTGCAAGGCCAAGGCCTGCTCGACTTGTCCAGCATTGAAATTTTGGTCTTGGACGAAGCCGACCGCATGCTCGACATGGGCTTCATCCATGACGTGAAAAAAGTTCTGGCCTTGGTGCCCAAAGACAAACAAAGCTTGCTGTTCTCAGCCACCTTCAGCGATGAAATTCGCGAACTGGCCGCCACGCTCTTGAAGAACCCACAAAGCATTCAAGTCACGCCCAGCAACACCACCGTTCAACGCATTTCCCAAGTGATCCACCCGGTGGGTCGCGGCAAGAAAAAAGAAGTGCTGGTGCACATCATCAACCAACACAATTGGAGCCAAGTGCTGGTGTTCACGCGAACCAAGTTTGGCGCCAACAATGTGGCCGACTACCTCACCAAGAACGGCATCAAGGCCATGGCCTTGCATGGCAACAAAAGCCAGACAGCGCGCACTCAAGCCTTGGCGGGCTTCAAGAGCGGCGACATCCGCGCTTTGGTGGCCACCGACATTGCCGCCCGCGGCATTGACATTGAAGACTTGCCACATGTGGTGAATTACGAAATCCCCAACGTCTCTGAAGATTACGTGCACCGCATTGGCCGTACGGGTCGTGCGGGCGCCAGTGGCGAAGCGGTGAGTTTGGTGTGCTTGGACGAAGAAGGTTTCATGATGGAAATCGAACGCTTCACCAAGCAAGAAATTCCTGTCCAAATTTTGGAAGGCTTTGGCCCTGAGGCCGGCGAGAAAGCTGAACCCATTGCCATGGGGCGTCAAACTTTGTGGGGCGGCGCAGGCCGTCCCCCTAGCCGTGACGTGATGCAAGCAGCGGCCAAAGCCGCGCGCTCTGACATGATGCAACGCATTCGCGAATCTAAAGGCCCTGCCGGTGAAGGTGGTGGCGGTGGCCGTGGGGGCCGATCTGGTGGCCAAGGCGGTGGTGGCGGACAAGCTCGCACCGAAGGCGCAGCAGGACGCTCACGCAACGGTCCTCCTCCCTCACGTCGCGGTGGTCCTTCACAAGGCCCACGCGGTGATCGTCAAGAGCGCCAAGATCGTCCCGAAAGAAGTTTTGAGGGCGCACCTTCCGATCGTTTCAACGATCGCAATGACCGCAACAACGACCGACGCAATGACCGTGGCCCTCGTGGCGACGAATTGCCACGTCACATTGATCCGCTCATGACCAACCAATTTGCCCGTCAAGGTGCACCCCGTCGCAACAGCGGCGGCGGTGGCGGTGGTCAACCCGATCCAACACGCACCAGCATCGACAGCTTGGCGGGCGGTGGCCGTGGTGGTCCTCGCCGCCATGGTGGCGGCGGTGGTGGTGGTGGTGGTGGATTTGGCGGCGGCGGCGGCGGTGGCGGCCGTGGTGGTCGCTCTGGCGGCGGTGGCGGCTATGGTGGTGGCGGTGGCCGTTCGTTCGGCCGTTGATCAACGGCGGATCAACGCAGCTCAACGCAGCATTAGCAATTCGCCCTTCGATGGTCGGCAATGGCCCGATCATCGAACTTCATCTCGGCGCTCCGCAATTCGCGGTGCTTGGTTACCCTGCCCCGCATTCTGGTGCGCCACATCTTGAATGAACTGGCCGTGAGTTCGGCCCGCATGATTTTGATCACGCCGGGTTCAGTCACGCCCGTTCTTTCGTAGATTGTTTCAAACGTGGTTCGATCTTCCCAAGCCATTTGAATGACCGCGGAGATATCGCCGGGGCTCAAGGGTTTGGAAGATTCAATCGATTTGGGCATGCGGCATTGGGCTCTGGTTTCATGTCGATCTGACTAGGGGCATTATCAAGTCGACCCGCACTGGCTTGCAGGTTCAAGTCAAAATAGCCCCATGAAGACCACGTTCAAGGGCAACAAGCAAAGCCTTCCCAGCAAACCTTGCACTGTGTGCGGTCGCGACATGACCTGGCGCAAAGCGTGGGCCAAAAACTGGGATCAGGTTTTGTATTGCTCTGAGGCTTGTCGCAAAAACAAATCTAACAGCACGCCTAACAGCACGCTAGGGGCAAAGCATGGCTAAGTCCTATCGACATTTGGTTTTGATCCTAGGCGATCAATTGAACCTAGACTCGTCTGCCTTGGCAGACTTCGACCCCAAGCAAGACGCCATTTGGATGGCAGAGGTGATGGAGGAGTCCACCCATGTGCCCTCCTCCAAGCAACGCAGCACGCTGTTTCTGAGTGCCATGCGGCACTTCGCGAAAAGCTTGCTTGACAAAAACTGGCCCGTTTTTTACACACGTTTAAACGATGCCAACAACACGGGCACCTTGGCCGGCGAACTTGAAAAAGCCATTCAGGCACATAAGCCGCAGCAAATGGTGATCACAGCACCTGGTGAATGGCGCGTCTTGCAAAGTTTGCGCGCTGTGGCAAAGCAGCAGGGCCTCAGCCTTGAGATCAGGGACGACACACATTTCTTCAGCACGGTGCGTGAATTCGCTGAGCATGCCAAAGGTCGCAAGCAATTGCGTCAAGAATTCTTTTACCGAGAACTGCGCCAAAAGACAGGTGTCTTGATGGATGGCAAAAAGCCTGTGGGTGGTCAATGGAACTTTGACGAAGAGAATCGCGGCAGTTTTGGCAAGCAAGGGCCTGGCATGTTGCCCTCGCCGCTGAGGTTTGAACCCGACGAGATCACGTTAGAAGTGATGGCCTTGGTCAAAGACAAATTGAATCAAAACCCCGGAGCGCTCAACAGCTTTGGCTGGCCCGTGACACGACATCAAGCGCTGCAAGCTTTAGACAGTTTCATACAACACCGCTTGCCTTCCTTTGGTTTGTACCAAGATGCCATGTGGGAAGGTGAAGTTTGGTTGTATCACTCGCACATTTCAAGCGCACTGAACTTGAAACTTCTCAACCCCAGAGAAGTCGTGGAAGCTGCTGAAAAAGCTTACCAGCAAGGCCTGGTGCCCTTGCCCGCTGCAGAGGGTTTCATCCGACAAGTTTTGGGTTGGCGTGAATACGTCCGCGGCATCTACTGGACACAGATGCCCGAGTACGTAGAACGAAACGAAATGCAGGCCTCCGCCAAACTGCCAGCATTTTATTGGACGGGCAACACCGACATGGCTTGCATGCGCGACGCCATCCATCAAACTTTGGAACACGGCTATGCCCACCACATCCAGCGCTTGATGGTCACGGGACTCTATGCCCTGCTGTTGGGCGTGGCGCCCAAAGAAGTCCATGAGTGGTATTTGAGCGTTTACGTAGATGCCGTGGAATGGGTCGAGTTGCCCAACACCTTGGGCATGAGCCAGTTTGCCGATGGCGGTGTGATGGCCAGCAAGCCGTATGTGGCCAGTGGCAAATACATCGACCGCATGAGCAACCATTGCAAAGGCTGCCGTTACGACCCAGCATTGGCCATTGGGGAGACGGCCTGCCCATTCACCACCCTCTATTGGAATTACCTGGATCGGCATGTCGATTCGCTGGCAAAAAATCCTCGCATGCTGATGCAGTTGAAGAATTTAAACCGTTTATCACCTGAAGCACGCGAACAGATTGCAAGCCAAGCCAACTTGATTAAAAATTCTCCTTAAAGGGAAACCATGACACACTTTTACGAACCACGCCAAGGTCATCCATTCAAGCACGACCCCTTCAATGCCATCGTGGGCCCACGCCCCATTGGTTGGATTTCTTCGCAAAGCGAGGACGGCATATTGAATTTAGCGCCCTACAGTTTTTTCAATGCCTTCAACTATATTCCCCCAGTCATTGGGTTTTCAAGCATTGGTCGAAAAGATTCGCTCAACAACATCGAAGCCACGGGTGAATTCGTTTGGAACTTGGTGACCCAAGCTCAAGTTCAAGCCATGAACCAGACGTGCAAGTCAGTAGGGCCAGAGGTGAATGAATTTGAGATGGCCGGCTTGTCAACAGCGCCATCGCGCATGGTCAAGGTGCCTCGCGTTGCGCAATGCCCCGTCAGCTTTGAGTGCCGCTGCACACAAATCTTGCAACTGAAAAACCTGCAAGGCGATTCACTTGAAACATGGGTTGTCTTTGGCGAAGTCATTGGCATTCACATTGAAGAACGCCAGATCAGAGATGGCATCTATGACACTGCCAATGCACAACATGTGGTCCGTGGTGGTGGACCCGCCGATTACTTCACCATTGGGCCTGATCAACTGCTCCAAATTGATCGGCCGCTGTGAAATTCGAAATTCAGAATTGAGGTCCTCAGTCTTTGAGGAACAGCGTGCGCAAAGGCTCGTCACCCACCTGCCGACTCCAATGACCATGCACCGCCGGATCAAAAGTAGCTCCTTCTGGCAAGGTGTCTGCCGAGTAAAAATGCTCACCCGCAGAGAACACACGCGACGTGCCGTCTTGCAAACCAATTTCCATTTGACCTGACAAGATGAACACCCATTGCGGTTTGCCCGTGACGTGGAATTGACTTCTGAAACCGACAGGGCTGTAGCGCAATTGATAAGCTTCGGCTGAAAAAATCTCGGTCAGCTGGCTTTGCGGATTGCCCTCTCCCATGGGGAGAGCGTCTTCTTTGAAACGGGCTTTGCCATCGGTGTCAGTGAATAAAACAACTTTGGTGAAATTTGTCATGATGCTTTGATGAATTTTGCAGGCCCCGAAAGGCTGGGTAATTTACGTCGTGATGTTAAGACATGTTCCATGTCTTGATGGGCGCCTTCAATCAGAACACGAATGGCTTTTTCTGCCTTGTCTGGATTTTTGGCGATGACAGCGTCCAGCACCGCTTTGTGCAAAGGCAACGCGGCCTTGGGCGCATCTTTGCGCGTGGTTGAAATTTCAAAACTGGTCCGAAGCAAGGCCCCCAAGGCTTTGCTCATTTGCACAATCATGCGATTGTGCGACGCCACCAACATGCCCGTGTGAAAGTGCATGTCATGGGTGACGTAATCGCCGCCCTCTTCAATGGCTTTCTTCATGCCCTTGTAGGCTGCCGTCACACCTTCAATGTCGGCAGGTGTGGCGCGCTCGGCGGCCAAACGCACAGCTGCAGGTTCCACCACTTTACGCAACTCTTGTAAGTCTCGCAAAAACTCGGGTGTCAGGCCCGCTTTGGCTTGCCAAGCAATCACATCGGTGTCGAACCAATTCCAATTTTCTTCCGACAAAACGCGCGTGCCCACCTTGGGGCCTGTGAAGATCAAACCTTTGGCCACCAAAGATTTGACCGATTCACGAATGACGGTTCGGCTGACACCCAATTGTTCGCACAGCACAGGCTCGGGCGGCAAACTTCCGCCTACGGGGTATCGGCCAGCAACAATGGCCTCGCCTAAAAAATCGACGGTATTACCGTGGACGTTTTTGATCAAGTTCTGCACTCCGGCACGGGCGTTTTCACAGGCTGTCCCGCAAAGTGTGCGGCCAAATTGGCCAGTGCCAAAGCAGACATGGCTTTGCGTGTTTCTACGGTGCCGCTTGCAATGTGAGGGGTGAGCACCACATTGTCGAGCTTGCGAAGTTCGGCCGGCACATTCGGTTCGTCCACAAACACATCCAAGCCTGCACCTGCGATGGTTTTCTTTTGCAGGGCTTCAATCAAGGCGGTCTGATCCACTACAGAGCCACGGGCCACGTTGACCAAAAAGCCTTGTGGGCCGAGGGCCTTCAAAACTTCTGCATTGATCAAATTTTTGGTGGCAGCACCGCCTGGCGTAATGGCGACCAAATAGTCCACTTGGGCAGCTAAATCAACAAGGCTGGCCACATATTTGTAGGCAACATCGGCACGCGGGTTGCGGGTGTGGTAGCTGATGTCCATGTCAAAGGCCGCTGCACGTTTGGCGATGGCTTGGCCGATGCGGCCCATGCCCACGATGCCCAACTTGGCTCCCGTCAATTTTCGCGTGAGTTGGAAGGGGCCATCGAGCCAGTCTGCATTGCGTGTGAAACGATCGGCTGCTGGAATTTTGCGCGCTACAGCCAGCAACAAGCCCAGAGCCAAATCGGCGACATCGTCGTTCAGCACATCAGGCGTGTGCGTAACCATGATGCCCCGCTTCTTTGCTGCGGCCACATCAACTCCGTCGTAGCCAACACCGCACACAGAAATCATTTCCAGTGCGGGAAACAAGGCCATGTAGGCCGCATCAATTTTGGCTTCTCCGCCACCGACCAACGCGCGAACTCGACCAAAGACTTGGCGATCGCGAATGTGCTCGCGCTCGTGCACCACATAATTTTCTTGCAAGCCTGTCGTGAGAAAGGGCGGAATGCGCGAGGTCACGACAACTTCAGGATGATGAATGGTCATGGGGAAAATCTCCAAAAGACAAAAAGGTGTCGCCTTCTATCAAGGGGACAGGTTTGAGGGTTTGCACGGGTGACGATGCTTGCAAACATCGATGCAATGAGCTTATCATCATACGATAGTATTCAACAAGCCTTGACCCTTTACCGCGAAGAAAAACCCATGACACAAAGTCCCAAGAAAAAACCCGAAGACCTGCGCAGCCAACAGTGGTTTGGCCGCCAAGACCGAGATGGCTTTGCCTACCGCAGCTGGGTCAAAGGCAAAGGCGTGCCGCACGACCAATTCGATGGCCGTCCTGTCATTGGCATTTGCAATACTTTCAGCGAACTCACCCCCTGCAACTCGCATTTCCGAGCCCTGGCAGAGCAAGTCAAAATTGGTGTTTACGAAGCGGGTGGCTTTCCTCTGGAATTTCCCGTGATGTCTCTGGGCGAGACACTGCTGCGCCCTACCGCCATGCTGTACCGCAATTTGGCCTCCATGGACGTGGAAGAAAGCATTCGCGGCAACCCCATTGATGGCGTGGTGCTCATGATGGGCTGCGACAAAACCACCCCTTCCTTGCTGATGGGTGCGGCCAGCGTAGATTTGCCCTCCATTGGCATTTCTGGCGGTCCTATGCTGAATGGCAAATGGCGCGGCCAAGAATTGGGATCAGGCACAGGTCTGTGGAGCATGAGCGAGCAAGTGCGTGCTGGCACCCTGAAATTGAACGATTTCTTTGAAGCCGAAAGCTCTATGCACCGCAGCCACGGCAGCTGCATGACCATGGGCACCGCCAGCACCATGGCCAGCATGGTGGAAGCCTTGGGCATAGGCTTGCCAGGCAACGCGGCCTACCCCGCAGTGGATGGACGCCGCAATGTGTTGGCCCGCGAAGCCGGTCGCCGCATCGTGGACATGGTTCACAAAGACGTCAAGATTTCTCAAATCCTCACACGCGAGGCGTTTGAAAACGCCATTCGCACTTTGGCGGCCATTGGTGGCTCCACCAACGCGGTCATTCACCTGATTGCCATTGCAGGTCGCCTGGGCGTGAATCTGAAGATCGATGACTTTGAAAAATTGGGCAGCGAGATGCCCAACATCGTCAACTTGCAGCCTTCGGGCGAGCACCTGATGGAAGACTTTTGCTACGCCGGTGGCTTGCCTGCGGTCATGAAAGAGATTCAGCAGTTTTTGCACAAAGACATCTTGACCGTCAGCGGCAAAACCGTGGCAGAGAACGTGGCCCACGCAGAAAACTACGACCCTCGCGTGATCAAAACCGTAGCGGCACCTTTCAAGGAAAAAGCCGGTATTGCCATCTTGCGCGGCAACTTGGCACCCCGCGGCGCCGTCATCAAGCCCAGCGCTGCCACACCTTCACTCATGGTGCACACAGGTCGCGCTGTGGTGTTTGAAGACAGCGATGATTTTCACAAACGCATTGACGATGAGTCTTTGGACGTCGACGAAACCTGCATCTTGGTTTTGAAAAACTGCGGCCCCAAGGGCTACCCCGGCATGGCCGAAGTGGGCAACATGCCGCTGCCACCCAAGGTCTTGCGCAAAGGCATTACCGACATGGTTCGCATCAGCGATGCCCGCATGAGCGGCACCGCCTACGGCACTGTGGTCTTGCACACCACGCCAGAAGCCGCCGACGGAGGTCCTTTGGCGGTGGTTCAAAATGGTGACATGATTGAACTCAACGTGCCCGAGCGCAGAATGCAATTGCTGATTAGCGATGAAGAATTGAAAGCGCGCTTGGCCAAATGGGTTCGCCCGGAGCCGCCTTTAAAGTCTGGCTACTGGAAACTCTATGTCGACACGGTGCTGCAAGCCGACGAAGGTTGCGACCTCGACTTCTTGGTGGGCAAGCGCGGCGCCTTTGTGCCCAAAGACAACCACTGATCGCTATTTTTAGAAAGCATTCATCATGAAAATTCTCGTTACCGGTGGCGCAGGTTTCTTAGGTGCTCGCTTGGCCCGTGAGATCCTCAAAAAAGGCGAACTCAATGGCCAAAAAGTCACAGCGCTTCACATTGCCGATTTGTTCCCAGCCCCAGCCGACTTGTTGGCAGACCCCCGCGTGAAGGGCCACGCAGGTCCCATGCTGGAGCAAGGTCCTTTGTTTGAAAGCGGTTTTGATGGCGTGTTCCATTTGGCATCAGCCGTGTCGGGCGAATGCGAACAAGACTTTGACTTGGGCATGCGCTCCAACTTAGACAGCACCCGTTTGCTCTTGGAAGGTTTGCGCAAAGCGGGCAACGTTCCGCGCATGGTGTTTGCCAGCTCGGTGGCGGTGTTTGGTCCCGACCCCAGCAACCCCATGCCCGACATCGTGACCGACAGCACACTGCCCTCCCCTCAAACCTCTTACGGCACCCACAAGCTGATGCTGGAGTATTTGCTGGCCGACTTCACACGCAAGGGCTATGTCGATGGCCGCGCCGCGCGTTTGATGACGGTCACCGTGCGCCCTGGCAAGCCCAATGGCGCGGCGTCTTCGTTCTTCAGCGGCATCATTCGCGAGCCCTTGGCTGGCATGGAATCGATTTGCCCTGTGGACGAAAACGTGTCGCACTCGGTGTCTTCACCCAACAACACCATCCGATGTTTGGTCACGATCTTTGAAGCCAGCCGCGAAGCCATGCAAGGCCGTCTGGCCTTGAATTTGCCAGGCCTCAACGTGACGGTCAAAGAAATGCTCAAGGCCCTGGAAGATGTGGCGGGCCCTGACGTACGCAAGCACGTGAAGTTTGTGCGCAACGAACAAATTGCCGGCATTGTGGCCAACTGGGCTAAAGGGGGTTCAGCGCAGCGTGCCGCCGCATTGGGCCTCAAGCCCGACGACTCATTCAAAGACATCATTCAACAGTACATGGACGACTGCAAACTGCCTTACTACCCCGCGCATGCGCTGGACGGTTTGAAGAAGTAAACATGCAACGCAAGCTGGTCGCTGTCGATTGGGGCACCTCCACTTTAAGAGGGGCGCTGATCAACAGCGAAGGCGTGGTGCTGGAGAAGCGCGCATTTCCGCAGGGCATTTTGCAAGTGGCCCATGGCCAGTTTCAGCATGTCTTTGAGCAGCGGTTTGGCGACTGGATGAGCGCCGACACCTTGTGCCTGATCTCAGGCATGGCCGGTAGCCGGCAAGGATGGCGTGAAGCGCCCTATTGCCCCTGCCCCAGCGGCTTTGAAGACATTGCCCAACATCTGCAGTGGATTGAGAAAGATCGCATTGGCATTGCGCCGGGCCTGTCGACTTGGAACGACCAAACACCGGATGTGATGCGCGGTGAAGAAATTCAAATTTTCGGTGCACTCACTTCACAAAACATCCAGAACGCACAATTTGTTTTGCCTGGCACACACAGCAAATGGGCACAGGTGGAAGACCGCAAAATTTCTGCCTTCAAAACCTTCATGACTGGTGAGTTTTACGCCTTGCTCAGCCAGCACTCCATCTTGGCCAAAACTTGCTTGCCCGATGCGCCGCTGAAAAAAGAAGTGTTCATCGAGGGCGTGATGCAAAGTCAACAACCTGGCGGTTTGCTGCACCATGCATTTTCGGCCAGAAGCTTGGCCTTGTTTGAAAAGCTCAACCCAGCGCAGTCCAGCAGTTATGTCTCCGGCTTGCTCATTGGTGAAGAAATCAAGTCTGCCCAATCAGACAGGCTGGATGAAACCACGCCCTTGTTGATTTTGGGCAACAGCCAACTCACCCAACGCTATGGCTTTGCCATGGAAGCCTTGGGACTCACTGCCACAACACTGCCCGATGAAGTCACGTGGTCAGGCCTCTGGGCCCTGGCGCATCATTTATTTCCCCAAGATTTCATTTAAGCTCAGCGCATGACACCTCTGCTCTCAAAATTTCACGCGCACATGGACAGCCTGCCTTTGGTGGCCATTCTGCGCGGTTTGAAACCTGAAGAAGCTTTGGACATGGGACGTGCCATCGTGAATGCGGGCTTTCAAATTTTGGAAGTGCCGCTCAATTCGCCTGACACCCTGCGCAGCATTCAAATCTTGGCTGAAGCTTTTCCCAATGCCTTGGTGGGTGCCGGCACAGTGACCACAGCGCAGCAAGTGCGCGACATCAAAGCAGCAGGTGGTCAACTCATTATTTCACCGCATTTGGATGACAACGTGGTGTGCGAGGCCGTCAACTTGGGCTTGATTTCTCTTCCTGGCGTTGCAACCCCCTCTGAAGCTTTCAAAGCCATTGCATTGGGTGCGCATGGCCTGAAATTATTTCCGGCAGAAATGATCAGCCCAGCCGTTGTCAAATCCCTGCGCGCTGTATTGCCTGGCCACATCCAGCTCGTTCCGGTGGGCGGCATTGGCACGCACAACATGGCGGACTACCGCAAGAGTGGCGCATCCGGTTTTGGCATTGGCTCGGCGCTGTATGCGCCAGGCAAGTCGGCACAGGCCGTGGGTGAATCGGCTGCCGCCTTTGTCAAGGCTTGGCAGGTGCCTGCTTAACACCTCGTCCCACTGGGTTTTTTCAATCAGACACAATACGTTTTATGAGACTACTTCACACCATGCTCCGCGTTGGCAACCTTCAACGCTCAATCGATTTCTACACCCAGGTGATGGGCATGAAATTGCTCAGAACTTCAGAAAATCCAGATTACAAATACTCATTGGCATTTGTGGGTTACGGCAACAACCCAGACCACGCAGAGTTAGAATTGACGTACAACTGGGGGGTCGAAAGTTATGAAATGGGCACCGCTTATGGTCACTTGGCCATTGCTGTTGCCGATGCTTACGAAGCTTGTGAAAAAATTCGCAACGCGGGTGGCAAGGTCACCCGTGAAGCTGGCCCGGTCAAAGGTGGCAGCACGGTCATTGCCTTCATCACTGACCCCGATGGCTACAAAGTGGAACTGATTCAACGCAGCTTCAGCTGACAGGCTTCACGCGCAAGTTGCTCAATGCGCGCCCAATCGCCTTGGGCCAAAGCATCGGCGGGCACCAACCAAGAGCCGCCGACGCAAGCCACATTGGACAAGCTCAAGAACTCTGAAGCATTCTGCGGTGTGACGCCGCCCGTGGGGCAAAAGCGCACGTCAAAGAAGGGGCCGCCCCAGGCTTTCAGCATGGCGGGACCGCCGGCTTGCATGGCCGGGAAAAATTTCAATTCGGTGTAGCCGTCTTCTTGCGCCATCATGATTTCGCTGCCTGTGGCCACGCCGGGCAACAAAGACAAACCTTGATCGCGACACGCTTGGCCCACAGCCGATGTGTAACCCGGGCTGACAGCAAACTTGGCACCTGCATTGGCCGCCGCTTTGGCATCAGACGCACTGCGAACTGTGCCAGCACCCACCACCGCATCGGGCACTTCTTTGGCAATGGCTTCCATGCAGGCAAGCGCCTGAGGCGTACGCAAGGTCACTTCCAACATGCGAATGCCGCCGGCCACCAAGGCGCGCGCCATGGGAACAGCATGCGCCACATCGTTCAACACAATGACCGGAATGACGGGCGCATCTTGCATCACTTGCAAGGCCGTGAAAGATGGGGTCTTCATAGAGTTCAAAGCCACGTGCAGGCTCCTTCTTCAGCTTTGAGCGCGTGTTTGCGCAAGTTGTTAAACAGTTCTCGTCCCATGCCGCGGCTGTTAGCCGTCTGCAGTTCCAGAGGCATCGTCGACGGTGTTCGGGCATGCCAAATCTCTGGATCGATCAAAACTTGTAAAGTGCCGGCCACCGCGTCCATGCGAATGATGTCACCATCCAAGACACGCGCCAAGGGACCACCAGACGCCGCTTCAGGCGACACATGAATGGCAGCAGGCACTTTGCCTGAGGCGCCGCTCATACGGCCGTCCGTGACCAGCGCCACTTTGAAGCCTTGCCCTTGCAACACAGCCAGAGGTGGTGTGAGCTTGTGCAATTCAGGCATGCCATTGGCTTGCGGGCCTTGCCAGCGCACCACGCAGACCACATCTTTGTTCATGCTGCCAGTTTTGAATGCGGCTAACAATTCTTCCTGCGAATTGAACACCTGTGCGGGCGCTTCAATCACATGGCACGTTTCAGGCACCGCAGAAACCTTGATCACGCTCCGCCCTAAGTTACCTTGTAACAAACGCAGCCCCCCCGTGACGCTGAATGGCGAAGACGCAGGTCGCACCACGGTGTCATCTTTGGAGGCGCCAATGTCTTTCCATGTCAACTGCCCCTCGGCCGCCACAGGCTTTTGAGTGAACGCCCGAATGCCATCAGCGCGCACCGTCAACACATCGGCATGCATCAGGCCTGCATCCAGAAGTTCACGGATGACGTAGCCTGGACCACCGGCCGCTTGAAATTGGTTCACATCGGCGCTCCCGTTGGGATAGACACGTGTCAGCAATGGCACCACATCAGACAGCGCAGAAAAATCATCCCAATCAATGATCAGGCCCGCCGCACGGGCCACGGCCACCCAGTGAATCAAGTGATTGGTGGAGCCGCCCGTCGCTAGCAAGGCCACCATGGCATTGACGATGCAACGCTCGTCCACCAATCTGCCGAGAGGGGTGAAGTTTTTAGCTTTGACCAACTGCAACACGGTGCGAACAGATTCGCGCGTCAATTCATTGCGCAGGCCGTCCCCTGGATTGACAAACGCTGTGCCGGGCACATGCAAGCCCATGGCCTCTAGCAACATCTGATTGCTGTTGGCCGTGCCGTAAAACGTGCACGTGCCTTCACCATGATAGGCTGCCGACTCGGCTTGCAAGAGTTCTTGACGCCCCACCCAACCTTGCGCCGCTTGTTCTCGCACTTTGGATTTTTCGTTGTTGGACAAGCCGCTGCCCATAGGGCCTGCAGGCACAAACACCGTGGGCAAATGGCCAAACTGCAATGCACCAATCAAAAGACCGGGCACAATTTTGTCGCAAACGCCCAGCATCAGCGCAGCATCAAACACATCGTGACTCAAGGACACCGCTGTCGACATGGCAATCACATCGCGGCTGAACAAACTCAGCTCCATCCCTGGCGTGCCCTGCGTCACGCCATCGCACATGGCCGGCACACCGCCGGCCACTTGTGCTGTAGCGCCCCACTTTCGGGCCTCGTCTTTCACCAAGTCAGGGTAATGTTGAAAGGGCGCGTGTGCCGACAGAACATCGTTGTAGGCAGTGACCACACCAATGTTGGGGCCGCGTTCTGAGGCATTCACCACAGGAATGGCTGACAAGCCAGAAGCCCGCGCCTTGTCTGCAACGGGCATGGCCGCAAAAGCATGTGCCACATTGGCGCATCCCAGGCGGTCAGCACCAGGTTTGCGACCAGCAGCTTCGTCCACTTGTTTCAAGTAGGCTTCGCGGCTGGTTTGGCTGCGCAGTGCAATGCGGGCGGTCACTTTGGCGACGGTGGCATTCAAGGTCATAGGCAATGGCAATTTGTTTAAAAAATAACGTGTAACTTTGTTACATACCGAATGGTAACTCGACATCACGCCCTTTGGGGCAGATGAAGTTACAGACAGGTTACGAATTTCGCTTCAAAAAAGCACGAAGTACCCCAGCTTTGCCCTCAAAATAGACGCAACACATTGTGAGTGCGCACCTTGAAGTCCCCCGCCCCTCCTCATTCCGACAGGTCCGATCAATCCCTCAGTGCCCCCAACCGAGAGGCATTGCTGGCCAACTGGCCCGAATCGCAAGACCTCTGGGTCTTTGGGTATGCCTCGCTCATTTGGCGGCCAGAATTTGAGGTGCTTGAACGTCACATCACCAAAGTTCAGGGCTGGCATCGTGCTTTGAAAATGTGGAGCCGTGTGAACCGTGGCACACCAGAATGTCCGGGCTTGGTGTTTGCCTTGCTTTCGGGTGGCAGTTGTCAGGGCATGGTGTTTCGAACTCCTGCGCACCAAGTCAAGCAAACCGTTGAGAAACTTTGGTTTCGCGAGATGCCCAACAGCGTTTACATTCCGCGTTGGCTGCAATGCCCGACGCCCAATGGCCCCGTCAATGCATTGGCCTTCACGTTGCCACGCAACAGCCCCAGTTACACAGGGGAGCTATCCCCTTCCCAATATCGGCAAATTTTTCAACAAGCACATGGCCGCTTTGGCACCACCTTAGACTATGCGCTGGAAACCTTGAACACCTTGAAACAACACGGCATTCATGACAAAGCCCTGGCCGCTTTGTTAGAACACGCCAAGGACTGACCATGAACATTGCCGATTTGCGCAAGAGCTACGAAAAAGCCGAACTGAGCGAAGACGCCTCGACGGCCGATCCGCTCAAGCAATTTGACCGTTGGTTGAACGAAGCCATTCAATCGGAGGTGCCCGAACCCAACGCCATGACCGTTGCCACCGTGGCCAGCAACATGCGACCGAGCACTCGCGTGGTGTTGATCAAAGGCTATGACGAACGCGGCATCGTTTGGTACACCAATTACAACAGCCGCAAAGGCCAAGAATTGACGGTCAACCCCTACGCCGCTTTGCAATTTCATTGGGTCGAACTAGAACGAGTGGTGCGCATTGAAGGCCGCATGGAAAAAGTAAGCGACGCAGAGAGCGATGCTTATTTTCACAGCAGACCGCTTGACTCCCGCATTGGCGCTTGGGCTTCGCCACAAAGCCAAGTGATCGAAGGTCGCACTGTCTTGGTGACCAATGCGGCCAAATATGCCGCGCAATTCATGCTCAATCCACCGCGCCCACCGCATTGGGGGGGCTATCGATTGGTCCCTGATGAATGGCAGTTTTGGCAGGGTCGCAAAAGCCGACTGCACGATCGACTGCGCTACCGACTCAACGAAGGGCATTGGCTTCGCGAACGTTTGGCGCCCTGAACTGAAGCGCCTGATTCGCGCAAATTGAAGCGTTGAATCAGGCTGGCAACAAGGGCAGCAATGCCATGACCAAGCTCACACTGAGCAGCGCGAAAGCCGTCGACACGGCCACCGCGGCGGTCACAACATCTTCTTCTTTCTGATAGCGCTGCGAAAACAGAAACACATTGGCACCAATGGGCAATGCCGCCGCGACCACCATCACACTCAAGTGAAGGCCGCGCATGCCCATGGCATAGCCAGCGCCCGCCATCAAAATGGGGTGGACAAATGTTTTCACGATGGACAGTTTGAGGGCCCCTTTGAAATTCTCACCAATGGGTGTTTGCGACAAAGTGATGCCGACCAAGACCAAGGCCACAGGCCCAAATGAAGCACCCAAGAGTTGCAAAGGTTTGTCGACGATAGGGTGCAGCCCAAAGCCTGTTTGCGCGTAAATCAAACCGATCAAAATGGGCAAAGGCACGGGGTGCAAGACCGCATTTCGAATGGCCATGCCGACCGTTTTGAGCATGTGACGAGACTCACCCGACTCGGCGGCCAGCTCATGGGCCATTTGCAATTCCAGCACCAAAGTGGCCATGGTGAGCAAGACCAAAGCGTGGAGTGATATGAGTGTGAACAACAAAACCTGGCCCGATTCACCATAGGCCAAACCAATGAGGGGCACACCAATCATGAGGGTGTTGCTGAAGATGCTGGCCAAGGCCAAGACCGATGCGCGCGAGTTGCGGCCATAAACCATGAGCATGACAAAAAACAAGGCGCCGGCCACCAAGAAATATTGGAAGACAGGTCGCATGTCTAGTTTTTCGAGATGCACAGAACTCATGGTTCTGAACAACAAGGCTTGCGTGAGCACCAAGAACACCAAGTTGGAAAGATCGCGCACCGCTTCTTGGCGAACCAATTTGGCGCGGCCAGCCACAAAGCCGATGAGAATCAGCAAGACAACAGGCAGCAAGGAGGATAGAACGGGGTGATCAAAATTCATCAAGCCCCGATTATCAGGGTTTCATGCAATCTGGCTGAATGTCCTTGCCATTTAAAAAGCGGCCAAGACACCCAACTTCAAACTTCGCCCCGGCAAAGGCGATTTACCGGGCGCCGTGGACGTGAGAATAGAGCTTGCACTGTAGGCCCACTGATTGCTTGCATTTTCAAGACGCGCAAACCAATTGAGGGTGCTGGCATTGAGTTTTTGCTTGTAATTGACGGAACCACTCCACAGCGTGTAAGCGTCTGTTGCAACACTTCCCACGGGGACGCGGTTTTGCGCGGCGTGCCAATCAAAACCAAAGCGACCACGCCATGGACCAGCGGCATGAATGAGGCTTGCGCCCACTCTCAAGGGTGAAATGCGTGGCAAAGCTTCACCCGTCGTGAGGTTTTGCGCCCTCACCGCATCCGCCTTCAAAGCCAAATCCAAGGTGCGTTCGGCTTGCACCAGCCGCCATTGGCCTGAACTTTCCATGCCATAGAACTTAGCGCGGACCCCTTGGTAAATTTGCACGGGCAAGCCCTCTTCCAAAACGGTGCTTGCAAGTAAACCAATGTAGTTGGAGAACACACTTTGAAAAGCCGTCCATTTCAATTGATGTGGCCCCTCCTGCCAATCTATCGAAAAATCTAAACTGTTTGCTTTTTCTAGGCTCAATTGCGAATTGCCACGCTCCCAGGCTGCCGTTGCAATGTGGGGCCCATTGGCAAAGAGTTCGTAATCTTTGGGGGCACGTTCGGTGTGTGCCAGGTTGCCACTGAGTCGCCATTGCGACGAAACGTTCCAAGTTGCCGCCGATGCAAAATTTTGAGGTGCGAACTGACGTTCACCTTTTTCAAATCGCATCAAGTGCGGATCAGGATTGCCTAGGGATGCCACAGTGACATCTTCTTTTCTCAACCCCCAATTCATGCCTAAATTTCCAAGGGTGACATCTTCAATGACAAAGAGTGCCTTGAACTTGCTTTGACTGAATGGCGCAAAAGCCTCGGCACCCTCTGCAGAGAAATGTCCCGCCTCCATCTGAAGTCCCCAGAGCCCCTCCCAAACACTTTGGCCCCATGCCATGCGTTGATGTTGGCCTTGGATTCGAAGGTCTTGGCCTGCACTTGCAAACACAGTGCCTGCTTGCCCAGCGTCAAACTCGGTGTGTTTGTAATTGGATTGACTGGCTTGCCAATGCACTGTTTGAAACCAAGCTGAATGGGGCCGCCATTCCCCCTCCATCGCTAACCGTTCTGACCGCATGCCTATGGTGACCGTATCTTCGGCCACTGTCCCGTAATGACTTTGATAGGTATTCAAAGACAGTCCGACAAAACCTTGGTCAAAGAACAAACTGCCTCCCAAGGCACCGCCTTGCGAAACACTTGCTGAATTGCAAATTCGATAGGACACCGCAAGCGAGCCTGGACGTGTACATGGCATTTTTTGAGGCACTTGAACATCGCGGGTCGATCGGTCAAATGCGTCTGCATGCATCACCCAAACCCCTTGACCTGTCTCAAGCAAAGCGCCTGCCGAACGTTCATGGTTGCCTGAAGCACCCTGCAATTGAGCTTTTCCCAACACACCTTCCAAGGCTTGTTTAGGAACCCGGTTGTCCATCACATTCACCACGCCGCCCATGGCACTGCCGCCGTATTGCAATGCGGCTGGCCCTTTCAACACTTCAATTCGCTCCGTGCTCAAAACATCCATGGGCACCGCATGGTCATAACTCAGAGATGAGACGTCCATGCTCGCACCGCTGTTGGAGAGCACGCGGATGCGATCGCCATCCATGCCTCGCACAATGGGGCGACTGGCATTCGGGCCAAAATAAGTGCTGCTGACGCCTGGCAAATTGTTGAGGGTTTCGCCCAGGCTGCTCTGTCCTTGTTCGGCCAATGCAATGCCCGAAAGGCTCGTGACGTTGAGCGCGTTTTGTGCTTTGGACAACGCATTGCCCGTGATGACAAGCTCTTGCAAAGTTTGCGCACAGACAAGATGCGGCCAAAATCCCAGACTGCAAACCAATGCAGAGACCGTGACAGCCGCAGAACGGCGCACGAAAAAAAAGACTGACATAGGAATCCTTTAAACGAATGATCTGGCTCGCCCAACAGGCAAGCCAACACTGAAAAGTTCAAAGGGGGGATGGCGGTGCGCGCGCAGCGTATGAAAGTGATGAACGGCTTCGTTCGAACTCGAGCAAAGTCTCGTCGAGATGGGCTGGGGTTTTGAAAACACAACTTGGTGCGTCAAACGTCTGTAAGCCATCGCCTGTTCCTAAATGATCGAGCGCTTGACAGACAACAGAGCCCTCAACGTGTTCACTGAACAGCGATTGCTCTTGAGAGTTTTTAACTTGCAGTCCATGAACGGTTTTGTGAATTTGGCCCCACACAGGCGCCATCATCAGAGCACTGAGCAACAGCGCTTGCCAAAACCATTTCAGACGGACGCGCATTTTCATGCAGATCGCACCCAGTCAGAAAAAGTCTTCTTGAATTTCCAAACCTTGGGCGCAGCAACCGCAACGCAATAACCCTGCGTTGGATTGCGCTCAAAGAAATCTTGGTGATAGTCCTCTGCTGCACTGTAATTTTGCAAAGGCAATACTTCAGTGACCACCGATGATTCAAAAATGCCTTCTGCGTTGATTTCTGCAATGATGGTTTTTGCCACTTCGGCTTGCGTTTCGTTTGTGACGTAGATGCCACTTCGGTATTGGGTGCCGCGGTCGTTGCCCTGCCGATTCAAGGTGGTGGGATCGTGAATGACAAAAAATATTTCCAACAAAACCCGAGGACTGATGACTTGGGGGTCGTAGGTCAGCTTCACCACTTCGTTATGGCCCGTCTGTCCCGAGCAAACTTGCTCATAGGTGGGGTTGAGAGTTTGGCCATTGCAATAGCCAGACTCAACATCGAGCACGCCTTTGACTTGAACAAAGACGGCTTCGGTGCACCAAAAGCAGCCGCCGCCAAGCACGATGGTTTCAGAATGTGAGGGTAATGTCATGCCGTCATTCTGATCTAAATTGGCCCTGCGAGGCTTAAATCCCCCAGCATCAAAGGCCTATGCACAGGGGCCTTCAGAGGACCTATTGTTCTACAAATAGAACAAATCCATGGGACATTTCAGCTGACGATAGAATGACTTCACTTTCATCCACCAGCTTAAAAATCATGAAGCCTTCTTTTCAATGGAATGACCCCTTCCTCTTGAATTCTCAATTGAGCGAAGACGAGCGCGCCGTCGTCGATGCTGCTCATGACTTCTGCCAAGAAAAATTGCAGACGCGTGTCTTGATGGCCGCCCGTCACGAAAAGTTCGACCGTGAAATCATGAACGAGTTTGGCAGCATGGGCTTCCTGGGCTCCACCATCGATGGTTACGGCTGCGCAGGCATGAACTACGTGAGTTACGGTTTGGTGGCCCGAGAAGTTGAGCGCGTTGACAGCGGTTACCGCAGTGCCATGAGCGTGCAAAGTTCTTTGGTCATGCACCCCATCAACGAATACGGCTCTGAAGCACAACGCCAAAAATACTTGCCCAAATTGGCCACTGGCGAATGGGTGGGCTGTTTTGGCTTGACTGAACCCAACCACGGCTCTGACCCCGCCAGCATGATCACTCGCGCGAAACCCGTGGACGGCGGCTTCATCATGAAGGGCGCCAAAATGTGGATCACCAATTCGCCGATTGCCGACGTTTTTGTGGTCTGGGCCAAATTAGAAGGTGAAGGTGACGGCCAATCGGCCATTCGCGGCTTCATCCTGGAAAAAGGCATGAAGGGCCTCACAGCGCCCAAGATTGAAGGCAAGATGAGTTTGCGCGCCAGCATCACCGGCGAGATCGTCATGGACGATGTCTTCGTGCCGGAAGAAAACATGCTGCCCAATGTGTCTGGCTTGAAAGGTCCCTTTGGTTGCTTGAACAAAGCCCGTTACGGCATTGCTTGGGGCGCACTGGGTGCGGCTGAAGACTGCTGGCACCGTGCACGTCAGTACACCATGGACCGCGTGCAGTTTGGCCGTCCTTTGGCACAAAACCAATTGATCCAAAAGAAATTGGCCGACATGCAAACCGAAATCGCCTTGGGTCTGCAAGGCTGCCTGCGCGTTGGCCGCCTCATGGACGAAGGTCAGGCTGTGCCCGAAATGATCAGCCTGATCAAACGCAACAGCTGTGGCAAAGCCCTCGATGTGGCGCGCTTGGCCCGTGACATGCATGGCGGCAACGGCATCCACGACGAATACCACGTGATCCGTCACATGATCAACTTAGAAACCGTCAACACTTACGAAGGCACGCACGATGTACACGCCCTCATTTTGGGACGTGCTCAAACGGGTCTGCAGGCCTTCTATTGAGCCCTGCTGCTCTCGCGCAAAGACCGCTTCGGCGGTCTTTTTTTGCCCTCGTTGTCAACAAGTCTTGACGGTCAGAGTTTGAGAACTTACATTACTAACCAATGAGTCAGTAAACATGTCAAATCTCCTTGCCCCTCAAAAACGCGAACGTAGAAAGCAACACCGACCCGGTGAGCTGCTAGAAGCCGCCTTGGATTTGTTTGTCGACAAAGGCTTTGCAGCCACCCGTGCCGAAGAGGTGGCGGCCAAAGCGGGCGTCTCCAAAGGCACTTTGTTTTTGTACTTCCCCAGCAAAGAAGAGTTGTTCAAGGCAGTCGTCCGAGAAAACGTGGTCAAGCCAGTCTCAGAAGGTGCACTGGAAGTCGCCAATTTCAAGGGCAGTCATGCGCAGTTGCTCAAATACTTGATGCTCGAGTGGTGGCGCCGCTATGGCTCAACCAAGGCGTCGGGCATTTCTAAATTGATCATCAGCGAGGCCCATACATTTCCAGATTTGGCCACTTTTTACCAAGAAGAGGTCATTGAACCGGCCATGAATTTGCTCAAAAGCGTGCTGGAAAACGGTCGCAAAGCGGGAGAATTCAAAAAATTCAACACCGAGCACACAGCCTTGGCAGTGATCGCCCCCATGTTGTTTTTGATCATGTCCAAACACTCCAGCGCGCTGTGTCATTCTGGTGCGTCGCAACCCAAACCCGAAGATTTCATTGCCCAACATGCTGATCTCATTGTGCGCGGGCTGTCGTTCGATCCGTCCAATTGACAGGCGATGGCCGTTTTGAATGAAATCATGCAAAGGCTGAGCTTAAGCAAGCAAAAAACGGCGCTCATGCCCTGCCCTGAAGCTAAAATGAAGACAGTTAGAATTTGATACCCCCTGGAGTAGCTATGAACATTGAAACCGCACGCTTCAACATGATCGAACAACAGATTCGCCCATGGGATGTTTTGGATGGCCAAGTTTTGTCTTTGCTGTCTGTGGTCAAGCGCGAAAACTTTGTGCCCTTAGCGCACAAAGCCTTGGCCTTCGCCGACATGGAAATTCCGCTGCAATCAAGTTCTGACGGTCAAGTCATGTTGGCCCCCAAAGTCGAAGCAAGGATGTTGCAGAACGCAGCCCTTCAAGCCACCGACAAGGTTTTGGAAATTGGTACCGGCTCTGGCTACATGGCTGCTCTTTTGGCGCACCAATCTGCCAGTGTTTTGACTTTAGAAATTGACGGTGCGCTGGCTCAACAAGCACGCAGCAACCTGCAAGCTGCCGGCATCCAAAACGTAGAAGTTCGGCAGGCCGATGGCAGCCAAGGCGCTGCAGCCGATGGCCCCTTTGATGTCATTGTGCTGAGTGGCTCTGTGCCCGACGTGCCCCAGGTTTTGCGCCATCAGCTCAAGCTTGGCGGTCGACTGTTGGCTGTCGTTGGCGAAGAACCCGTCATGCGCGCCAGTGTCATCACTCGCACGGGCGATCAACAATGGCAAACCTCAGAGCCTTGGGACACCGTTGCACCCCGATTGCAAGGTTTTCCAGAGCACAGCCAATTTTCTTTCTAAATCAAGCACTCAGCTTTATGCAGCAAATCAGTCCTTCGCAGTTTCAAGATTGGGTCCAGCAAGTGTCTCCCCTCGGCACCCCCTTGGTGTTGGATGTGCGTGAGACCTGGGAGTGCCAATTGGCCAGCATTGCACCCAGCGCTTGCGAGGTGCAAATCATGCCGATGCAAACGGTGCCGGCGCGCTTGTTTGAGCTGGACAAATCAAGACCCATTGCCTGCTTGTGTCACCATGGCGGTCGCAGCATGCAAGTGGCAGCTTTCTTAGAGCACCACGGCTTCGAACACATCACCAACATCAGTGGCGGCATCAACGCTTGGTCGAGCCAAGTCGATGCCAGCATTCCTGTTTATTAATCTCTTTACACCACGGCTTCTGCCTCGAAAGTACTTCATGAATTTGCGCTTTCTCCCCCTCTCCCTCGCTCTGAGTGCTGCATTCGCCGGATCAGCCCAAGCACAGAGCTTGATGGCTTTGTTTGAAACAGCACGCAGCTACGACGCCACCTACAAGGCGGCTCAATCGCAGTACACCGCCAACTTGGCCAAAGGTGACCAGGCCAAAGCGCTTTTGTTGCCCACCATTGGTTTGGCTGCCAACGTGAACAAAACCGATGTCGAACTGATTGCCGCAGCCCAAACTGTCACTTCACAAAGTAAAGCAGCCACCCTCAGTGCCTCACAGCCTCTGTACCGCCCTGCCAACTTTGCGTCGTACCAGCAAGGCCAACGTCAATTAGAGTTGGCCGGCGTTCAACTCAAGGCGGCCGAACAAGATTTGATGGTCCGCTTGAGCCAGGCCTACTTTGACGTGCTGACCTCACGCGAAAGCCTTGACTTTGTGAAGGCTCAAAAAGTGGCCGTGGCCGAACAATTGGCAGCGGCCAAACGCAACTTTGAAGTTGGCACCTCCACCATCACAGACACACGCGAAGCCCAAGCTCGCTATGACTTGGTGGTTGCGCAAGAAATTGCTGCCGACAATGATTTGCGCATCAAGCGTTTGGCGCTCAACCAATTGGTGGGCCTGAACAACATTGAACCGAAATCATTGTCACCGGCTGCCAAGCTTTCTGCGCCCGATGCTCAAAGCTTAGAACAATGGGTACAGCAATCTGCAGAGTTCAATCCCAACGTGATTCAAACACGTGCGGCTTTGGAGATTGCCAAACTCGAAACTTCCAAAGCAGAAGCGGGTCACAAGCCCACACTTGACTTGGTGGCGGGCTACACCCCCACGCGCTACAAAAATGGGCACGGCATTAACTCATCTCAACTTGATTCCAATGCCAACTCCGTGACATTGGCATTCAACATGCCTTTGTTTGCCGGCTTTGCCACGCAAAACCGCATCAAAGAAACAGTGGCATTGGAAGACAAAGCACGTGCCGACTTGGATGCGGCAGAACGCGGCGTGGCGCAAGCAACGCGCACGGCTTTCTTTGGTTTGCAATCTGGCATTGGTCAGGTCAATGCTTTGCAAGCCGCAGAGGCTTCCAGCCAAAGTGCTTTGGACGCCAACAAACTGGGTTATCAGGTGGGTGTGCGCATCAACATCGATGTGCTCAACAGCCAAAGCCAACTGTTTCAAACCAAACGTGATTTGGCCAAAGCGCGTTATGACGTGCTCTTGGGTCAGCTGAAATTGCGTCAAGCTGCGGGCACCTTGACCGAAGCCGACTTGGCTGCCATCAACGCGCTTTTGAATCCTTGATCTGATTCAATTGCTCACGCACTGCCAACACAGTGCGTTGCGTTGCGCCGCCATGCTGCTGCGCAAACCATTGGGCCTTTTCGGCATGGTACGAATGTTGCCGATCATCCAGCACCAACGCAACGGCCTTCTCAACAGCCTGTTGCATGTCGGCTGCGCGCAGCGCGGCATCAGCGTCCTCTGCGGCTTGGGCAGCTTCTGTGAAGTTAAAGGTGTGTGGCCCCATCACCACGGGGCATCCACATGCCGCCGCCTCAATCAAGTTTTGCCCACCCAACTTTTCAAAACTTCCGCCGAGCAATGCCGCATCGGCCAAGCTGTAATAGAGCGCCATTTCGCCCAAACTGTCACCCAACCAGACGCAGGGCACGTCGGAATTCTCCGAACCTGATGGCGTGAGATGGACAGGCCCGTCGAGGCCCCATGATGAGCGCCTGGCCACTTGAAAGCCCCTTGATTGAATGAGTTGCTCGACTTCATTCACCCTTTGCGGATGCCTTGGCACGATCAACCATTGCACAGGTGGACTTGCATGGGTTTGACAATGATGTTGCCAAGCATCCAGCCAGCGTAACTCTTCCCCTTCACGCGAACTGGCCAACATCAACACAGGCCGTGACAGTTGAGACCGCCAATGCTGCGCTACATTCATTTGCGAGGCATCAGGCTTGGCATCGAATTTGAGGTTGCCCAACACACACGGCACATGGGCACCCAACTGCGTCAAACGATGCGCATCGTCTTGGGTTTGCGGCAAAACGGCTCGAAGACCTGCATAGGCGGGGCACATCAGGGAGGGCCAGCGAAGCGCCTGCCTCATCGATTTGTCGCTCATGCGCGCATTGACCAAGACCAGGGGCACGTTGTGCAACTTCGCCTGGTGGACCCAATGAGGCCAAACTTCCGTCTCCATGATCAAACCAAGACGGGGCTTGAAGGCCTTGAAGAAGCGCGCCACAACATGAGGTGAATCCCATGGTTGCCAAACCTGGAGATCTCCCTCTTGCAACAACTTTTGCCCTTCTTCTCTGCCCGTCGCAGTGCCATGGGTCAGCAACAGTTTCATGCCCGGGAAATTTTCACGCAGCGCTTTGATCAGAATGCCAGCCGTTCGCGTTTCACCGAGCGACACGGCATGGACCCAGATCCAATCATGGTGAGCCGCTTCGGTGTAGTGCCCAAATCGTTCTTCCACAAATTGTCCATACAAGGGTTCCGCCTTGGCGCGGCGCTGAAGTTTGCGTCGCAACAAAGGCTGTGCCCAGTGCGTCAGCACACCATAGAGCCAAAGTGAAAGTGGTGCGCGCACGCAGGTCGTTCTATGGCAAAGAATCAGTGCGCCGAAGCCTGCAAACTGGCATCGGGTTTGACTGTGCGCAGCAAGCTCAGCATGTCATGTTCAATGCGGCGCAAGGCTTCTGCCGTATGACCTTCAAAACGCAGCACCAACACGGGGGTGGTGTTAGAAGCACGGATCAAACCAAAGCCATCCGGCCAGTCTACGCGCAGGCCATCGATGTCAGAAATTTCTGCAGGCGATGAGAAATGTTGCGCAGCCACTTGAAGCAACTGGGCTGTCAGCGTGTGGGGTTCACCTTCCTGACACGCCACGTTCAATTCAGGCGTGCTGTAGCTGGTGGGCAAGGCTTTGAGTACCGCATTGGCATCGGGGCTGCGACTCACAATTTCCAACAAACGACACCCCGCATAGGTGCCATCGTCAAATCCGTACCAACGCTCTTTGAAAAAGATGTGGCCACTCATCTCGCCGCCCAAGGGCGCTTGGCCACCTTCGGCCTCGATTTGCTTCATTTTGGCTTTGATCAAAGAGTGGCCTGTTTTGTACATCAAGGCCGTACCGCCTGCTGCACGGATGGCAGGGGCCAAACGCTGAGAACATTTCACATCAAACAAAATGGTGCCGTTGGGCACGCGGCTTAAAACGTCTTTCGCAAACAATTGCATTTGGCGATCGGGGTAAATGGTTTCGCCATCGTTCGTCACGATGCCCAATCGATCACCATCGCCATCAAAGGCCAAACCGAGTTCTGACCCTGTGCTTTTCAGGGTGGCAATGAGGTCTTTCAAATTCTCGGGTTTGCTGGGATCGGGATGGTGATTGGGGAAATTGCCGTCCACTTCGCTGAACAATTCAATGACCTCACAACCCAATGCGCGAAAAATGCCTGGCGCTGATGCGCCCGCAATGCCATTGCCCGAATCGATCACAATTTTCATCGGCCGACTCAATTGAATGCCCGACACAATTCTTTGAACATAGGCGGGCATGATGTCCATGGCTTGCACACTGCCGCCAGGCGCCAACACCCAGGTCTCTTGCACGATGGTGGTTTTGAGCGCTTGAATTTCGTCGCCATAGATGGCTCGGCCATTCATGACCATTTTGAAACCATTGTCGTCTTTTGGGTTGTGGCTGCCCGTCACTTGAATGCCACTGTTGCAAAGCGTGTTGGCGGCAAAGTAGAGTTGAGGCGTTGTGGTGAACCCCACATCCAAGACCTTCACACCCACAGAGACCAAACCCCGAATGAGCGCTGCAGACAAGGCGGGGCCACTGAGGCGGCCATCGCGCCCCACTGCGACGGTGCCGCTGCCTTCTTTGAGCGCTTGCGTGCCAAAGGCGCGTCCCAAAGCTTCTGCCAAGTCTTCGGTCAGGTTTTTGGGGAAAGTGCCACGGATGTCATAGGCTTTGAAAATTGAAGCAGTGACTTGCATAAAAATAGAACACCCTGAAAGAGATAAAGTTCGCCCAACGAGCGTCATCATGCGCAAGCTGGGATGCCCCTGATTGTAGGTGCTCAACAGCAAAATCGGATAGGATGGCCAGATGTTCGAGAGCGCCAACATCTTCTACACAAGCAGTCAAAGCCCTTGGGGCAACTTGACTTTGGCAGCCACTGAATCAGGACTTTGTGGCACCTGGTTTGAAGGCCAAAAATATTTCCCTGAAACAGCCCATTGGCAACTCGCGCCGCAGCATCCATGGCTGCTGAAGGCGCAAGACTGTTTGAACGACTATGCCCAAGGGCGAGGTGCCCAACTGGGTTTGGCCGAATTAGCGGCCAGAGGCTTGCCGCTTGATGTGTCTGCAGGTACGGCGTTTCAACAATCGGTTTGGGCAGCTTTGCTTCACATCCCCTATGGCCAGACCAGGCGCTATGGCCAATTGGCGCAGGCCATTGGCAAACCCCAAGCGGCAAGAGCCGTTGGCGCCGCCATTGGTCGAAACCCCATCAGCATCATCATTCCCTGCCACCGCGTGCTTGGCGCAAACGGTCAAATGACGGGATACGCGGGTGGCATTTGGCGCAAAGAAGCCTTGCTTCATCGCGAAGCGCCAACATGAACTCAGCGGCGACCGCTTCCGCTTCCGCTTCACAAGATTGGCGCATTGACTATGTCTTGCTGGGTGCTTTGTGGGGTGGCTCCTTTTTGTTCATGCGTTTAGGTGCTGCAGAATTTGGCCCTTTGCCGACGGCATGGCTGCGGGTGTGTATTGCGACTTTGCTTTTGTTTCCAATCATGGTGTGGCAGGGTCATCTGCCCATTTTCAAGTCAACATGGAAGTTGGTGCTGGGTTTTGGGGTCATCAACTCTGCACTGCCTTTTGCACTCTATGCTTACGCTGTCATGCACATCTCAACGGGCTTGTCCGCCATCCTGAATGCGGTGGTGCCCTTGTTTGCCGCCTTGGTAGCTTGGTTGTGGCTGGGCGATCGTTTGAACCGTTGGCGCGTTTCGGGCTTGATCCTGGGTTTCTCTGGCGTGACTTTGCTGGCCAATAACCAAACTCATTTTCACAGCGCAGCCAATCCAGATGCCAGCCCATGGGGCCAATACACTGCCATCGCAGCCTGCTTAGCAGCCACCTTGTGCTACGCCATTTCTGGCAGCTTTAACAAGAAATACATGCCGAACCTGCCAGCTTTGGTCGCCGCCACAGGCAGTCAATTGGGCGCTGCCTTGGCCCTCACCGTGCCCGCCACATGGGCCCTGCCAGAGACCATGCCCAGTGCGCAAGCATGGGCAGCACTCATGGTATTGGGCGTGGCCTGCACAGGCATTGCCTACATTTTGTATTTCAGATTGGTCAACCGCGCAGGACCTGCCAAGGCCTTGACGGTGACGTTCTTGATTCCCGTGTTCGCGCTGATTTACGGCGTACTTTTCTTGGGCGAAACCGTCACCCTGAGCATGGTGCTGTTGGGCATGTTGGTCATTTTGGGCACCGCATTGTCGAGCGGCTTGTTGCCTAAAAAATGACGCGCGCGCAATTGCCCACACCCGCCTTCAACATCTTGACCCGCTGAGTTTCGCAGCTTCGTCAAAATGCCGCGTTGGTGCAAGCTACGGGCTATTTCTGCAGCGCGCTCCCACGAGGGGCGTTGGAACGGCAAATCATCCACCGCGTTGTAGGGGATCATGTTCATCAAGGCGTACTTGCCTTTGAGCAAACGCACAATGCCGTCCAACTCCTCCTCGCTGTCATTGATACCCTGCAACAAAGTCCATTGATACTGAATGGGATAGCCTGTTTGCCGCGCATAAATTTCTGCCGCTTCGACCAATGCTTCGGGTGACATGTCGGGCGCGCGAGGTAGTAATTGGGCTCGCAAATCTGCCCGCGTGGTGTGCAGTGACACCGCCAACGCAGGCTTGACCAGCCCCTTGGGCAATCGATCAAAGACACGCGGATCACCCACGGTAGAAAACACCAAAGACTTGTGAGCAATGTTGCCTGCTGTGCCCAGCACCTCTATGGCTTCCATCACGTTGTCTAAGTTGTGCGCAGGCTCTCCCATGCCCATGAACACCACTTTTCTGACCGTTCTGTGGATGCGCGCAAAGGCCACCTGCGCCACAATTTCTGCACTGCCCACTTGCCGTATCAAACCTTCGCGGCCTGTCATGCAAAACACACAACCCATGGCGCAACCAACTTGCGAGGAGACACACAAACCGTCGCGCGGCAAGCCCACCGTTTCCACGGTTTGACCATCTTTCAAAGCCAAGAGCCAGCGCACTGATCCGTCTGCAGCCGGGTGTTCCGATTGCAAACGCAGCAAGCCCGAAAGATCGGCACTCAACTTTGGCAAATCTTCACGCAAGGCCGTGGGCATGAAACTTTCTAAAGGACGACTGCCACTGTCTTGTGGCTTAGCCTGCGCCCACAAGCGCAAAATTCTTTGCTCATGTGCAGGCCTTGCCCCCAAACGCCGCACATGTTCGCGGATGGCACTGATCTGGGAGAGCGGCAAATCTCTCATGAAGAAAGGTCAGGCAATGTGCTTCAACTGCGCGTCACACCGACAGCAGTTTGAGCAGTTGATGGGGTGCGTCAATGTGCGCATGCGCGCGCCAACTCTTTACATCAGTTTGGGTACCCAAATAGCCATAGGTTGCGGCCACTGTTGTCATGCCGGCAGCATGGCCCGCCACGATGTCTCGCTCATCGTCACCCACGTACACACAGCGCGAAGGGTCCATTTGCAATCGACGTGCCGCTTCAAGCAAGGGCTCGGGATGCGGTTTGGCATGCGGCGTGGTGTCGCCACTGATGACCACGGCGGCATTGGCAAACAAGGGCATGGCTTGGGTCAAGGGATCTGTAAAACGTTTGGACTTGTTGGTCACGACGCCCCAAGGCAACTGGCGTACCTCTAGGTCTTGAATCATTTGCGCCACCCCTTCAAAAGCAAAGGTACGCTGCGTCATGCACGATTCGTAATTGACAAAAAACTCTTCCTTCAACTGATCGTAATCAGGATGCTCAGGCGTCCAGCCAAAGGCCAAACCAATCATGCCGCGTGCGCCTGCCCCCGCCATCGACCTGTAATGTGACAAAGGCAAAGAAGCCAAGCCTCGGTCGACACGCATTTTGTCAACCGCCGCACCCAAGTCAGGTGCACTGTCTATCAGGGTGCCATCCAGATCAAACAACACCGCGTGAACATTCTCAAACAACATCTTTGAACCTCGTTCCCAATCAATTGGCCACGGGCTTTTGGGTGGCCATGAGGTAATTCACATCGGTGTCCGTGCCCAAGGCATAGTGACGCGTGAAGGGGTTGTAAGTCATGCCTTTCATTTGCATCACGTTCAGGCTCTGCGCGCGAACCCAATCCGCCAGTTCGCTGGGTTTGATCATGCGGGCATATTCATGCGTGCCTCTGGGCAACATGTTGAGCACGTATTCAGCCCCTACGACCGCCAACAGGAATGACTTTGGATTGCGATTCAGGGTAGAGAAAAACACCCAGCCACCAGGTTTGACCAAGGTGGCGCAGGCTTTGACAATCGATGCAGGATCGGGCACATGCTCCAGCATTTCCATGCAAGTCACAACATCAAACTGAGCAGGCTGCTCTACGGCCAAATCTTCGGCACTGATTTCTCGGTATTGAACCCCTTGGGTGCCAGCCTCCAACGCATGCAATTGGGCCACCTTGAGCGACTTGACTGCCAAATCGACACCCAAAACCTGAGCACCTTGCCGAGCCATGGCATCTGACAAAATGCCACCGCCACAACCAATGTCCACGACTTTTTGCCCCGCCAATGGTGCCAAGGACTGAATCCAGTTCAGACGCAAGGGGTTGATTTGATGCAGGGGTTTGAATTCACTTTCTGTGTCCCACCAGCGATGGGCCAATTCAGAGAATTTGGCCAGTTCTGCGGGGTCCACATTGGCCGAAGAAAATTGAGAAGGGTTTGTATGCGTGCTCATAGGCCACATTGTCTCCGAAAGTGAAAAAGCCTCCCGAGGGAGGCTTTTTGAATCCAGCAGAAGCTTGATTTAATTCAAGCTTGCGGTGAATCAGTTGGGGCGTGTACCCACAACTTCGATTTCCACGCGGCGGTTTTTAGAACGACCAGCGTCTGTTTTGTTGTCAGCAACGGGTTGTTTTTCGCCCTTGCCTTCTGTGTAAACGCGATTTTTCTCGATGCCTTTAGACACCAAGTAAGCCTTCACGGCATCAGCACGCTTGACAGACAATTTTTGGTTGTAGGCGTCAGCACCCACAGAGTCAGTATGACCCACAGCAATGATCACTTCCAAGTTGATGGCTTTGACTTTGCCAGCCAAGTCGTCCAATTTGGCTTTGCCGTCAGCTTTCAACACTGATTTGTCAAAGTCAAAGAAGGTGTCAGCAGCGTAAGTCACTTTGGTCGCAGCAGCAGGAGCCGGTGCGGGTGCGGGTGCAGCAGCTTTGGGGGCTGGTGCGGGGGCTGCTTTGGGTGCAGCGGCTGGCGCTGGCGCAGGAGCCACAATGGCGCCATCGCAACCAGCAGCAGCTGTTGCAGGTGTCCAGCTCGCATCACGCCAGCATTGACCCACGCTGTTTTTCCAGGTTTCGCCTGTGCCACTGCGCCAGTTGTCTACGGATTGGGCGCCTGCCACTGTTGCCAAGGCGGCTGTTGCCAACACCAATGCCACTTGATTGAATTTTTTCATGGTTCTCCTCATGGGGAATAAAAGCGCAGACATCCTGCGAGAAATGAGACGAAATGAATGACCATCACCCAAAACGTTGAATTCATTGTGCCATAGACGCGAGCCAATTCCCCAATTTGGTGAAAAGGCCTTGATCCGGGTCATTTCATTCGAGATCATGTGTTGCAAATCAACGACACTCTTTGGACCTAAAATGGCAGTCTTTCACCCAGTGCGCCTGACCCCTCATGACCCAGTTTGCTAAAGAAACCCTCCCCATCAGCCTAGAAGAGGAAATGCGCCGCAGTTACCTCGACTACGCCATGAGCGTGATTGTGGGACGCGCCCTGCCCGATGCACGCGATGGCCTTAAGCCCGTGCATCGCCGTGTGTTGTTCGCCATGCACGAGTTGAACAACGACTGGAATCGGGCTTACAAAAAATCTGCACGTATTGTGGGTGACGTGATTGGTAAATACCACCCTCACGGCGACCAATCTGTCTATGACACCATCGTTCGCATGGCGCAAGATTTCTCCATGCGCCACATGTTGGTGGACGGTCAAGGCAACTTCGGTTCGGTGGACGGCGACAACGCTGCGGCCATGCGATACACCGAAATTCGTTTGGCCAAAATTGCCCACGAAATGTTGGCCGACATCGACAAAGAAACCGTCGACTTTGGCCCCAACTACGACGGCTCAGAAAAAGAACCTTTGGTGCTGCCCAGCCGCATTCCCAACTTGTTGGTGAACGGTTCTGGCGGTATTGCGGTCGGTATGGCGACCAACATTCCACCGCATAACTTGAACGAAGTGGTTGACGCTTGCTTGCACATGCTGCGCAACCCCGAAGCCACCATCGACGAGTTGATGGAAATCATTCCCGCGCCCGACTTCCCCACGGCTGGCATCATCTACGGCATCAGTGGCGTCAAAGAAGGCTACCGCACAGGCCGCGGCCGTGTGGTGATGCGCGCCAAGTGCCACTTTGAAGACATCGACAAAGGCCAGCGCCAGTGCATCGTGGTGGACGAGCTGCCTTACCAAGTGAACAAGAAGACTTTGCAAGAACGCATGGCCGAATTGGTTCACGAGAAAAAGATCGAAGGCATCAGCCACATTCAAGACGAGTCCGACAAATCGGGCATGCGATTGGTCATTGAACTCAAGCGCGGCGAAGTGCCTGAAGTGGTGTTGAACAATCTGTACAAACAGACGCAGTTGCAAGACACCTTCGGTATCAACATGGTGGCCCTCATTGATGGTCAGCCCAAGCTGTGCAACTTGAAAGACCTCATCAGCGTGTTCTTGCAACACCGCCGAGAAGTGGTCACACGTCGCACCGTGTTCACTTTGCGCAAAGCGCGCGAACGCGGTCACGTGCTGGAAGGCTTGGCTGTGGCCTTGGCTAACATTGATGAATTCATCGCCATCATTCGCAATGCGCCCACACCGCCCGTGGCCAAAGCCGAATTGATGACCCGTCGTTGGGACAGCAAATTGGTTCGCGAGATGCTCACACGCACACGCGCCGATGGCGGCGCTGTGAATGCAGACGATTACCGTCCCGATGGTTTGGAAAAAGACTTCGGCATGGGCAACGACGGCTTGTACCGCCTCAGCGACACCCAAGCCCAAGAAATTTTGCAGATGCGTCTGCAACGCTTGACCGGTCTGGAACAAGACAAGATTGTGGTTGAGTACAAAGAAGTGATGTCTGAGATTGAAGACCTGCTCGACATCTTGGCCAAGCCCGAGCGCGTGTCCACCATCATTGGCACCGAACTGGGCGAATTACGCCAAGAATTTGGCCAAACCAAAATTGGCGCACGTCGCAGCTTCATTGAAAACAACGCACAAGATTTGGCCACTGAGGACTTGATCACCCCGACCGACATGGTGGTGACTTTGTCGCACAGCGGTTACATCAAGAGCCAGCCTTTGTCTGAATACCGGGCGCAAAAGCGCGGCGGTCGCGGCAAGCAAGCGACCGCCACCAAAGAAGACGATTGGATCGATCAGCTCTTCATTGCCAACACACACGATTACATCTTGTGCTTCTCCAACCGCGGCCGTTTGTACTGGCTCAAGGTGTGGGAAGTGCCGGCAGGCTCACGCGGCTCACGCGGCCGCCCCATCGTCAACATGTTCCCCTTGCAAGAAGGCGAAAAGATCAATGTGGTCTTGCCTTTGACAGGCGACATGCGCAGTTTCCCTGCCGACCACTATGTGTTCATGGGCACCTCCATGGGCACCGTGAAGAAAACATCTTTGGATGAATTCAGCAACCCTCGCAAGGCCGGCATCATTGCCGTTGACTTGGACGAAGGCGACTTCTTGATCGGCGCCGCTTTAACGGACGGCAAGCACGACGTGATGCTGTTCAGCGATGGCGGCAAAGCCGTACGCTTTGATGAAAACGATGTGCGCCCCATGGGTCGCAATGCACGTGGCGTGCGCGGCATGATGCTCGACGAAACACAAAGCGTGATTGCCATGCTGGTGGCCGAAGATGAACAACAAAGCGTGCTGACAGCCACCCAAAATGGCTACGGCAAACGCACCTCCATCACCGAGTACACACGTCACGGCCGCGGCACCAAAGGCATGATTGCCATCCAGCAATCCGAGCGCAACGGCAAAGTGGTTGCGGCAACTTTGGTGCACGCCGACGACGAAATCATGTTGATCACCGACACTGGCGTGTTGGTT
>CANBWP010000001.1 GCA_947373185.1 Comamonadaceae bacterium | reverse complement strand
TCCGCCAGATCACCCATGAAAAAGCCCCTTACGGGGCTTTTTTCGTTTCAGGACGATCTTCCTTGCTTGGAAATTACGTATGCATTTCATAATAAGTTGCTTTAAGGGGAATTCTTTGTAAAGAATTTCATGCATTCTGCTGATCGTTTCATAAAAGTTTCATAATTTTGGTTCCGTTTTAACCCTTGGAGAAGTCCTATGCAAAGGTCCCCATCATTCCGCCTGTCGCCGCTCAGTAGCGCAGTCCTCTCAACCTTGTCCGCCATGGCCTTCATTGCCGCGCCTAGCCTCTCTTCGGCTCAAAGCGCTGACGCAGGCATCGAGCGCATCGTGATCACGGGCTCCGCCATCAAGCGCCTTGACTCTGAAACTTCCGTTCCAGTGACCGTCATCAAGATGGACGACCTCAAGCGCCAAGGCATCAGCTCCGTTGAGCAGATCATGCAAACCTTGAGCGCCGTGCAAACCAACCTCAACGCGGCTCAAGCGATTGGCAGCAGCTCCGGTGGTGCCACCTTTGCCAATATGCGCGGCATTGGCGCCAACAAAACACTGGTGTTGCTCAACGGCGAGCGCATTTCCAACAACGCCGTCGATGGTTCAGCGCCCGACCTGAACATGATTCCCTTTGCGGCCATTGACCGCGTTGAAGTTCTGCGCGATGGCGCATCCTCTCTGTATGGCACGGACGCCATTGGTGGTGTGATCAACTTCATCACCAAACGCAATTTCACAGGCGGCACAGCCTCCATTGGTTTTGACAAACCCCAATTGGGTGGCGGCAAGGTCAAAACAGCCAACATTGGCTTCGGCAAAGGCAACCTGGGCGAAGATGGTTACAACCTCTTTGGTTTTGTGGGTGCTCGCAACGAGGAAGCCATCGCCGGCAACCAGCGCGACTACAACAAGCGCATTGTGGGCGGCTTGTCCAACAGCACAGATCCTGCGAACTACACGCAAGACTTCAGCCAACTCTGGAACCCTTCAGCGCCAGGCTGTACTGGCACCGCCCTGATTTCCAGAGGCACGCAGTGCAAAATTGTGACGCCCAACTTTGTTGATTTCTCGCCCAAATCTGAAACTGCTTCAGGCATGTTCAAAGGCACTCTGCGTGTCAACAGTTCACTCGACTTGGGCTTCGAAGCCTTCGGCGCAAAGAACTCTGTAACGACCAAGGTCGCCCCTGTGCCTTACGGCGGCTACTACATTAATCCAAGAATGCCTAACGGCCAGGTCAATCCGTATTTCCCAACATCGCACATCGATCCAACGTTCGATGACGGTTCAGCCGGTGCACCCGCTTTCAACCCATCCGCTGCATTCGCTCACCCCGTGAACGTCCAGCCCGGTTTTGCTTACGTCTTTTGGCGTGACTTCCCCAACGGCTCGCGTACGCAGCAAAACGACAACACGCAAAACCGCATCATGTTCACGGCCGATGGCAACGCCAATGGCTGGGACTACGCCGGCAAGCTGTCTTTCAACCGCAACCAAGTTGACCAAAAATTGGTGGGTGGTTATGGCAATGGCGACATGATTGGTGAAGGTCTGCTCGAGGGCGTCATCAACCCCTTCGGCGCACAAAGCGCTGCAGGTTCTGCATTGCTTCAGCAAGCGGCCTTGAATGGTCTGCTCCAAACAGCCACCGGCAAAGTGACAACTGCCAAAGCCAGCGCCAGCCGCGAATTGAGCGACTGGATGGGCGCAGGTCGTCCAGTTCAAATTGCCTTGGGTGCTGAACTGCGCAAGGAAGATTTTGTCTCCCGCGCCAATTCAGAATTCGCCGCATTGGTCAGCGCATCCACAGGCCTTGATCCAAGCTTTGAAGCCAAGGGCAAGCGCAACATTGAAGCGGTGTATGCCGAGTTGAACGTGCCTGTCAAAAAGAACTTGGAAGTGACCGGCTCATTGCGCCAAGACCACTACAGTGACTTTGGCAGCACCACCAACCCCAAGCTGTCATTCCGATTCCAACCTTCCACCACCATGTTGGTTCGGGGTTCTGCTTCTACGGGCTTCCGCGCACCGTCCTTGTATGAACTCTATGGCTCACAGTCCTACACCAACACAGCGGGTAACTTCAATAACCCGATCAACTGCCCGAACGGCACGCCCATTACAGGCGCGTCTCAAGGTGCAAACTGCGAATCTCAGTTCCAAGTTTTGAATGGCGGCAACACTGCGCTCAAGCCTGAGAAAGCGACCAACTTCACTTTGGGCTTCGTGCTGGAGCCTGCCAAGAACCTCACCACCAGTGTTGATTTCTGGCAGATCGATCTGACCAACCAAATCAGCAGCATTCCACAGTCCACGTTGTTCAGCAACTACTCTCAGTTCTCGCAGTATTTCAACTACGCACAACCTGGCAACTTGCTGTCAATTACCAGCAACTGCCCAGGCCCACGTTGCGGCTATGTTGACCAACGCTTGCAAAATCTGGGTGCGCTCAATACAAATGGCGTCGACTTCGGTGTGCAATACCGTGCTCGCTATGACTTCGGTCAGATCGATACCAACTTGCAAAGCACTTTGATCAGCAAGTACAACTACCAAGACTACGCAGGTGGTCCGTTCAAACACAACGTTGGCGTTTACACGGGTTCTGGCCCTATCTTCCGCTGGCAGCACAACATGTCAGTGAACTGGAGCAAAGAGCAGTACGCTGCTGGCTTGGCCATTCACTACAAGTCGGGTTATGTTGACTTTGATCCTAGCAATGTGGTCGCCGCTTACACAACAGCCGATGTGTACGGCAGCTGGACACCTTCCAAAGGCATGACATTGGTCGCAGGCATTCGCAACATTGCCAATGTGGCGCCGCCCTTCTCCAATCAGGCTGACCTCTTCCAGTCTGGTGGTTGGGATTCACGTTATGCCTCACCTTACGGTCGCACTTACTACCTGCGTGGTACGTTCGCCTTCTAAGATCGTCTCGTACTTTCTTTGAAAAAAGCCGTTGAATTCAACGGCTTTTTTTTTGCGCTTTATTTCACTTCAGCGAATGTGCGGCGGTCTGACCATTTGCTCAGGCGTGGTGAAGTAGTTAGAAGATGATCCCATGCGCTCGCGCGCCTGCGCTAACTCGCGTCTGGCCACAGTCCGCAAATGCACCTCGTCGGGACCATCCATGATTTGCAGTGCTCGACCCCAAGTCCAAAAATAGGCCAACGGCGTATCGGGCGACAAACCCATGGCCCCAAAAATCTGCATCGCTCTGTCAACCACCTTGACCTGCAAACGCGCGGCCACCACCTTGATGGCAGCCACTCTGGCCACCCACAAAGAACGATCAGACGCTGTTTGGTCCAACATCCAAGCCACCTGCAAAACAAGCAAGCGCGCTTGGTCAATTTCAATGCGCGACAACGCCAGCCACTCTTGGACGCTGGCGTAGTCTGACAAATGATGACCAAAGGTTTCGCGCTCCAAACAGCGCTCTGCCGCCAAAGACAAGGCCAATTCGCATTGCCCCAGCGTCCGCATACAGTGATGCACGCGTCCGGGACCTAGGCGCAGCTGGCCCAGCTTGAAGCCTTCCCCCTGCTGACCCAATAAATTGGATTGGGGCACACGAACGTGTCGAAACACAATTTCACAATGCCCCTCGGGGGCGACATGATGGACCACCGAAATATTGCGAACGATATCGACACCCGGCGTCTCAATGGGCACCAACACAATGCTGTGCTGATGGTGCTTTTGACTCGTCTCATCTGCGTCTGTGCTTGCTTCATGGCGACACATCACCAACAGCACTTTGCACTGCGGATGAGCTGCACCCGTGATGAACCACTTGCGTCCATTCAAGACCAAGCTGCGGCCGTCTTCGCGAACCGTCGTTTGGAGAT
The DNA here is from genome assembly GCA_947373185.1 of Comamonadaceae bacterium. Classification (GTDB taxonomy): domain Bacteria; phylum Pseudomonadota; class Gammaproteobacteria; order Burkholderiales; family Burkholderiaceae_C; genus Limnohabitans_A. Next base: position 200,368 of record CANBWP010000001.1, on the reverse strand, counting down.
TGGTGGGATCCGATGAAGCCACATCGGGCTCGGACATGGCAAATGCTGATCGCATTTGGCCATTCAGCATCGGTGTGAGCCAAGTCTGCTTTTGTGCATCAGATCCAAACTGATGCAACAAAGCCATGTTGCCAGAATCAGGTGCCTGGCAGTTGAAGACTTCGGCAGACCATGGCAATTTGCCCATGATTTCAGCCAATGGCGCATAGCTTAAATGACTCAATCGGGTGCCAGGCTCATCCGCTTGCAACTCAGGCAAACAAAGATTCCACAAACCTTCTTCTTGCGCCATTGCTTTCAAATCTTCCAAGAAGGGCGGCGGATACACACCTTCAGCCACAGCCTGATGCCAAGCTGGGTTGTAGGGCAACACATAGCGATCGATGAAGGCCTGCAGTTTGTGCGCCAGCGCCTGTATCGCCTGATCTACTGAGAAATCCATAAGCGCATGTCAGTCTTGCTTGTTTGAATTAGCCGCAGGTGCCCAAATGGCCGCAGCTGGTGCAGTACTCACATCCATCTTTTTTGATGAGCGCATGTGCGCCACATTCCGGGCATTTTTTACCAGCCATCACAGCTTGCAAAACGTCCTGTTGATGGGACGCTTCTTGGGACACATGAGCCGCTGCAGAATTGGCCGTCACAGGCAAAAGCGTGCTTGTGCTGCGCCGTTCTAAAATTTGTTCAATGGCATAGGCCACCGCAGCGACTTCAGAGTCGTGCCACATCGGCACTTCCACGCCACTGTCTTTGCGCAAAGTGCCCAGTCGCACAGGGCCACGGTCCCACGCCACTTTGCGCATGTCTTGCAATGCACGGGCCAAGAAGCCTCCTCGTGCGGCCAAAGACAAGAGCCTCATGCTGGACGTGATCCATTGCTGCGATTCGCCGTTTTGGCCGACTGGCATGAAAAATTCAATGGCGCGCTCCACTTGCACCGCTTGCCCATTCAGCACGCCAGACACTGGCAAGAACGAAATGATGAGGTACAGGGTTTTGAGGCCGTCTTGGGTCCAGTAATTGATTTTTTCGGCCACAGCGGGCAACTCACCATGTGGACGTCGATCGACCACACAGCGGTTCGGATCCACCTCAGCTTGCAATTCTGTGTTGAAGCTCTGATCTGTCTGTGTTTCAGCCGGCGTCGGGGTCACCTGCAACACAGAACCCAAAATGGCATTAGGCCGGTAGGTGGCCAACCCTTTTAAATGGGCAGCCCATGCTTGCATGTACAAATGTGCAAAATCTTCAAAGGGGCACTCAGCAGGCACATTGACTGTTTTGGAAATGGCGGTGTCCACAAACGGCTGCACAGCCGCCATCATGGCAATGTGATCTTGCGCCGACATCTCAAGCGCAGTCACAAAAGCGGGCGGCAAATGATCGACATCGCCGCCCAACTCTCGGTACACACGCCAGGCATGGTCTTGCACAATGTACTCACGGGTGCTGCCGTCGATTTCGCGTTTTTTGCGGGTGTAACTCCAGGAGAATGCAGGCTCGATGCCATTGGATGCATTGTCGGCAAAGGCCAAACTGACAGTGCCCGTGGGCGCAATCGACAGCAGGTGGCTGTTGCGCAAACCATGCCGTGCAATGCCTTCTCGAATTTCATCAGGCAAGCGACTGGCAAAGCCGGTGCCCCCCAAATACGCTTCGACATCAAAGAGTGGAAAGCTGCCACGCTCACGGGCGAGCTCAATCGAGGCCGCATAAGCGGTGTCTCGCATGACGCGAGCAATGTCGGCGGCAAACAGACGCCCCGCTTCGCTGTTGTAGGGCAAATTGAGCATGACCAGGGCATCACCCAATCCGGTAAAGCCCACGCCAATCCGACGTTTCGCTTCGGCTTCCATGGCCTGCTCAGGCAATGGCCAATGCGTGAGGTCCAACACATTGTCCAACACCCGCACCTGGGTGAACACCGCCTGAATAAAGGCTTCAAAGTCGAAGCTGGGCGTCGTGCCAGCCAAACCGAAAGGATGCTGCACGAATTTGGGCAAAATGACAGGGCCTAAATCGCAACAGCCATAAGGCGGTAAAGGCTGCTCCCCGCAAGGGTTGGTGGCTTCCAGGGTTTCGCAATAAGCCAGATTGTTATCGCGGTTGATGTTGTCCAAAAATAAGATGCCAGGTTCGGCAAAGTCGTAGGCCGACTGCATCACGGTTTGCCAAATGTCCCGGGCAGGCATTTCTGCGTAGATCCACTGACCATCGACTCGCTGGCTCAAGCCCTGCGCCATGAGCAAGTCCCCAGGGCGAGCCTTGTGCACCAATTGCCAAGGCAAATCGTTTTGAACGGCATGCATGAATTGATCGCTCACGCCCACCGATACATTGAAGTTGTTCCATCGACCCGGGGTTCTTTTGGCGGTGATGAACTCCAACACATCGGGATGGTCAATTCTGAGAACACCCATTTGCGCACCACGCCTTGCGCCTGCGCTTTCTACGGTAGAGCACGACTGGTCAAACACATTGATGTAGCTGCAAGGCCCCGAGGCCAACGAAGCCGTACCCTTGACACGCGCACCACGCGGCCTGACCCGCGAGAAGTCGTATCCCACACCACCTCCGCGGCGCATGGTTTCAGCAGCTTGTTTGAGCGCTTCGTAAATACCTGGAAAGCCATCATCGTCCACACCTTGAATGCAATCGCCCACAGGTTGCACAAAGCAGTTGATCAAGGTCGATTGAATGTCTGTGCCCGCCGCACTCATGATGCGTCCAGCGCCTATCGCACCAGCATGCAGGTTGGCCAAAAAAACTTGCTCGAAGTGATCGCGAAGTTCAGGTCGTTCAACCGATGCCAAGCCCTTGGCCACTCGCAGGTAAACATCCTCAATCGACTGCTCGCCTTCTTTGGCGTACTTTTCTAGCAGGATGTCGACCGAAATTTCTTGGGGTGGCGCACTGAAGACACCCGAGGAGGATGAATTCAGAGCTTGGGGATTTAGCGGTAAATCTAGTGGCATGTCGGTCTCAAGTTTCCAGTTGAACACTGGAACTTGAGACTACGCCCATCAAGTCGTTCGCTTCTTGCTTTGCATCAAGGAATCTGGTCCTTGATTTCTAATTTCAGGCCCTTGGCACCGACTTTGATCGGGCCCACACTGCCCGCCAAGTCACCCGACTGGGGAATGGCATTGCCAGACTTGGAAACACGCACCTTGACCAAGACTTCGCCAGCGCTGGAGAGCTTGCGCTCAGGCGTCATGGCCGAGGAATCGTCCAGGGTGAAGTTCAAGGGCAGCTGCGCCACCGTGGTTTTGAAAATCGCCAGTGGCATGCGTTCGCCATTGTTGGGAATGGCATAAATGAAGACCACATCATTGGGGTTGGCTTTGCCTTTCAATGCCGCTGACAAGCTCACCTGCCCGGTGAGGTTCAGCCCCGCACTGGCTGCGGTATTGGCTGCGGCACTGACAAATGGCTTGGGGGCAATGCCCAGTTTCTTTTGAACAGTGGCAATGGCATCGTCCAAACCTGGCACATCCGGGTTGTCTGCTTTCAAAGGTTTGCGTGCTTGCGTCCAGTATTGGAGGGCATCAGCATATTTCTCGTGTGCAAAAGACGCACTGCCCGCCAACAGCAAGGCACCATAGTGCTGCGGGTCGCGCTTCAGAATGTCGCGAATGACACGCCAGGGTTCGCCTTCAAAGTTGCCCTGAGCCTGCATGGCCATGACTTCGACTTTTTCCAAACTGATGTCATCGTCCGAAGACAATTTCAAAGCCTGATCGTAGGCCTTCACAGACGCATCATAGTTTTCCAAGGTGCGATAAGTGCGGCCGAGCATGACCCAGCCTTGAAGGTTGTCAGGCTTGGCTTGAAGCTTTTGCGCCAACGCCTCTGCCATTTTGGCCAACTCGTGCTGATTGGCTTTTTCAGGCGCCTTGGCCGACAGAGGATTCAGGGCATCAGGCTCGCCCAACCAAAGATACATGCTCATGGACGCCAGAGGCAAAGCCACAGCGACCAACACCGCCGTCCACAAGGCCGGCTTTTCCTTCTTGGCTTCAGGATCATCGCCAGCGGCGGTGTCCTCTAACAGCCGCAGGGACAATTCATCGCGAGACTGCTGCCACTCTAGATCGCTGATGTGACCACTTTCATGCTCACGGTCAAGGTCCAAAATTTGTTCGCGGTAGACCTTGGCATTGGCCTTGGCTTGACTGGCATGCGACACGACAGGCCGCTGACGCAGCAACACCGCGATGAACACGGCCGCCACGCAGACTACGAGGCCCAAGGCGACAACAACAAACCACATGTTGGCACTCATGATGCTTCTCCAGATTTCAAAATGTCTTGCACTTTGCGGCGATCTTCTTCGCTCAGTGGTGCTTTGTCAGGTGCTGCAGCTTGCCGTTGCTTTAAGTAATAAGCCATGCCAATCACACCCAAGACCAACAACAAAAAGGGGCCAAACCACAAAACCCACGTGAGTGGCTTGACTTCGGGACGGTACAAGACAAAGTCACCGTAACGGGTGACCAAGTACTCTTTGATTTGGTTGTCACTTTTATCTTGGCGAATGAGTTTACGCACTTCTTCGCGCAAGTCATTGGCCAATTCTGCCCGTGAAGAAGCCAGCGATTCGTTTTGACACACCAAGCAACGCAACTCTTCCGAAATGTGAATGAGACGTTTCTCCACCACGGGGTCTTCGGCCAAGGGCGCGGCCTCTTTGGCTTGCACCGAGGTGCTCAGCGCCAGCATGGCCAAAAAGGCCGCTGCCAGACACTTCCATCCTTGAACGTTCAATGTCATGAAATCTTTCACAAGGCCTTAAGAGGCATTCAATTTTTGGACCAGCGGCAAAATGGTGGACTGCAACAAGTCAGGCGTGACCACGCCCACACGTTTGTAGCGAATCACGCCCTCTTTATCGATCACGTAGGTTTCTGGCACGCCATAGACACCATAGTCAATGCCCACCAAGCCATCCAAATCGAGCACGGACAAGGTATATGGATTGCCGTGACGTTGGAGCCAGAGGTCACTGCGTTCGCGTGCCAATTTGAGTTTCTCTTCCAAGCTGAACTTGCGGCCAGCAGGCTCATCTTGCGGTTGAATTTCTTTGTAGCTCAAGCCCACAATCGGCAGTTGGTTGGCCTTTGAAAACGCCACCAACACAGGATGTTCTTCGCGGCAAGCCACACACCAAGTGGCCCAGACATTGAGCATCCACACTTTGCCCTTCATGTCCTGGGGTCCGAACTTGGGCGCATTGGCATCCAGGGTGTTCAAGGCAAATTCAGGTGCAGGCTTGCCCACCAAGGGAGAAGGAATTTCATGTGGATCGCGGTTCAAACCAACGGCCAAGAAACCCACCAAGCCAAAAAACAATGCCAACGGAATTAAAAACTTTTTCACGCAAACTCCCTGTAGACCTTAAGCCTTGCTCGAAGCAGACTTGCGATAGCGGCGATCACTCACGGCCAACAATCCACCCACGACCATCAAAATGGCGCCGTACCACAACCAAGACACAAAAGGCTTGTAGAACACACGCACACTCCACTGGGGCTTATCGCCCTCGATGGCCTCGCCCAAAGACACATACAAATCACGGAACAAACCAGAATCAATGGCTGCTTCGGTCATGGGCATGGCCGATGAAAAATACTTGCGCTTTTCAGGGTTTAAGATTTCCAGCAGCTGGTCGTTCTGGGTCACTTTGACTTCTGCGCGCAGGGCCTTGTAATTGGGGCCGTCGACATTGGAGACGCCCAGCAACTCAAAGCTGTAGTTGTCAATGCTCACGGTGTCGTTCAAGCCCATGCGCACATCTCGCTCCACTTCATAGCCCTTGACCAAGGTGATGCCCACCACCACCACCGCAATGCCCAAGTGCGCTAAATGCATGCCCCAAAACGAAGGCGGAATGCGGCCAGGTTTTTTCACACGTGCCACAATTTGCAAAATCAAACCAACCACCACCCAAGCGGCCAAAGCCACACCCATGGCACTGAGCCATGTGCCTCGCGATGTGAACAAAAGGATGTAGGCGGCAGCCAAGGCAGCGGCCAAGGCTGGGATGCGAACTTCACGGCCCAACTCTTTCCATCGGGCTTCACGCCAGTGCGCAATGCTGCCGGGCACCATGAGAAACACCACAGGCACCATCAAAGGCACAAAGACGGCGTTGAAATAAGGCGCACCGACCGACAACTTGCCCAAATTCAAGGCATCGACGATGAGCGGATACACCGTGCCCAAAAGCACAGCGCCCGTGGCCACCACCAACAACACACTGTTGACCAACAACATAGACTCTCGCGAGACCAAACCGATCTTGCCGCCCAGTGTGGCTTTGGGGGCGCGCCATGCAAACAGTGTGAGCGAAATGCCGACCACCAGGGCCAAGAAAATCAAGATGAACACGCCGCGTCGTGGATCAGCCGCAAAAGCATGAACGGATGTGAGAACCCCTGAACGAACCAAGAAAGTCCCTAGCAATGACAAAGAAAAAGCGCCAATGGCCAACAACACTGACCAAGCCTTGAAGCCGCCACGCTTGTCCGTCACCATCAAGGCATGAATGAGGGCTGTGCCAAACAACCAAGGCATGAGCGATGCGTTTTCAACAGGGTCCCAGAACCACCAACCGCCCCAACCCAATTCGTAATATGCCCACCATGAACCCAAGGCAATGCCAGCGGTCATGAAGATCCACGCCACCACCGTCCATGGACGTGACCAACGTGCCCACGCCGCATCCATGCGGCCTGACAACAAAGCGGACAAGGAAAAAGCGAACGCCACAGAAAAACCCACATAGCCCATGTACAGCATCGGAGGGTGAATGACCAAGCCAGGATCTTGGAGCAAGGGGTTCAAATCGCGACCATCGGCGGCAGCGGGCAACAAACGCTCAAACGGGCTGGAAGTGGTGAGGATGAACATCAAAAAGCCGGTCGACACCAAACCCAAAATGCCAATGACGCGGGCCACCATGGCCAATGGCAAAGTTCGAGAGAACAAAGCGACTGCGACCGTCCAGCCCGACAACATCAAGACCCACAGCAACAAAGAGCCTTCGTGCCCCCCCCACACCGATGCCAGTTTGTATTGCGAAGGCAACAAGGAGTTGGAATGCTCGGCGATGTACTTGATGGAGAAATCATCGGTGAGTGCGCCGTTGGCCAAAACGCCAAACGAAAAAGCAATCAGCACAAACTGAACCATGGCCGCCGGCTTGGCCAAGGCTTGCCAACGTTGGTAATCATGGACCGTTCCGGCCAGCGGCAAGACACCTTGAATCAGCGCAACGCATGCAGCCAGGATCAAGGCAAAGTGACCAATTTCGACAATCATTCAAAACTCTTTTCTTTAGTCGCGCAGCAAGGTCACATCAGACCCCGCCTTGGCATTAATTTCCTGGCTTGACCGATTGGGCAGCCTTCGCAGCTTCCGCTTTGTCCATGGCGTGTTTGGCTTCAGGCGGCATGTAATTTTCGTCGTGCTTGGCCAAAACCTCAGCCGCAGTGAACTGGTTGTCGTCTGACAATTTACCCTGTGCCACCACACCCTTGCCTTCTTTGAACAGGTCAGGCAGCAATCCTTTGAAGCGAACAGGCACGTCGTGCGCATAATCGGTGACGACAAACTGCACGTTTTCGCCATCCTTCTTCAAGCTCCCTTCCTTGACCATGCCGCCCACTCGGAATGCACGGCCCTTAGGCGCTTCACCCTGTGACACTTGGGTGGGTGTGAAAAAGAACACCAGATTGCTTTGAAACGCATTCAACACAAACATGCCGGCAATGGCCAACGCAGCCACGCCCAGGGTGATGAATAAAAATCGTTGGTGTCGAGGTTTCATGAATGCCAGTCCTTGCCCTGCGTTTCAGCAGCAGCCAATTCGTTCACAACGTGGTTCAACGCCTTCGTGCGCGCTTGCTTGACCCACCACTGTTCCAGGGCAATGCAAACCGCAGTCACGCCAAAACTGCCCCACACATAAAGCCCATAGCCGCCCATGGCCCAAAAATCTGCAAAACTGTTCCAGATCATGATTGCGCCTCCAGCGATTGAGTGCGCGCTGCTTGCACTTCAGGCAAGTCAGCCACCCATTGGGCATGACGCTCTCTGACCAAGATGATGCTTCGCACTCTGTACAGCGCCATGGCGATGGCATACATCCAAAAAGCAATGCCCATGATCAGCATGGCTTCGAGCATGGTTTGCGCCATGCTCGAGCCTTTGCTCATCGAGACTGAAGCGCCTTGATGCAAGGTGTTCCACCATTTCACAGAGAAATAAATGACGGGCACGTTGAGGGCCCCTACCAAAGCCAAAATGCCGCCGGCTTTGTCGGCACGTCGCGGATCGTCAATGGCACTGGTCAATGCGATGTAGCCAAGGTATAAGAAAAACAAAATGAGCTCAGAGGTGAGGCGTGCATCCCACACCCACCATGCCCCCCACATGGGCTTGCCCCAAAGTGCGCCTGTCCACAAGGACAAAAAGGCAAAGATGGCTCCCGTGGGCGCCAGGGCACGGCACATCATGCCGGACAAACGGGTGTTGAAGGTCAACCCCAGCAATGCCCAAAACGCCATGGCCAAATAAATGACCATGGACATCCACGAAGCGGGAACGTGGACAAAAATAATGCGGTACCCCTCACCCTGCTGAAAGTCAGTGGGCGCGACAAACAAACCCAGCCACATGCCCCACACCGTGAGACCTGCAGCCAAGCTGGCAAACAGCGGCCACAACTTTCCCGCTAGGGGATAAAAGGTTTGCGGAGATGCAAAATGAAAGAGTTTTTGGATCATTGGGTGATTCTTATGATTCAAGGGCAATTCGAAGCGAGGCAGCGCTGGCCCATGGACTGAACACCGCAGCAACCAACGCCATGGCCGTCAAAATGGACAAATGCGCCGAGGCGCCCAAGCCACTGATTTCGGCTTGGACGGCGCCAGCCCCAAACACCAAGGCAGGCACATACAAAGGCAAGATCAACAGCGACAACAGCACATCGCCACCGCGCACACCCAAGGTCAATGCAGCGCCGATGGCACCCAAGAGCGACAAGATGGGCGTTCCCAGCAACAAACTCAGCGTCAAAATCCACAAGGCATTGGCCGAGAGGTCAAATTGCAATCCCAAAACAGGCGCCAGCAGTACCAAAGGCAAGCCCGAGAGTAACCAGTGCGCCAATATTTTGGCGGCCACCAACATGGAAAGGCTGTTGGGCGATAAGGCCATTTGTTCAAGCGTCCCATCGGCATAGTCAGCCGCAAACATGCGCCCCAATGACAGCATGCTGGCCAACAAGGCGCCGACCCACAAAATACCAGGGGCCACCAAGCGCAAAGTGTTCATTTCGGGGCCAATGCCCAAAGGAAACAAAGTTGCGACCACCACAAAGAAAAACACAGAGGTGATGACCTCGTTCTTGCGCCGCATGGCCAAGAGCAGGTCTCGTTTGACGATGGCCGCAAACGCACTCATGCACTCAACCTGTAAGAGCGGCCTTGGCCAGACAAGGTGACCGCCTGATGGCTGGTCAAGAGCACCATGCCTTGGCGCGCCAAGTGGCCATTGATGACTGTCGACAGCGCATGCTGGGCGGCCGCATCGAGTGCCACAAAGGGTTCGTCCAAAATCCACAGCTTGGCCGTGCTGACCAGCAAGCGGGCCAAGGCGGTGCGGCGCTTTTGCCCCTGTGACAAAACCCGAACAGGCAAATGCTCACGGCCCCGTAGGCCCAATTGTGCGAGGGCCGCTTTGGCATCCGCCAAAGTCAATGCGCGGCCTGCCACAGCGGCATCGGCGCGTAGGTTCTCAAGGGCGGTCAAATCTTCTTTGAGGGCCAATTGATGTCCCAAATAAGCCAAATCTGCCCTGAAAGCTTCGGGGTTTTGGCTCACAGATTGGTTGTGCCAGCTGATTTCGCCTTGTTCCAAGGCGCTCAGGCCACAAGCCAGTCTGAGAAGGCTGGTTTTGCCCACGCCATTGTCGCCTTCGAGGTGCAGCCACTCGCCGGGCTGCAAAGTGAACGAGACGCCTGAAAAAAGGCGCTTATCACCGCGGGAACAAGAAAGATTTGAAACGCTGAACATGTGCCTGAATCATCGCAGAACATGCCCATTCAGAATTGATTCAAGTCAAAAAAAATGGGCAAAAAAAAGGGCAAATTTGACTTTGCCCTTGAATTTTAGCCCTGCGGCTTATTCATCTGGTTCTTCGTACTCTTTAGGCAACTGGTGCGCAATGCCTTTGTGGCAGTCGATACAGGTTTTACCCTCTTCTTTGGCCTTCATGTGCTTTTTGTAAGGCGTTTGTTTTTGAAGCTCGGCACTCATGGCATCGAAATTGTGGCAATTGCGACATTCCCGTGAGTTGTTTTCTTTCATCCGAGCCCATTCATGGCCCGCCAACTCAAAGCGCTTGGCTTCAAATTTCTCAGGCGTATCGATGCTGCCCGTGATTTTTCCCCAGACCTCAAAGCTGGCCTTGGACTTGCGAATCATTTTGTGAACCCAGTCTTTGGGCACGTGACAGTCAGAACAAATGGCCCGCACACCCGTACGGTTGCTGTAGTGAATGGTCTCCTTGTACTCTTTGTACACGGTGTCACGCATTTCGTGACAGGTGGTACAAAATTCCAAAGAGTTGGTCAACTCTAAGGCAGTGTTGAAACCACCCCAGAAAATAATGCCAGCCACAAAGGATGCGGAGGAAATGGCCAGCAAAGAATATTTGGCTGGTTTGTTCAGGCTTCTCCAAATCCGTTTAAAGAATCCTACTTGCTCGTTGTCCATGATGCTTCCTGACAATGTTATTTTCTAGGGTTTGATACAACGTTCAACTTAGAAGTTGTGCGTCAAAGTGACCGCAATCGCATTGGCTTTGTAATTGGGCGCAGTTTGATTGGTCGGCATCAATGAGGAAGGTGAGAATCCATATTGAAGGCCGTTGTAGTAATAGTCAGCACTGTTGAGTTTTTGGTAGGCGTAGCGCAATGTCACCGTGCTGGCTTTGTCGAGCTGATAAATGCCTGTCAATTTAACTTGACCAAAAGTGCTTTTGATGTCGGGCAGCTGACCACATGAGTAGATGGCGGGTGCACTGCATGCCACGCCGCCCGTGGTCGTGGTTGCGTAGTTCAACAGTGTGCCAAAGGCCCCCGCACCTTGCGAATAAGCGACGTCACCAGAGAGTTCCAACTTGCCACCCAACAAACCTGTTTGCTTGATGCCCACACCCACGGTGGTGTCGTCATCTTTCAAGGTGTTGGTCCATGTTGCAAAGGCTGGAATGGCCACCGCTGTTGTAGAGGCTGCACTTGCAGTCACGGTATTGCGCTGGACATTGGTCATCACACGTTGGCGATGCTGCTTGCTGGCGTATGCATACACAGAACCATTTTCTTGGTACGCATACGAAGTGTCCGCATTGAAGCTCCAAGTGTTGCCGTTTTGCACGCCATAGGTACTACCGTATTTGTCTTCGGTGTATTTGGTGCTCAAAGCCAGGTTGACTTTCTCAGTCGCATCCCAGTTCAATTGACCCTTCACAGACTGTTGCTGACGTGAGGCCTCAAAGAATGGGTAGAAGCCGTAGTAGTCACCTGCATTTTGACCTTTGGGCGTCAAATTAGGCGAAGGGACAGGGCCAGGCACAGCGCCGTTGGTTCCAATGAAGGCGGCAACTGCCAAGGGGTCGGTCGTGGTGATGCGGTCGCTGTAGCCAAGACCGACACGGAAATCGACTGTCTCAGCAGCTTTCAAGCGATAAGTTGCCTCCAGACGATCGTCTTTGCTGGATTTGGCTGTGACGCAATTGGTTCCGGCTGGATAGCCTGTGCCTACAGCGTAGCTGTTGCACCAGCGTTCAATGTCCTCATGCACATAAGCCACTCGGACGTTCTGATCGGCTTTGACTTTGTAATCTCCCGCCAATTCCAATTGAGATTTTTTATGGCTCAAAGGCGTATTGGGGTAAAGCGCGGTGTTGCTGCCACTGATCGAATTGAAGTTGTAGATGTAAGACGTGGTTTTGTTATCACGCTCATCAAATTTCAGGCCCGCAGAAAGTGTCCAGTCCTTGTAGTTGCGGTCAGTCACTTTGACATCGGCATGCGTGTTGATGACTTCGCCGTTCAAAGAACTGGCAGGCATGGCCGTTACCATGGTGCCGGTTTCAGGCGTCACAAACCCTTTGTTTTGTGTATTTCGACCATATGACACATTGGCAACCAACTTGGTTTGGGGTGCCAACGCATAGCCACCCTGCACATTCAGCTGATTGAAGCTGTTGCTGGGGGGTGTGGTCATCGCTTGCAAGGCGCCTGTGTAAGCCGATGTCCCTGCATAACTTTGGAAATTCACACGGTCATAGTCATCCGCATAAAAAGAGCCAAAATAAGAAGTGCTTACAAATGACTGATCACCTCTCCAATTGAGCGCCAAGCTCACGGTGTCCGTTTTGGAAGAAGTCGGCATGGGCAATACGGCCACAGCCTCACCCGTTGCACCACCAAAACCCGCAATACCGAAGCCCATCAACTTGGAACCACTTTGAATCAGATGGTTAAAGTCGAAGGCCAAACTGGTTCTTGAATCAATGGCCAGCGTGGCGTTCAAAGAAGAATTTTTGCGTGTGCTGGAAATGTCTAAATTGTGAAATGCGGCCAACTGATTGGCTGTCAAGACATTGGTGCCGGCGCCTGATGTGGCCGCCAATCCAAAATTACTTGGCAGCGTGAATTGATTGCCCCCAATGGCGCCGATGTAAGGCGTTTGGTAAGTGCCATCGAGGTTATGGCGCAGAGAATCGAAACCTAACTTGTAACTCCATGCACCTTGCTCAGCGACGCTCAGCTCTGCAGAACCAGAGGACAAGCCGATGTCACGCGCCTGCAATGACCACCGCTCCAAGCCACCTTGCTCGTTGTTTGAATAGGCCGTGCCACCTCGAAGACTGAGACCACCCGTCAATTTGGTGGAAGATGTGTTCAACCCGTTGTATTCACCAAATTTGGCAGAAGTGGCGGAAGGTGAGACGACCCCAATTTCCATGGTGTTGGCAGGTTGAGTCAATGCCTTGATTTCGGCATCATCGGCAAGTGCCGCCATACTCAACAACATACCAGATACGGCGACCGCAATGGCACTCAACCGTAAATTGTGTCCTTGAACTTTCATGATGTTCTCCAATATAGGTTGATTAGCGTTGCAGGTAACCGCCAGCAGGGCTGTTGGTTCCATGGACTTGGCTGTGGCAATTCATGCATCCGCGGCCCACCAAATTTTTGCTGGGGTACTGCGCTGCGCCAGCGGCATTGGTCCTAGACAGTCCACCTTGATAGCCGGCTGCATTGACGCCGGCAGGCGTACCACTGGCATGGGTACCGTCATGACACTCTTGGCAAAGGAAAGGTGCACGTGATTTCAACAAGGGTGTGATGTTGGAGCCGTGAGGTGTGTGGCAGTTTGCGCAGTCTTCAGTAACGGGCTGGTGCTCGAACAAGAAGGGGCCGCGTTTTTCTGCGTGGCACTGATAGCAAGTCTCGGTCACTGTGTTTTTCTTCAACAATTTAGGACCGGTCGAGCCGTGTGGGTTGTGGCAATCTGAACAAGCCACTTTGCCTTCTTCAAGGGGGTGGTGAGAGATTTTTTTGCTGTCAGCACGTTGCTCTTTGTGGCAGGTGTAGCAAACTTCAGTTTGAGTTTTTTTGGACAACACTTTGTCTGCAGGACGGTGCACTTTGTGACAATCATTACAAGCCACCCCACTGGTGTCATGTTTGCCGCCATCCCAGTTGTTGCGTTTGCTGTCCTTGTGGCAAGTCAAACATTGGCCGGCGCGCTCTTTGTCGCCAGAAGCTTGGAAGGCGCCTTTCTTGAAGACGAAATCGGGCGCAGCGCGAACTTTGGTGACAGGGTCACCTTTGACGTGCTTGTCGCTGATACCGTGGCAGGACTGACAGTTAGGGGCTTTGGGATCACCCTTCACACCGTGTTTGGTTTGGTAGATCGACAACACAGGTGCCGATTCGCTTTCGTCGTGGCACTTGGTGCAGATGGCGTCTTTTTTCAAGGCTTCCTGAGCGCGCTGTGCGTTGGCTGCATTGACGGCTGGCGCAGCAGGCGCATCAGCTGCGTGGGCTGTGATGGCCGTAGCTGCCCATCCTAAGCTGCTTAACAGCACCAGGGCCGACATGAACTTGCGGATTAATTTCATAGTGATACCCAAAAGGTTGAAATATTGAAAAGATCAGTCATGCGTAAATCGATCACTGAGCCAAAATCCACTGCACCAAGTTTTTAATTTGTGCGGCGTCTTTGGGAGGAGAAGTTTTCACAATCTTGTGTTCTTCTTCGTGACCATCCGGAAACTTGGCTTTCTCGCCCGATGTGATGTGGTCAATCAAGCGCGCTTCTGCATTGGCTTTGCCTTTGTATTTGGCAGCCACCGCTTTGTAGGCAGGACCATCTTTTTCTTTTTCAATCGCGTGGCATTTCAAGCAGTTGTTTTGCTTGGCCAATGCCTTGGCTGCCTCTTCATCTAAGGCATGTGCGCTTGGGAAAAACGCCAAAGTGGACAAGGCCACAGCGGCAGACAATGCAAATTTGGAATTGATTTTCATTTGGTAGACCCTTTTTCAACGTTCTTGAATTTCTAGGGTCGATTCTCCCGAGCGGAAGAAGTTTTGAATATCAGCGTGGGATGAATCTGCGCATCAGAATATTCCGATGGCCTCAGGCAAACTGCTGAATCAACCGCAATCAGTCCGAGATCAAATGGTGCGCAATGGCGTATCGCACCAAGTCCACTTGGGTGCTCATGGCCATCTTGGCCATGATGTGGGATTTGTGCGTACTGACGGTCTTGATGCTCAAGGACAACTCACGGGCAATTTCAGTCAAGCTCATACCCCGTACGATGCGATCGAAAATTTGAAACTCGCGGTCACTCAAGCGCTTGTGCGGTAAAGCTTCGGTATGCGGCGTCGCTTCAGAAACCAAGAGTTCGGCCACTTTGGCGCTGAAATACACACCGCCAGCGGCCACTTTGCGCAAGGCGGGCAGTATCAAATCACTGTCCCCCTCTTTCGACAAATAACCCGAGGCGCCAGCCCGCAGGGCCCTGACGGCATATTGCTCCTCCGGGTGCATGCTGAAAATCAGCACAGGACATTTGGGTTTTTCAGCTTTGATGAGCTTGATCAATTCAATGCCGCTGCGCCCTGGCATTGACAAATCGAGCACGACCAAGCCCCAGTCACGTTCGCGCACTTTCTCAAGGGCGACCGTCCCATTCATGGCCTCACCTGCAACCACCATGTCGTCGGTATCTGCCAAGATTTTTTTCAAGCCAGCTCGAATGATGGCGTGATCATCAGCGATGAGGACTTCTATTTTGATCATGCTTCTCCCAACTCATGGGTAGCCAGCGGCAGTTTCACTTCAATCAATACGCCCTGCTTGTTGCCTTCGTGTGTCGCCTCAGTCAACGTGAACTCACCGCCTAGTGAGCTGACTCTTTCGCGCATGCTGACCAAACCAATGCCGCCAGTGCGAATTTTCTCCGGCATGCCCACGCCATCGTCTTGTATGCGAAGACACAATGAATCGCCATCGGTGGACAAGGAAATGAACACATGCTGGGCATTTGCGTGGCGCACGATGTTGGTCAAGGCTTCTTGAACGATGCGAAAAAGTGCTGTAGCACGTGCATCGTCATTGACCAACTCATGCGCAGGCAAGTCAAGCTCAACGCTCAAACCGCTTCGTTTCACGACTTCTGACACCTGCCACGCCACGGCCTCTGCAAAGCCCAAGTCGTCCAAAATCAAGGGTCTTAGATCGGTTGAAATTCGACGCACCGACGTGATGGCGACATCCAACATGCGCTTCATGTCCGTTACCCGCTCGAGGGGCATTTCGCGGCCTTCTTTGATGCGCGAACTCAGCCAAGCCAATTCCAATTTCAAGCCGGTGAGTTGCTGCCCCAAGTCATCGTGCAGCTCTCGTGAAATGCGCGAACGCTCTTGTTCGCGAACCTCTTGCAAAGAAGCCGACAACTCCCTCAATTGGGTGTTCATGTTGCGAAGTTCGGCTTCTGCGCGTCTGCGCTGCGTGACATCACGCAACACGGCAGTCATCTGCACTTTGCCACCAATCAATGTTTTTGAAATGGTCGATTCAATGGGAAATTCGGAACCATCTGCACGCCGACCCATGACATCCAACCTCGGTGCCATGGCGCGTGAGACACCCGCAGAGCCTGAAAAATTCTCCACATGAACAACGTGTGCATGACGCATGCCCGCTGGCAGCAAGACAGACAAATGCTGGCCCAACACTTCGCCCGCTTGCATCTGAAACATCTTCTCAGCCGCAGGATTGAAAAGTTGAATGGCTTGGTGCTCATCGATGCCCACAATGGCGTCCATCACTGATTCCACCGTATGGTGGTATCGAACATGGGCCTCACTGAGCGCTGCTGCCATGTGCTCTTCACGCTTCATCTCTCGCATCAAGTAGCCTGCAGAAGAGACAATGGCAATCAACATCAAGATGGCACCCAGTGCAATCGGCACTGAGGTTTCACGCCAAGACGCCAGCGACATGTCCTCATCGTTCATGACACTGACCAGGAACGGAAAACTCTTAAGCCGCCCTAATGAAAACACAATGCCTGCGCCATCGCCGCTGTGGTGCTGAATCAGCTTCAATTCACCGCCTGTCTGCGGCAAGGGCTCCCGGTTTAATTCGGGTGCAACAGTGCCCAGCAAATTCTCACGATGGGGCGAACTGGCCACCAGAGTGCCGTCGGCCAAATAAATAGAAATTGGCCGCGCGTATTCCAGTTTCACGTGGCTGAAAAGCAATTCCAGATTGGCAACCTGCAAAACCACCATCACCACACCTCTGAATTCGTTGCCTGCACCCTCTAAACGACGGGCTAAATTCAAAGTCCACAGACCTTTTTGCTGTGTTTTACGGGGCCGGTCGATGTAGAGGCCCCCATCTTCATGGCTCGCCAAGGCTTTGAATACATCGGTGTTCGCGAAGTTGTTGCCAAGTTCAGGACTGTCCACCGAGCTGTTGACCACCTGACCTCGGTGGTCAATCAACAGCAAGGCACCGGTGGCATTGAGCGCATGGGCACGGGTATTGAGCAACAAATGAATTTGTTCACTGTCCAAAGCAAACTGTCTGCCGAGGGTTGTTTGCAAGCGTTCTTGAACACCTTGAATGACCATGTCGGCCGACTCAAAGCTGTGTTCAGCCTGGCGCATGAAGAGCTGTGTCAAGCCTTGTGTTTCAAGGCGCGAGCGCTCTAATTCTCGAAGACGCAAGTCGCGCAACAACAACAATACGGCCACCAGCACAACGCAAACGGTCATGCCAGCCAACAAAATCACAGAGTGTGCAGGTTTGAAGCTCAGGCGCATGGGCCTATTTTGCTTGCAAGCGTTGTCTGAAACCGTGCTTGTGGCTCTTCAATCCTTGATGTAAATCAAGAATTGCAAGATGAACGGTTCAACTGAAGCGGAACCATCGGCTCCCTAGGGCTTTAATTGGGCAAGCCTTTGTCTTGCGCCAATTCCATGGCCTGCTTTTCTGCCTCTGCTTTTCGGTACAGCGTCAAAACATTGGGCAAGCGATCGAGCATTTCGACCCACTCATACTCAAACGGCAAGCCGATCCAATCGCCATTGTTTTTCAGTCCTGCAATGCTGGCCTTGATGTGATGCCGCGCGACATCAAAGGTCTTCAATTCATCTTCGGTCAAAGACTCTCGTTTGTTTTTCGAAATGTCAGCTTCAAGCACAAACAACACGTCACGGTGCAAAGCCAAATCGCGCTGAAGCATTTCGGTAGAGCGCAAGCCCGTATGAGGGTGCTCGATGGCCTCTAACTTTTCAGCAATGGCTTTGAAGTTTTGCTGGGTTTGAAAGTAAAAAATCAGGAGGCCGGCCATCAAGATAAACAGCACCCCAACCACCAGCAATAAAAAATTGTCCATCCCTCACCTCACTTCAATAGTGACCCTATCCTAATCAAGTGTCCCCGAGGCGGCAACTCAAAACCCGTCCTGAAACCCCTTTTCTGCAAAAAGACCACTTCAAAGCTAAACTGCGCGTCAAGGAGACCACTACAGTGAACACAACGACCGCCAACGCCTCTCAAGGAACTACGCAAGAGACCACACGATTTGGCAGTGGCAATGCCGTCAAGCGTGTGGAAGACCAGCAATTGCTGGCAGGCGCTGGCCAATACACCAACGACTTCAGTTTGGCCCAGCAAACTCATTTGGTGTTTTTAAGGTCACCCTACCCCCACGCCAAGATCACCCGCATCGACACCAACGCGGCCAAAACCATGCCAGGCGTGCATGCCGTCTGGACAGGCCAAGACTTGCTGGCCAAGGGGGTCAAGCCCATGGCGCGACCGCTCAATTTCAAGCGCGCCGACGGCTCAGAACTCTCGGCCAACACGCGCCATGTCTTGGCCACCGACACAGTGCGATTTGTGGGAGAACCAGTGGCAGCCGTGGTGGCCGACACAGAAGAACAAGCGCGCAATGCCGCAGAAGCCATTGAGATCGACTTCGATGCCATGCCCAGCGCCACCCAATTGAAAGACGCTTTGGCGGCAAACGCCCCCATGCTGGCAGGTGCCACAGACAACCGCGTGGCCGAAACCCGCTACGGCGATGCCAAGGCCACACAAGCCGCATTTGAGCAGGCCGCTCATGTGGTGCGCTTGGACATTGTGAACCAGCGCTTGGCCGCCTTGTCGATTGAACCGCGCAGTGTTTTGGCCTACCCCGAGGGTGGCCGCTTGCACGTGCGCTTGAGCAGCCAAATGCCCACGGGTGTTCGCAACACGGTGGCCGATTTGATTGGCATCGACAAAGAAAAAGTGCATGTGATTGTGGGTGATGTGGGGGGCGGTTTTGGCATGAAAACCGGCGCCTATGCCGAAGATGTGGTCACCGCCTATTGCGCACACACGTTGGGCCGCCCTGTGAAGTGGATTGCAGACCGCAGCGAAGAGTTTTTAAGCAGCTCTCATGGGCGTGACATTGAGACCCAGGCGGCCTTGGCCTTGGCCCAAGACGGCAAGATTCTGGGCCTGCGCATTGAAACTTTGGCCAACGTAGGTGCCTATCCCACCATGACGGGTCTGGCCATTCAAATGCTGATTGGCCCTTGGGTGCAAAGCAGTGTCTATGACATCCAAACCATTGACTATCACTTTACAGGCGTGACCACCAACACCGCCAGTACGGGTGCGTACCGCGGCGCTGGTCGCCCTGAAGCCATTTACAACATGGAACGTTTGATGGACGAGGCCGCACGCGTCAGCGGCATCGACCGCATTGAATTGCGCCGCAAAAACTTTGTCCAGCCTTCGCAAATGCCTTACAAAAACCCCATGGGCCAGGTCTATGACGTGGGCGCCTTTGAAATGATCATGAACGAGGCTCTGAGCAAAGCCGATTGGTTAGGTTTTGAGAAACGCGAAGCCGCCTCCAAAGCCACAGGCCTGTGGCGCGGTTTGGGCATCGCCACCTTTTTGGAATGGACGGGCGGTAATGCCCTCGAAGAAAACGTGCACGTTCAAATTTTGGCCGATGGCACCATTGAGGTGGCGTCGGCCGTCAATGCCATGGGTCAAGGCATTGCCACTTCTTTGGCGCAGTTGGTCGTCGATGTGTTTGGCGTGGACATCTCCCAAGTGCGCGTTATTTTGGGCGACACCGACCGCGCCAATGGCTTTGGCAGTGCGGGTTCCCGCTCTCTCTTCACCGGTGGCTCTGCCATGCGGGTCGGCGCAGAAAAGACCCTCGACAAAGCCCGCGAGTTGGCGGGGCAAGCGCTGGAAGCATCACCTGCCGATTTGGCCTATCAAGCCGGTGCGTTCAGCGTCAAAGGCACTGACTTGAAAATCTCCTTGGCCGATTTGGCCAAACGCCAGCCCGATGCCCGCATTGAAATGCACGCCAGCACCACCGCCAGTGGCCCCACATGGCCCAACGGTTGCCACATTTGCGAAGTCGAAGTGAATCCAGCCACGGGTGAAACTCAAGTGGTGTCCTATACCTCCGTGAATGACATTGGCCGCATCGTGAACCCCATGATTGTGGAAGGCCAACTCGACGGTGGCGCCGTGCAAGGTATGGGGCAGGCTCTCTTAGAGGCTTTGGTGTATGACGCTGAAAGCGGCCAATTGGTGACGGGCAGCTTGATGGACTATGCCGCACCGCGAGCTGACATCATGCCGCAAATGTTCCATACATTCACAAACCAAACCGTGCCCAGTACCAACAATGTGCTGGGGGTCAAAGGTGTGGGGGAGTTGGGCACCATTGGCGCGACGCCCTGCGTGGTCAATGCGATTGCAGATGCTTTGGCCCGAAACGGTCAAGCTCAAAAATCGTCAAAACTGCAAATGCCATTGACGCCATTTAGGCTTTGGGAAATTTTGCATGTTCAGTGATTTTCTTTCACACTGAAAGTGAGCCCTTTGCAAATTTAAATGCGAAATCTTGACTTGCTTCCATTAAACTAGCCCCATGAATATTCAAGACGGCTCTCCTACTGCCAATGCCTATCTGCGTTTTTTGCAATTGGCAAAGGCCCTTCAAAAACTGCCCGATGCACCCAATCTAGATGCCAATGAAAAGGCATTGCTGGAAGAAATTGCTTTGCGTTGGTTTGAAAAAAGCCCCATGACTGTTCGCGAAGCCATCAATTTGGCGCACTTGGGTTCGCCTGCCACTTTGCACAAACGCATCACACGTTTGCGTCAGCGCGATTTGCTGCTGACTTTCAATCAGCCGGAAGACAAACGCGCCAAGTACCTCATTCCAACCGAAAAAACAATGGCCATGTTTGGTCACTTTGGCAAGAACATGAGCACGGTGCTTGCCACTTCAGACGCCTGAATTTTCTTGGCTTGAATGGTCAGCGGTCGGCCAAAAACAATTCCTGCAAGTCACTTAAAAAATCAAAGCCACGCTCCGTGGGCCAGACCTTGGCCAAGTCACGCGCGATCAAACCTTTGGCCTCTGCGGCTGCCAATCCTTTTTGAATCGATGTCATGGCCAGGCCTGTGCGCGCCATATAGTCTTGCAGGCTAAAACCTTCTTTCAACCTCAGCGCGTTGAGCATGTATTCAAAGGGCAAATCGTCACGCGTCACCTCTTCATGTTGGGTGGCGGGCTCACCCTTCAGAGCTTGTGCCATGTAGAGCTGCGGTTCGCGATAGCGCACTTGCCGCGTAATGCGGTGCGCAAAACTCAACTTGCTGTGGGCACCCGCACCAATGCCTAAGTAATCGCCAAACTGCCAATAATTCAGGTTGTGCCAGCACCGGTGGCCAGGCCTGGCATAGGCTGACACTTCATAGCGCTGCAACCCAGCAGTTCCCGTCATGTCGGTGATCAAGTCCATCATGGCGTAAGCATCGTCATCTTCTGGCAACAAGGGAGGATGTTTGGCAAACAGCGTATTGGGCTCGATGGTGAGATGGTAAATGGAGATGTGCGGCGGCTTGAAACTCAAAGCCGTTTCGATGTCTTGCGTCAAATCAGCCAGCGTTTGCCCAGGCAATGCGTACATCAAATCCAGGTTGAACGTGTCAAACGCACTTTGCGCTTCCATCACGGCGGCCATGGCCTGATCGCGATTGTGAACACGCCCCAAGGCTTTGAGGTGCGCATCATTGAAACTTTGTACGCCAATGGACAGTCGCGTCACACCTGCGGCACGAAAGGCTTTGAAACGGTCTTTCTCAAAGGTGCCAGGATTCGCCTCTAAGGTGATTTCGGCTTCGGCTTCCAAAGGCAAACGCGCGCGAATCCCACTGATCAAGCGATCGATGCTGGCGGGATCAAACAAACTGGGGGTGCCACCACCGATGAAGATACTGTGAACAGGCCGACCCCAAATGAGAGGCAAGCTGATTTCTAAATCGGCCAGTAACGCATCAATGTAACGTTGCTCGGGCATGCCTTGGTCTTTGTCACGCCATTCATGCGAATTGAAATCGCAATAGGGACATTTTTTGATGCACCAAGGCAAGTGCACGTACAAGGAAAGTGGGGGTAAGGCTTGCAGCTGCAGCAAGCCTGGCCGCATGGCGTGAACCACGTCAAAGGGATGGCTCATGGCTTACAAACCCCAGCGTTCGCGCATGAGCGCCACCATGGCCTGGGAAGATCGGCCACGATGGCTGTTGGCGTTTTTCACTTCGACAGGCAATTGGGCAAAGGTTTTACCAAACTCTGGCAAGAACAACACAGGGTCAAAACCAAAACCGTTGGTACCAACAGGCTCACGGGCAATGTCCACGACCACGCGGCCAACCGCAATCAGTGGCTCGGGGTCGAAGGCGCTGCGCACGGCCACCAAAGTGCTGACCATGGCTGCAAGTCGGTTGTCAATGTGGGCCATTTGCGCCAGCACTGCACGCACATTGTTGGCATCCGATTTTTCATAGCCAAATTGCGTGCAATAGTAGGCTGTGTCCACCCCCGGTAGGCCGCCAAACGCATCGATGCACAAGCCGGCATCGTCGGCGACCGCTGGCAAGCCGCTGTGCATTGACGCATGACGTGCTTTGGCCAATGCGTTTTCCACAAATGTTTTGAAGGGCTCTTGCGCCTCCGAAATATTCAGCTCAGACTGACGCACCAATTGCACGTGGAGGGCACCAAACATGGTTTGCAACTCGGCCAATTTGCCCGCGTTGTTGGAAGCCAAGACCATTTTCATGACATCAAACACCAGCGTGCACGTGCGACTGGCGCGAGGCCTTTTGCAATTGCACCAATTCGGCAATGCCTTTTTCTGCAAAGGCCAACAAGCTGTCCATTTCTTTGCGCGTGAAAGCCACACCTTCGGCTGTGCCCTGCACTTCCACAAAATTGCCAGCACCCGTCATGACCACATTCATGTCGGTGTCACATGAAGAGTCTTCGGTGTAGTCCAAATCGAGCAAGGCAACGCCTTCTTTGAGGCCCACAGAAATGGCCGCCACCGAATCAAGGATGGGTGACTCTTTCAGTTTGCCTTGGTGAATAAGCCAATCTACGGCATCTTGCGCAGCCACAAAAGCCCCTGTGATGCTGGCTGTGCGTGTTCCGCCATCGGCCTGGAGCACATCGCAGTCTAAATGAATGGTGCGCTCGCCCAGTTTTTTCAAATCAAACACAGCGCGCATGGAGCGCCCAATGAGTCGCTGAATTTCTTGGGTGCGACCGCTTTGTTTGCCGCGCGCAGCCTCTCGATCGCCGCGTGTGTGCGTGGCGCGGGGCAACATGCCGTACTCTGCCGTGACCCAACCTTCACCGCTGCCTTTTTTGTGGCCCGGCACTTTTTCTTCCACCGATGCCGTACACAGCACGCGGGTATCACCAAACTCAATCAGGACAGAGCCCTCGGCATGAACGGTGTAGCCGCGTGTGATGCGAACTTGGCGCAATTGGTCGGGCGTGCGCTCATGGGCACGGGCAAAAGTGGACGTATGGGCTAAAGTCATGAAACGGTATTGCTGATTGAGTTGTGAGAGGAACGCGTTGAATTGAAAATCAAGATTAGTTTGAGATAATCAGGAATGGGCGATAGGCATTCGCAAAGCCCCCGACTGAACCGCAGCCCCTTGTCTGCCGCATCCTAGAAAGATTTCATGCCAGTTTACAGTATGACCGGGTACGCCAGCGTGCAATCCAACACGCCTGCCGCCGAGGGAACCGCCGACACATCGGCCACACCCGCGATTCGCTTTGGCCTTGAAATTCGATCGGTCAACAGCCGTTTTCTCGACCTCAGTTTTCGCTTGCCCGATGAGCTACGGCACACAGAGCCAGCCCTCCGAGAACACATCACCCAGCACATCAAGCGGGGCAAAGTAGAAGTGCGTGCCGTGTACCACAGCGCCCAAGACAACGACCTGGCCGATCCCTCGATGGCCACGCTGCAAAAACTGGTCGCGCTTCAACACAAGATTCAAAACTGGTTGCCTCAAGCGCGCGAATTGAGCGTGTCGGACGTGATCAAACTGGCTTCGCATGAAAAGTCTGGCGCTGGCTTGCAAGATGCCGACCTCATGCCCTTGGCCACGCAAGCCGTCAAATCTCTGAAAGATGCCCGCGCCAGAGAAGGCGCCCGTTTGGCCGAGATGCTGCAAGATCGCATTGGCCAGCTGCGCACACTGGCAGAACAAGCTGCTCCGCTGCTGCCTCAACTGGTAGAACAACAGCGCCAGCGCTTCATTGACCGCTGGAACGAAGCCATGGCCTTGTCGGATGGCAATGTGTCGTCGGATGTAGCCAAAGACCGTGCACTGACCGAAGCCACGGCCTTTGCCATTCGCATTGACGTGGCCGAAGAGCTCACCCGATTGGCATCGCACTTAGACGAAATCAGCCGCTTGGTCAAAAAAGGCGGCGACATTGGCAAGCGCCTGGACTTTCTCATCCAAGAACTGCACCGCGAAGCCAACACCCTGGGCTCCAAGTCAGCCGCCCTCGAGCTCACCAAAATCTCGGTCGACATGAAGGTCCTGATTGAGCAAATGCGTGAGCAGGTGCAAAACATCGAATAAGTGCCGATTCAGCCCCAAGACCAGCCCCAGACACCATTACACTCCTTGCCATGGAATATCCTGGAAACCTCTACGTTGTAGCCGCCCCCAGTGGTGCGGGCAAGTCCAGCCTGGTCAAGGCCTTGATGGAACTCGATACACGCGTGCTCCCCTCGGTGTCACACACCACGCGCGCACCCAGAGGCCAAGAAAAGCATGGCCGTGAGTACTTCTTTGTGTCGCAGCAAGAGTTTGACGCCATGGTGGCAGCGGATGCATTTGTCGAATGGGCCAATGTCCACAGTCACCGCTATGGCACCTCCAAGCGCATGCTGGAAGAGCGAATGGCGCAAGGCTCCGACGTCATATTGGAAATTGACTACCAGGGCGCCATCCAAATTCAACGGATGTACGCCAACGCCATCTTGATCTTCATCTTGCCCCCCAGTTGGGAAGAACTCCGCAGCCGGCTTGAGCGCCGGGGCGAGGACAGCTCAGAAACCATTGAATTGCGCCTTCAAAATGCGGCCATTGAGCTGGCCCAGGTCAAAGAATTTGACTTCGTTATAATCAACGAAGTATTCGATCGCGCCCTGTTTGACCTCAAGGCCATCGTGCATGCTCAGCGCCTCAAGTACATTGCCCAGCGCCGAGACCGTGCCGAAACTTTCGAATCCCTTCATATCACCTGAATTTTTTACCGGAGACCGTCATGGCCCGCATCACTGTTGAAGATTGCTTGGAACAGATCCCTAACCGTTTCCAATTGGTATTGGCGGCAACTTACCGTGCCCGCATGCTGAGCCAAGGCCACACCCCCCGAGTCGAAAGCAAAAACAAGCCTGGCGTCACTGCCCTGCGCGAAATTGCTGCCGGCAAAGTTGGTTTGGAAATGCTCAAAAAAGTAAACTAATTTCTACCCCTCGCCAAACCCTTGCGGTTTGGCACCCCAAGCCCCAAAGTTTCAAGACCTGGGGCTTTTTCATGTCTGGAAAACCCAAATTGAAGCTGCCCTTTTCGAGGGCTTTCTGAAGGCCACTGACTCGCGTTACATTTGAGGCATGCGCGCAGCTTTTTCTTCTATTTTTCACAAATCCGGTAGTACTTCAATACCCGGAATGCGCGACAACGCTCACAACATCCAAGTGGGCACCCCCACCGCCAGCGCAGCCAATGCTGCCGCTGCCAGTTTTGCCGCCTTGGTCGCCCAATTAGGCTACCTCTCGGCCTCCGACATTGAACTGGTTCGCAAAGCCTATCGGTTTGCAGACGAAGCCCACCTAGGGCAATTGCGCAAAAACGGCGAGCCCTACATCACCCATCCCATCTCGGTCGCATCGCAATGCACTGAATGGAAACTGGACGCCCCCGCACTGATGGCGGCTTTGATGCACGACGTCATGGAAGACTGCGGCGTCACCAAGTCGGACCTGATTGAAAAGTTCGGATCTTCAGTGGCCGAGTTGGTGGATGGCCTGACCAAGTTGGACAAACTGGAGTTCAACACCCGCGAAGAAAACCAAGCGGAATCGTTTCGCAAAATGTTGTTGGCCATGGCCCGCGATGTGCGCGTCATCTTAATCAAGCTGGCAGATCGCACGCACAACATGCGCACCATGTCCGACATGCCGAGGGACAAATGGGGCCGTATTTCTTCAGAGACTTTAGAGATCTATGCCCCCATTGCGCACCGATTGGGCTTGAACCAAACTTATCGGGAACTGCAAGACTTATCGTTCCGCCATTTAAAACCTTGGCGCTATGCCATTTTGGCCAAAGCCGTGGCCAAAGCGCGCAATCGCAGACGCGATTTGATTCAAAAAGTACAAGGCGAATTGGAATCGACTTTTGCCCAAGCGGGCATGCAGGTTCAAATCACCGGTCGAGAAAAAACACTGTATTCCATTTACAAAAAAATGGATGACAAGCATCTGAGCTTTGCACAAGTCACCGACATTTACGGCTTCAGATTGATCGTGCCTTCCGTGATTGATTGCTATACAGCCATGGGCATCTTGCATCAGATGTACAAACCCGTACCGGGCCGTTTTAAGGACCACATTGCCATTGGCAAGGTCAATGGCTATCAATCGCTGCACACCACCCTGGTTGGGCCTTCGGGTGTCAATGTCGAGTTTCAAATGAGAACCGAAGCCATGAATGTTGTGGCGGAATCCGGTGTGGCTGCGCATTGGCTTTACAAAGACAATGAGTCGGGCAGCATGGCGTCTGAGCGTTTGGGCACGCAGTGGTTGCAATCCCTGCTGGACATTCAAAAGGAGACCCACGATGCCTCCGAATTTTGGGATCACGTCAAGGTCGACTTGTTCCCCGATGCAGTTTATGTGTTCACACCCAAGAGCCAAATCATGTCGCTGCCCCGTGGTGCCACGGTGGTCGATTTTGCCTACATGATTCACAGCAATTTAGGCGATCACTTGGTGGCCGCCAAAATCAACAATCAGCAAGTGCCTTTGCGCACCGAGTTGAAAAACGGCGATGTGGTCGAGGTCATGACAGCACCAGTGTCAGCGCCCAACCCATCTTGGCTTGGCTTTGTTCGCACAGGACGGGCTCGTTCCAGAATTCGGCACCACTTGAAAACCATGGCCCACAGCGAGTCCATGGACTTGGGATTGAAATTGCTCACGCAAGCTTTGCGTGCTGAAGGCATAGAGCAAATGCCCGAAGACCCAGCGCGCTATCAAGCCTTGTGGGAAAAATTGTTGCGCTTCACAGGCAACAAGAACCGCAGCGATCTGTTGGTCGATGTGGGCCTTGGCAAACGCATCGCCAGCATTGTGGCCAAACGAATTGCAGCCTTGTTGTCTGAATTGGGTGAGAAGCCTGATCCACTTCTCATGACGCGCGAGCGTTTCATGGCGCATGAAAGTGTGTCGCAAGGCGCGATCATGCTTGATGGTTCAGAAAATGCGTCGGTGGTTTATTCGCATTGCTGCCACCCACTGCCAGGCGACAAAATCATTGGCTATTTAGGCCGCGGAGAAGGGTTGGCCGTGCACACGGCCGA
Source organism: Comamonadaceae bacterium (assembly GCA_947373185.1). Lineage (GTDB taxonomy): Bacteria > Pseudomonadota > Gammaproteobacteria > Burkholderiales > Burkholderiaceae_C > Limnohabitans_A. The sequence goes on along the minus strand of CANBWP010000001.1, from coordinate 172,768 downwards.
TTGCAGCGTGGGCTTAAAACTTCAACAAAAAGACAGCGAGCGCTTCATTGGGGTGGAGTGGTCCGATGAACCGCAGCGCAGTTTTGAAACCAGCATCAGCGTCACGGTGGTCAACACCAAAGGCGTGTTGGCCCGCGTAGCTGGCACCCTGGCCAACTCAGAAGTGGACATCACCCACGTGGAGATGGGGCAAGCCAGTGCACAAGACGCCGCCCAAAATACCTTCATCATTTCAGTGCGTGACCTGAGCCACCTGGAAACGGTTTTGAAGAATTTAAAACGCACACCTGCTGTGTTGAATGCTGAGCGCATCACCCACAGAGTTCGCGGTCAAAACGCACCCGAAGAGTAAGGTGGGCGAGCGGCTGCTCGCTGACTAGGAGGGTTCACCAGCTTGGGGGTAAGTCACTTCGAGCACTTCAATCTCGCGCCAGCCTTGCGGCGTGACCAATTTGAGCACATCGCCCGTGCTTGATTTGAGCAAGGTGCGCGCAATCGGCGACACCCAGCTCACCTCACCGTTTAGGCTGTCAGCCTCGTCAATACCCCGAATGGTGACGGTGCGTTCTTCACCATTTTCTTCGACGTACCTGACTGTGGCACCAAAGAAAACTTGATCTTTGCCGTGATGAACGCTGGGATCGGTAACTTCGGCAATTTCCAAGCGCTTGGTCAGGAAGCGAATGCGCCGGTCAATTTCTCGCAATCTTTTTTTGCCGTAGATGTAGTCGCCATTTTCTGAGCGGTCGCCATTGCTGGCAGCCCAATGCACAATGTCCACGACCTTGGGGCGCTCATCGTCCATGAGCATGAACAATTCGGCTCGCAAATCTGAGTAGCCCTTGGGCGTCATGTAATTGCGCGCGCCAGCTGGCAGCGGTGGCAGACTCGGGTCCTCGCCATCGTCTTGGACGTCGGCATCAGATTCGCGGGTGAATGCTTTGCTCATGACCTTTAGGTTTGGAAGAACCACAGTTGAAATTCGAAATGACGCGAAAACGGATCGCACAAAGAAAAACAGCCTAGAGACGTAAGCCTCTAAGCTGTGTTCTAGATACGATCTTGCAATCGAAATCTGGTGCGGCTGGCAGGAATCGAACCCACGACCCCTTGGTTCGTAGCCAAGTACTCTATCCAGCTGAGCTACAGCCGCTAAGCTGTCGATTATAGCACCGAAAATTAGGCTCGCGCAATCAGGCACTCAGATTTTCAAGAATCCCGCAAAAGGTGCGCCTCGCACATCCCCTTAGCCGCCCTCCTCTTATTGGTGCATACAATGTCTTGAAATGAAATCCCGCCCCTTTGAAGCGCGTCAAAAGGCGGCACAAGTCTTGCAAACCGATGGCATCTTCGCATTAACCTCATCAGGAGTTCATTCATGAAATTCAGTTTTGTTGCACAACGCCGCTTGGTTTTGGCCCTCTTGGCCGGCTTGGCTCTGACCGGTACAGCCGTCCATGCTCAAAATGCCTTGGACGATGTCATGAAATCCAAGCTCATCAAAATTGCCATTCCAACAGACTACCCGCCTTACGGTTTTGTGGGCATTGACCTTCAACCTCAGGGGCTGGACGTTGAAATGGCCAATTACATCGGCCAAAAATTGGGCGTCAAAGTTGAATTGATTCCAGTCATCAGTGCCAACCGCATTCCTTATTTGCAAACCAAAAAGGCAGACTTGGTCATTTCCACCTTGGGTAAAAATGCCGAACGTGAAAAGGTGATCGACTTCACATCAGCCTACTCTCCCTTTTTCCAAGCGGTTTTTGCGGCCAAAAATGTCAGCATCAAAAGCTTCAATGACTTGGTGGGCAAGTCGGTGGGCGTCACACGTGGTGCCATGGAGGACCAAGAACTTTCCAAAGTGATGCCATCTGGTGTCGATGTCAAACGCTTTGAAGACAACAACGCCACCATCTCGTCCTTCATATCGGGTCAGGTTCAAGTGATTGCCACAGGCGCTTCGGTGGCCGGCACCATCATGACCAAAAACCCAGGCTTGAACACGGAGTACAAACTCTTGCTGAAAGACTCCCCCAATTTCATCGGTGTGGCCAAGGGTGAAGACAAGCTGCGTTTGAAAGTGAACGAAATCATTGCCCAAGGTCGTAAGGCCGGTGACATCGACAAGATGTCTCAAAAATGGTTGGGCCGCCCTGCTGGCGATCTGCCACTTTGATGGCGCACCTGGTCGCTCATGCGCATTGAACTAGATTTCATCAGCGTCCTGGCTGAATGGCCTTTGCTGGTGAAGGGCGTCGCCTGGACCGTTGGGCTGACAGGCGTTTCTACCGTGTTGGGATTGGTGCTTGGCATTTTGCTTGCCTGGTCCCGCGTTCATGGCAGTTTGCCTTTGCGCGCCTTGGCGGGCAGCTATGTGGAAACCATCCGCAACACACCCTTCATCGTGCAACTGTTCTTTGTTTACTTTGGCTTGCCCGCCTTGGGTGTGCGTTTGTCACCCGAGGTGGCTTCCATCATTGCCATGGTGGTCAATCTGAGCGCCTACGCCACAGAGATCATTCGCGCGGGCATAGAAGCAACGCCCAAAGGTCAGATGGAGGCCGCACTGAGTTTGGCTTTAAAGCCGGTTCAAATTTTCGCGCATGTGGTATTGCCGCCTGCACTGCAAAAAGTTTGGCCAGCCTTGGTCAGTCAAATCATCATCGTGATGTTGGGCTCTGCCGTGTGTGGGCAGATTTCTACTGAAGAACTGAGCCATGCCGCCAACCTCATTCAAAGCCGCAATTTCAGGGCCTTTGAAGCCTTCATCGTCGCCACCTTGACCTACTTGGCCCTGGCCATGGCTTTGCGCCGTTTGCTCAACTGGCTCGGCCCACGCTTTTTGTTTGGTCGCTAAAGAGAGTTTCAAAATGGTTGATTTTTCTCTTTGGGATATTTTCAGAAACCTGCTGATGGCATTGCGCTGGACCGTGATGCTCTCGCTCATTGCTTTTGTGGGGGGCGGCTTGGTGGGCTTGCTGCTGCTGGTGTCCCGCTTGTCCGCCAGCAAATGGGCCCGATGCTTCGTCAATGTGTATGTGCAAATTTTCCAAGGCACGCCCCTGCTCATGCAACTTTTTTTGGCTTACTTTGGCATGGCTTTGATTGGCATTGAAACCTCGCCCTGGTTAGCAGCCGGTGTGGCCCTCACCCTTTACAGCAGCGCTTTTCTGGCGGAAATTTGGCGAGGATGTGTCAACGCCATCCCCAAGGGGCAATGGGAAGCCAGTCAAAGTTTGGCCTTGAGCTTTTTCGAGCAACTGCGATACGTGATCTTGCCGCAGGCTTTCAAAATTGCCATTCCGCCCACTGTGGGCTTCTTGGTGCAGGTGATCAAGGGAACCGCCTTAGCCTCCGTCATTGGCTTCATTGAACTGACCAAAGCCGGCACCATGATCACGAACGCCACCTTCAAACCCTTCTTGGTTTACAGCTGCGTAGCACTTTTGTATTTCGCCCTGTGCTTTCCGGTCTCTTACTTTGCAAAACAACTCGAACGAAAGGTCCAACGTGGACATGCATGAACCTTTGTTGGCCATTCAGGGACTTCGCAAAAGCTTTGGCGACAACGAAGTTTTAAAGGGCATTGACCTTCAAGTGCACGCTGGTGAAGTGATTGCCATCATCGGCAAAAGTGGTTCTGGCAAAAGCACTTTGCTTCGCTGCGTCAATGGCTTAGAGACCTTTCAAGCCGGTACCTTGACAGTCGACCATCAAGCCTTGCTGCATCACGATGCCCAAGCGATGCGCAGTCTTCGACAAAAAGTCGGCATGATTTTTCAAAGTTTCAATTTGTTTCCTCACCTGCGTGTAGGTCAGAACATCATGTTGGCACCCGGTTTGGTCAAACAAAAAGACAAGGCCAGCGCGGCCGCACAAGCGCACAAATTGCTGGAACGCGTGGGCCTGGGTGAGAAATTTGAAGCCTGGCCTGACCAGCTCTCTGGTGGTCAACAGCAACGCGTGGCCATTGCACGCGCATTGGCCATGGAACCTCAAATTTTGCTCTGCGATGAAATCACATCGGCACTGGACCCCGAGTTGGTCGGCGAAGTACTGCGGGTGGTAGAAAGCCTGGCCGAAGAAGGCATGACGTTGTTGATGGTGACGCACGAGATGAACTTTGCCCGCAAGGTGGCTGACCGCGTCATCTTCATGCACCAAGGACGTGTGCATGAAAGCGGTACACCGGCTGAAGTTTTCGGTCATCCGAAAACACCTGAGTTGGTGCAGTTCCTGTCCGCTCTGACTTGACAGCCATGCACACACCGCAAGACTTGGCTCGGCGTCACATTCCGCTTCAAGGCGCCTCTAATTTTCGAGACTTGGGCGGCTACAAGGGGCACGAAAATCGGCCTGTGAAATGGCGCAAGCTTTTTCGATCTGATCATTTGGCCAATTTGGTACCCAAGGATGTGACGCAACTTGAAGCCTTAGGCATTGCGCGTGCGTTCGATTTCAGAGGGCAGCAGGAAAGCCAAGCGCAGTCGTATCACTGGCCCCAGATTGAACGCCACAGCCTGAACATAGAGCCCACCGTGGTTCAACGGCTACAAGCCCATCACCTATCAGGCAAGCCCCTCACTGCAGTCGATGCCTTGGACGCCATGCAGACCACGTACCGAGACTTTGTGCGCCTTGACTCTCATCGCTTTGCACAATTGTTTGAGCATTTATTGGACAAGCCAGACCCCTTGCTGTTTCATTGCACCGCCGGCAAAGACCGAACGGGGCTGGCAGCTGCGCTGGTGCTGTTTGCCTTGGGCGTCTCAGAGAAAGACATTTGGCATGACTACTTGCTGACCAACCAACTCTACAAGCGCAACAGCACGGGCGCCACCACGCTCTCGCCCGATGTTTTGAAAATTGTATGGGAAGTTCAAGAGAGTTTTCTCACAGCTTCATTGGACATCATTGAAACTGAACATGGCGGGGTCCATTCCTATCTTTCAAACCAGCTGGGGCTCACACCTGCCGCCTTGCAGAAATTACGCGCTCATTTTTTAGAATGATGCGACAGGCGTGGATGCGCTGAAGTCGACATGCATCGATCGACAACGGATCAGTTGACACTCTGAATGACGTTGCGTACCACAGGGTAAATTTGAGAAGCCCAACGTTTGCCACTGAACACACCGTAATGACCCACACCTGCTTGCAAGTGATGGGTCTTTTGATAGGCTGGTAATTTGCTGCATAAATCTTGCGCCGCCAAAGTTTGTCCGATGCCGCAAATGTCATCGCGCTCGCCTTCAACCGTGATCAAAAAGGTATTTCGAATGCTGGCAGGATTGACAACTCGGTCTTTGTAGGTGAGCTCGCCTTTAGGGAGCAAATGTTTTTGAAAAACTTTCTCGACAGTTTCTAAATAAAACGGTGCCGACAAATCCATGATGGCGAAATATTCTTGGTAAAAATCGCGGATGGCATTGGCTTTGTCTTTATCGCCTGAAAGCCGCAAGTCAAACAAATCTTTGAAAGATTTTTTGTGGCGTTCAAGGTTCATGTTCATGAAAGCCGAGAGCTGAACAAAACCTGGATAGACCTTGCGACCAGCACCCGAGAACTGCAAGGGCACATGGGAGCACAAATTTTTCTCAAACCATTCGATGGGTTGGGTCATGGCCAGCTCATTCACTTGCGTGGGATTGATGCGCGTATCAATCGGCCCAGCCATCAAGGTCAGACTTGATGGCACGCAGGGATCTTTGTCTTCCGACATGATGCTGGTGGCGGCCAGACATGCCACCGTTGGCTGGCAGACACCCATCAAGTGCACGCCAGGACCCAATGCATGCAGTGACGCAATGATCTCATCAATGTACGCATCCAAATCGAACTTGCCTGCAGACAAGGGAATGTCACGGATGTTCAACCAGTCAGTGAGGTAAACCTCATGGTCTTGGACCAAGGTTTGAACGGTGCCGCGCAGCAATGTGGCAAAGTGGCCTGACATGGGGGCTACCAACAAGATCCGTGGTAGGCCCTTGACGCCCTTTTTCTTGAAACAGACCAAGTTACAAAAGACGCGTTGACTGACCGTTGTCTCTTCGATCTGAGATTCAGAGCCGTCAAAGTTCTTCACAGCGTCGATCAAAAAGGCAGGCCGCTGATGGGTGAGACCCATCAGGCTCACCTGCTCCAAATAAGCTTCAACCCAGCGGCCGTATGGCATGGCCTTGGCGGTGGGCCAATGCGACAACATGGATTGGGACTTTTCAGCCAGCTTCCGAACAGGGTCACAGGCATTGGCCATCACTTGGTAGTTTTGGTACATCATTTCCTTCACCAATTGAGAGCATTTGCTCGAGGTCAAAAGAACTGTGCAAAAGTTGTGCCACGAATGGCATAACTTTTGCAAGAAGCTTTTCGTCCTCATCCATCGAGAGTCGATATGCCACGTGCTGCCAAACTTGTCTTGAAGACCACGCTGACCATCAGCAGCAAGAACTACTCGTCATGGTCTTTGCGTGGCTGGTTAATGGTCAAAATGTCGGGGCTTTCATTCTCAGAAGTGGCTGTTGCCACTGACTCAGCTGATGCCCGCGCGGAACTACTTTTGCTGTCGCCCTCCATCTTGGTTCCCATGTTGTCGCACGAAGATGTGAAGGTTTGGGACACCTTGGCCATTGGCGAATACCTCAACGAGATTGCACCAAAAGCACAACTTCTACCCTCCAATGCGGTGCAGCGCGCACATTGCCGTGCAATTTGCGGCGAGATGCATTCTGGTTTCTCTGCGCTGCGTTCATCGCTGCCCATGAACATCAAGGCCAAATTCAAAAGCTTCAAAGTCTGGTCCAAAGCTCAGCTCGACATTGATCGCATCACGACCATTTGGATCGAATGCCTCACCGAACACAAAGGCCCGTTTCTCTTTGGCAAAAAACCCACGCTGGCAGACGCCATGTATGCGCCAGTGGTCACACGCTTCTACACCTATGGCATTGACTTGGACCCTGTGTGTCAAAAGTACTGCCAACACATCATGTCCACTTCTTTCATGAAGGAGTGGTGTGAAGCAGCCCAGGCCGAGCCTGATGACATTGAAGAACTTGAAGTGGAGTTTTAACCATGAGCACGACTGCCTTAGCCCCAACTTATGAGAGCCACACCGACTTTTCGCACGTGAAAATGAGCAAGACACAGTTCTTGCCCGGAGGCCTGCGCGACTTTTTTGTTTACAAAGACTTAGGCGTGGCCAAGGCCACACGGGGCAAGGTGGTGGCGCACATTGCCAAGGCCAACATGCCCCCCGAAACGGGCACAGGCTGGCACTTCCATGTGGCCGAGTTTCAAATTGTGATCATGATGAAGGGCTGGGCGCGCTTCATGTACGAGGACAAGGAGACCTTGGTGGAAGCTGGTGACGTCGTGCATCAGCGCCCTGGCATCGTTCACTACCTGTTCGACTACTCCCCCGACATGGAGTACTTAGAAATTGTGGGCCCAGCCGATTTCAAATCGATTGACGCGCAAGGGCCTTGTGCTGTGCCTGCCTTCACGCCTTGGAAATGAATGTTCAAGTTGGCAGATCAGGGCGTTGCCGGTGCAACGGCCGCGCCTTCAATGTGATGGCGCAATAAGGAAGCCGCCACAAAACCAGAGGCCTTCATCTCCTCGACAAATTTCTTGAGATAGTTTTGCGCTGCGTCACTTCGCGTTTTGGGCAGACCCATGGCTTGCTCAATCACCATGAATCTCCCTGGGAGCAAACGCAAATGGGGCAATCGCTTGGCATCCATTTCGAGTTGCTGTTTCACGCCTGCAGCAACGTCCAATTTTTCAGACAAGAAAAAATCGACGGTGGTCGGCGAAGTGGGCGCGCGGTGTAGCGTCGCTTGTTTAATTTCTCGTGTGAGAAACAAGTCATAGGCACTGCCTTTGCCCACTGCGATGCGTGTACCTACTTGGTCGACCTGCTCGTTGCGCGTGATTGGCGAGTTGTCACTGACCAAGTAGCTGCCTTCAATCAAGATGTAGGGGCCTGTAAACGCAATGCCCTGGCCCCTGACAGGATCGATGGCAAAAAACCCAAAATCGGCCTTTTCTTGCGTCACAGCGTCCACTGATTTACCGGCGGCATCAAACACCACCAAACTGAGCGGAACACCCAAACGTTTGGCCAATTCAGTGGCCAAATCCACCGAGACGCCCACAGCTTGGCCCTGAGCATCTTTGTTGGCCAAGATGGGATTGCCCAGATTGATCGACGCACGCAAGGTGCCCGTTGGCGCAAATTCTTGTGCCAAGCTGGCTGGCGTTTGAGCGTGCAGTGTCGTCATGAAGAAGCAAAGTCCTAAAAGACTGAGTGAAGTGAGCCATGGAAGGCGGCCTGTGGTTTTCATGAGTCGTTCCTGGTGAATGACCGCAAGTGTGTCAGAACTGTGCTTGCACGTGGCATGAGAGATATTCTTGCGACCTATGAAAAACCCTAGTATTCAGGCGTCAAAAGCCCTCTAGCATGCAGTGTCCATTCTTGGAGAAATCATGCGCGCCATTCAACACACTTTCTCGACTGCTGCCAAGGCAGGTTCCCATCTGACCGCCAGCCTTGGCTTGGCACTGTCGCTGACCTTGGGGCTTGGCATGGCCAGCCTGCATGCCCCTGCCCAAGCGCAGGCGGTGTCTGGCAAAACTGAGCTCTATTGGTTTGGCCAAGCGGGCTTCAAAATCAAATCACCAGGCGGCAAAACCATCGTCATTGACCCTTGGTTGACGGGTGGCCCGAAAACGCCAGCCCCCTATAAAACCGATCTCTCTGCACTTGGCAAAGTGGACTTGTTGCTGGTGACCCATGCGCACGTCGACCACATTGGTGATGCGCCGGCCATTGCCAAAGCTCAGAACACCATGCTTTATGGCCCCGCAGACATGGTCACGCCGCTGATCACCTTGGGCATCTTGCCTGCAAACTTAGGTCACCGCTTTAACAAGACAGGCCATGTCAACCCATTGCCAGGTATCAAAGTGACCGCCGTACAAGCTGAGCACTCCTCGCTGCTGGTGCACAACAACCCAGCCACTGGCAAAAATGAATCGCACCCAGCAGGCGAAGCCGTGGGTTACATCATTCAATTGGAAAATGGTTTCAAAATTTGGCACATGGGCGATACCGGCTTGTTCGGCGACATGAAGTTCATCTATGACCGCTACAAACCTGACTTGGTGCTGATCCCCATTGGAGGCAACTTCACCATGGATCCTGAAGACGCAGCATGGGGCATGAAGAACTGGATTCCAGCCAAAATGGTCATTCCCATCCACCACGGCTCCAATCCCTTGGCCAAAGGCACAGCTGCAGAATTCGTGGAAGCCATGAAAGGCTCAAGCACCAAAGTCATCGTGATGACTGAAGGGCAAACCCTCGAGTTTTAATCAAAATGACTTCAAGGGATTCACACAATCCCCAGCCCCTTTCTTTTTGAAGCAAGAACAAGTCAGCGCATAGGCCTTCATGGTGCCCTTGACCACCGACATGCTGGCATTGCGTGTGGCATGGCCTGGAATGGCAAACTTGGGCATGAACACTTTGCCAACTGACTTGCCATCGTTCAAATCGACATTGGCTGCGCCGCATTGCATTGGCCCCTTTAGCCCATTGTTCACCTCAAAGATCAAGGTCTGGTCATCGCCCTTGGCCCAACCCGCATTGACTTGAACTTTCTGTAACTCCGCCTTGGACAAGGCCACTTCACTGAAATCGTCTGAAGCAAATGGATTCCACGCCAAGGCATTGGCAGAAACAAAAAGAGTCAAAAAAAGGACATGCGCAACATGTCCTCAATTTTAGAGCGTTCATTGGCCCAATCAACGCTGGTGTTCAAGCCTTTGACAAGCGCATCTGCGTCAAATCTGCCGTCAAGTAACCCACGGCAGCACCAAATTTTTCTTTGTAGTTGGCTTTGATCAAAGGCTCCAGTGTTGACTTCACGTTACTGTGGATCGGGAGCCAATCACCCGCATGTTGGAAGTTGCTCATGATGTATGTCCAACCATTGAGTTCATCCACAGCGTGCAAACCGGTGGACTCTCCGCCCGAGGGGATGGACATGATGCGCGACAAGACCTTGGTATCAATGTTGTATGCCCACAAGAAATTATTCACGTGTTGGCTGCTGTCTTCACCAATGAACAAGGTGCGCATGCTTTCCGAGAATTTCAAATTGTCAGGATTGGCAATTTTGTCCGGGTTGGCCGTATTGCCCAATGCATCGGCTGTTATGTCTTCTCCCGTGATCAAGGCTTTCGTATCAGCGGGCATCCACTCACTGTTGATGGCAACACCTGCGGTGTCTTTGAGGCCACCCTTCAAGTTCAAGGCCATGACAGCGCCCGCATTCAACGCCCTGGCAAGACTCACACCATTGCCCACGGTGTTGTAGGCGTTGCCAGCGACCATGGAGGCGATGCAGTTTTGCAAAGCAGAATAGGCCACCTTGTCTTTGATGTTGACGGTGGTGCCCTCCATCTTGCTAAAGCCCATCGATGCCCCCACCAACGAAGCATACCGATGGGTCTCGAGAAACGCGGCTGCTTTTTCCATGCCGGGGTTCAACTTGATCCATTCGGTTCTGCCGTTGGCATTGACCTTGGTGTAGCTCGCATCTTGGGGATCTGATGCAGACACCCACATGATGTCAGTGGGCCTCAAAGTATTGGCCAGCGTTTTGATTTCGGCACTGGTCGCAGAGCCCAGCTTGATCCATGTCAGGGGTGCAGCAGGGGCGGTAGGGTCAATGGAAAATCCAGCGCCAACTTTGGCCACATACAAGGTGCCCGCGCTCAAATCTTTCTCTCTGTCCGCCACAAACACAAAGTAACCGCTGTTGGTGGCATCGTCGCCCATGAACACCGTGCGGTTGTCTGGCATGACCTGAACCAGTTCGTGAGAAATTCGGCCCAAGTTGTAATGTTTTTTGATCGTCGCGGTACCGTCAGGGTTGACCGTGACCTCTGGCATGTGGCCATAGTTGTAAGGGTTTGCGGCTGTTTCAGAACCATACAGGTTCTTGCTGAAGGCTTTGAATTGCGGGTCCGTTGCAGCCGTAAAAGCATTCGGCTCATATTCTTCGCTTGACAAATGTGTCCCCCAAGGTGACAAGCTGGCACCACATGTGATCCACAAGCCATTGACCCCAGACGTGTCGACGTTGTGGTATTTCACCAAGCTCAACTTACCCGTTGTGGGATCTTGATCTAAGGTCAGTACCGCAATGGGGGAAGGCAATTTGCCATACATCCCTGTCACGCCATCTTGCGCCCAGGTCGTGTATTCAAATTGAACCACTGAAAAAACAGCATTGCCCTTGACACCCGGCACACTGGCATTGGGCACCGTGAGCAAGGATGTGCCATCAGGTGAGTCGGAAAAGAATTGGCGCTCTTTGCCAGCCACTGTGGTGTCTAAGATGGGGCGGTTGTTGATGTCAAAGTAGCCACCCGACAAGATTTTTCCGCCTTGGCCATCGGAAACCAAATCACCCGTTACAAAGAAAGGCTGATAGCTCAGTTTGTAGCTTTGCTGTGAACCGTCACTGAAATTCAAACTCATGGTCGAACCCACGGTCGTGGTGGCCATTTGTGCAGCATTGGCCAGGGATGGCGCAGGCATAGAGCTGAATGTGGCGCTGGTGAAACTTGCCAACGGATGCGATGTACCCCCACAGGCTGAGAGCATGAGGCTTGCGCCGCTGAGCGAAGTCGCCAGAGGCAGCAAGGGCGCGCCGGCAAATGTTTGGAGCCATTGACGGCGATTGAATTGAGGTGTTGCGGACATTGATTTTCCTAAGTTCAAGTGAAAAAAGTACGCTGCAGATGGCAGCCACCCCTTTAATTTGCCAAATGAAAATGAAAACTCAGTGACGAGGAGATGAATTAAATATGAAACCTCAAGGCGGTGCCCCACAAGATCCGCCAGTCATCCATTCAATCGCAACGGCTTTTACCTTGCTTCAGTTTGCAATGAATCACGGCCTGACCTTCCGTCGTGTACTCCGTCAAAAGCCAAGTTTCTTGACCGCCTTCGAAGACACGGTCCAGGGTGGCAAATCCATAGTCAGAGCGGGACGCATAATTGTCCACCACAGCATCTTTGTAAACCCTGTCGGTAGGCTTGATGTCCTTGGGTGCGAAACCTTCATTCATGGAGCCAGAGTTGCCCATCACCAAGGACACGGGATGGTCTGTTTGAAAGCTGATGGCTTCAAACAAATGCACATGGCCATGCATTGCCACACTCACATTGGCAGGAAACAAACGCTGCGGTTCGCTCATACTGAACACCGATTGCAATCCTGCACTGCCGCCTGGGCGAAATTTACTCGCATCCGGGCTCGACGCTGCGGCCAACAAAGGGTGATGGTTGATGAAGAAACTCTCCGCTTTTTTCGTTGCCAACTGTGCGGCCAACTGGACCTGAGCTTGGTATTTGAGAAACGCGGGGTCTTCTGGCTGATAGGCTTTGCCACTGGACTTGGATGAATCAAAGACAATGAACTGCGCGAACTTAGAGAGGCTGACGGCATAGGGCTCTGAGAAGTCACCCTGCATGTCGTTGGCTGGATCGTTGCAATTGCGCGCCTGCGTCCAAGGCAAGGCATCGACAAAACGGAACCAACCCTGCCCCGCCCTGAAGCAAGACTCATGATTGCCCCGAACAAACAACCAAGGCGCAGCAGCCAACAAAGGCTGTGCAGGTTTGAAAAAATCATCGCGCCAAGCATCCCAGCCATACCCCCAAGTCGCACCTGCACAGCCGGCACGACCCTCTGGACAGGGGCTTTCACGGTAATGGATGTCACCAATGTGAACCACCAAATCGGGTTTTAATTTGGCAGCACTTTGCGCCACTTTCTGAAAGGGCCACTTGTCAGCATCGTTGCAATCTTGAAATGCATTTTCGGAAGCTTTCAATCTGCAGCCTGTATCGGCAATGATCAAAATTCGTTGAAGGGTCTTGCCCGGCGCAGGGACGGCGCGGCCTTCAATCTTGGCCGACTTTGCACCTTTTGGCCAGTGAGCCTCACAACTTGTGATGTCAAACACAGCGGGTTTGCTATCAGATTGCACCGCATCTGAACGAACAGGCACCTCGCCTTGGGGCGCGCGCACTTTCATCTGTTCGGCTTTTTTCCGATCCCACTGAATCTTTGGACAATGTGCAGTGGTGGTCAATGCGCGAACCACCCACTGACCTTCTGGTGCCTGCACAGTGAACACAGAATGAATGCCTGAAGCTGCCGCCTGCAAGCCGCTCAATGCCAACAGGCACACACTCACGGTGCGAATCAATCCCAACATACGGACAGGCTCAAACATGATTTCAAAGCAATCTCAAAAAATTAATAACAAGCGACCCAGATCTGATAGACCCCCTCTTTGCCCAAGAGCGCAACAGGTGGTGCAGGAAATGAAGCCACCTCAACCGCCTTCAAGGCAGCACGGTCCACAGCGCCGAGCCCACTGGCCTGGAGAATTTTGGCATTGCTCACAACACCATCCTTCAAGTGGAACTCTACACGAGCCCGGCCCTTAAATCCAAGTGCGGCCGCTGGACCCGGTACCACAAAGGCGGCTTGCACCGCTGCAGCCAATTTGACGTTGTAAGCCAGCGCCGGGTCCACCAGCGGTGGCGCAGGGCTCACAGGCGCAGCAACAGGTGGCTGAACCTGAGGCACTGGGGCCGAGAAAGCCGTGGCCGTTGACACAAGGGGGGGCGCGGGTTCCACGGCTTGTCGAACTTCTGGCACGACTTGCGGGGTCAGTGTTTTGACTTTGGGTGGGACGTCAGGCACCTTGGCTGGTTTGGGCGGCGCCGCTTGTACTTCCTTGGGCGCATCCATCATGGACATGACCAGCGGCACAACCTGCCGAATTTCTTCGGGGGGGTGCAGGATGACCCACACAAAAATGAGGGTGACAACGCCCACTTCAAGCATGAGTGCAGAACCCAGAGAAGTCCAAAAACTTCGAGGGCCATGCTTCTTAGCGAGGGGCATCCACTGCCCCTGGGGATTCAAACTTGCAGTCAATGTGACACCTGTTTGGCAGCCAGTCCAATTTGAGTCGCGCCGCCCATGCGCACCGCATCCACAGCCTTCATGAGGTGCTGCATTGAAGCATCATCACTGCCAGCAATGGTGACGGCCAAATTGGCGGGATCACGCGACTTGACCAAGGCTGAAATGTCAGCGGGTTCAACTTCACGCCCCTCCGCCAACAATTGGCCATTGCTTCGAATTTCAACCAACAGCTTGGGCGAAGGAATGGCGCTGGCCGTGCTGCTGGTGGGCAATTTACTGACCTGGCCCGATGTGGGAATCATGCGCAAGGTCATCATGGCAAAAAATACCAGCAAGAACAGCATGATGTCGATCATTGGAATGATCTCAATGCGTGCTTTGCGTGTTTCAAAATAGCGCATGTCAAACAGCCTTCAAATTGCCACGCACATTGGTCGGTTGTTGGCTACCAAATCGGCGGTTCAAAATCATGACCTTGAGAATTTCCATTTGGTGCACGATCATTCGAACTTTGGTGGTGAGCCAATTGAAGAAAACCAGTCCAACCATGGCAATCAACAGACCTGAGGCTGTTGCAATCAAAGCCTCCGCAATACCACCCGTTACCTGGCTTGCGCCATTTTGAACATCCCCCAACACAGAGAACGCACCGAACATGCCAATGATGGTGCCAAAGAGACCCAACAACGGTGCCAAGGTAATGACGGTATCCAGCACCCACAAAGATCTGTCCAATGCAGGCACTTCGCGCATGATGGCTTCTTCCAAATGACCGGCGCAAGCATCACGGTCAGACGTGTCAGGCTCAATGAGCGAGGCATGGACCACACTGGCGTGAGGCAAATTTTCGTGCTGCTGCAGTGCTTTGATCAGAATGTCTCTGTTCAGGGCAGAACCATCATGCAACAGGTCAATCAGACTTTCACCATCTTGTTGCATCTTCGACAAATAACGGCTTCGCTCGATGATGACCGTCAAGGCCACCAACAAGAGCAAAGCCATCAAATACAGCGTACCGCCAGAGGCGTTCGCCAAATCAAAAAGCTTGCTCAGTGTCATGATCAGAAGTCAGCTTTCACTGAAATTTGAGCGCTGCGAGGTGCCTGGAAAATGTAGGTGTCGTAAGCGGTACCGGTCACTGAAGAGCTGGCCGCAGTGATGGCGGTTGCTTTCTGGCTGTTGGCCAAATTGAACACATTCATCTGTACTTTGACTGCCTTGAACATGGCCACATTCTTCATGGTGTAAGACACACCCAAGTCGACGTTGTCATAAGCCGCTGTTTTATAGAAATCATAGTAAGCCTGATTGGTGTAATCTTTTTGGTAGACAGCACCTGTGCGCTTCAAAGCCACGGAAGAAGCCCATGGGCCTTGTGCAAACAAGGCACCCAAAGCAGCCGTCATTTCAGGCGCACCCGAAATTTGCTTGCCGGTGTCGTTGGCCAAAGCCTTGTTGATGGAGCCGTTGGCAAAGACGGAGAAACCGCCACCCATCACAAAAGCCATTTGACCTTCCACACCTTTGTAAGTTGCGCCACCAATGTTGATGTACGCAGCATTGGCACCGGTGAGACCATTGGAAACCAACTTGTTGGTGAAGTTGATTTGATAAACATCCACATCCCAAGTCATCTTGTCAGATTTACCAACCACACCCAACTGGTAGTTGGTAGATTTTTGTGGCTCAGCGCTGTTCAAAGAAGGGTTGGCAATGTAGAAGGTTTTCAAATCTGGAATCTGAAAGCCTTGCGCATACTGACCATAAACAGACAATTCATTGGACAACTGCTTGTTGACTGTCAAGAAGGGCAAGGTTGCTGTGTATGTTTTCCAGGCAGCGTGGTTCAATTCACGTGTGGTTTGCTCAACTGGCGAAGTCACAGAGCGAGAAATACTGAGTGATTTCAAACCGGGTGTGATGGTTGTGTCCGCTGTGGCTTTCCACTCAAATTCAGCAAACGGCTGCGTCGACGTGATTTTTGATTGCTGGTCAAACAAGACACTGTCGATCGGGCGAGTCGTGCCGGCCAAGAAAGTGCCGTTGGCCACAGTGCCTTCTTTGCGGTTGTAGCCGCCTGTGGTCAAGTCAATGTCATATTGGTGGCGATCTGTGTCAGATGTTTCGTACCACATACCGACACGCACCAAACCGGTGTCCAGTTGTTTGGTCAATTTCAAAATATCGCCCACAACGCGGTATTTGTTTTGCTTGTCAATGCCTGGGATATTGCCATTCAAAGCAATCAAGCTGGACTTGACCCAAGTACCGGCAGGTGCGGTTCTGCGGGGATCAGGATTGGTACCCGTAGTGCCAGTCCATGTTGGATCTGTCGAAGATTTGGTCTGATTGTTGTAAGCGTAGGTGTAAAGCTGGTTGTCAGAGTTCCAACCATCTTGCAATTCGCTTCTCAAACGCAGATAAGAAAAATCAGTGTCCTTGGTGGTGGCGTTGTAGCCCTGATAGTTCATGCTGGTTGGATCATTGTCCAATTGGAAATTTTTTCCAAATCGGGCAATTTGAGTAAGTGTGGCACCTTTGTTGCTATCAGGTTGCGCATAGTGGATTTGGTTCACGGTTGAGAAAACCGTCAACAAAGTAGAGTCACCCACAGGGCGCTCAAATTTGACAGTCAAGTTATCGCTTTTGACAGGGCTATGGCTCAAATAACCATCCGACTTCAGTTCTTGCACATTCAACTGCAAAGTGGCGTCACCCAGATCGGCCAAGCGGCCACTTTCGTATCCGACACCGACCAAGCTGGTATTCCAATTGCCAATGCTGGAGTAGAAAGTCGATGACTTGTCCTGAGATGGCTTTTTAGAAAACAAGTTGATGGAACCACCAAATGTGGCGTAGCCTAAGTTGCTGGCATTGCCGGGGCCACGTTCAACCACCGCGCCACCAATGGTGAAGGCGGGGAAGAAGGATGTGGAGTGGTGAGCTGGGTTGTTGGTGTCACCCCATGGAATGCCATCAAAGGTGATGTTGTATTGGTCATCACTGAAACCACGCAAGGTGGTTTTGGTTTCGCTCAGTCCAGGGCCATTGGCTGAGTCACCTGACAAGCTAGGGGCAATGTTCACAATGCGGCTGTACTCTGCTGTTGGCGCAACCGACAAGTCAATGAACTCACGTGTGATGATGGACTGTGGCTGCGTGGCTTGCAGGCTGGCCTGAGTGGGGGCAACGGCTGTGGCTGTGCCCTTGATGGCATCGCTGGCGCGAAATGCACCTGCAGCGGTACTTGCACCGATGGTGCCCAAATCGACAGCGGGTGCTGTTTGAGCAATGGCATGGGGTGCAGACGCAAAGCTCAAAACAGCCAAAGAAACCAAATAGGCTAAATGTTTTTGCTTGGGTGAAAATTTAGGAATCATGTGAGGTCCATCAAAAGTTAATGCTAGGTAAAAGTCTGTGTTTTTTACCTGTTCGACTTTAGTAAACCTCAATGTCAGTTAGACGCCACTTTTATGAAACTTTAATGACACACCTTAAATTGACCCATCAAACCTCCTTTGATTTCATCTTGTTCGAGAACGTCTGTAAGCCTGCCATCGACAGCAATTGAACTATCCATACATGACAGAAATTCATAGACTTGTCACAAGAATTTCGTACGCTTAGAACTGAAAGCCTATTTAAAAACCGTTGCAATCTCTTCCATGCATGGATGTCAATGAAAATGAATAGACTTCACCTGAAGATGCATTTATGTCAAACGAAAAATTAGCCCTGATTCTCGAAAAACAAAAACTGATTGGCTCAATGGTTGACAAACAAAACATGCCGAACAACTCAAGAATTCAATCCGTTGTTCACAGGCAACATGATGCTGAATTGTTCAACTTCATTTCTGCAAACAGCTCAAAAGAAATGGCTGTTGCGCTCGATAAGTTAAGTTTGGACGATGCACATTGGGTTTGGTCACGCGTACCTATTCATCGACAAAATGAAATACTTTGGGAAATGTCCAATGAGTTAAGAGAGCAACTGGCAAAAGACCGAATTCTTGACTTTGAAAATAGCAAGGTCAGTGTCTTTGAATTGGCCGATGGTCGATTGAAACAAGCGCCCGTTCACGGCCGATCCGACCTTGACAATCTGAAGCCAATTTGGATAGACCTTTTAAAGACCAGCAAAGCCGAACGATCATTCATTGGACATCATTTCGGCATTGAGTTGCCTGGACCTTTAGAGGAAACCGAGTTAGATGTCTCTTCGCGATTTTTCATCGACACCAACGAAGCCATCCATCTACATTCCAATTTTTTACTCGACCGACTAGGTGAGGCTCGCAGTATTTCGGTTGCTTTCATTTTGCATGGCGGTATTATTTTCACCATTCGTGACGAAGAATTACCAGTCTTCAAATTGCAAAAACGAAGGGCATTGACGCAGCCAGGTTATGTCACCGATTGTGTTGACGTTTTGTTAGATCTCTATGCAGCAGACGTTGAGTGTTCTGCCGACTCACTGGAACAAATTTATGCCACACTAGATTCAGTGGGGAAATTGGTTTTGAGCGAACACGTCACCGATGATCAAGCTGCAATCACATTGGCAAATATTGCAGAAGAAGAATCTGAAAATGGACGGATTCGAGGCAATATTCTTGATACGCAAAGAGCGCTCAATTTTTTACTTCGGGCGCGATTGCTCAAGGACTCTCAAATTGACGATGCCAAGCAGGTGATGCGGAATATTGAGTCACTCAACAGTCATACAGCATTTTTGTTCGATAAGATTAATTTCTTAATGGATGCCACCATCGGCTTCATCAACATCAATCAAAATAAACGTGTGAACCAGTTGACCGTTTTCAGCGTTGTGTTCATGCCGATCAACATTTTGGCCGGTATGGGCGGCATGTCTGAGTTTTCCATGATGACGCAGGGCATTGAGTGGCCCATTGCATATGGTGGTTTTGCCCTTGTCTCGATAGTCATTGGTTATCTGACTTTTCTGGGCCTCAAGCTTTTTGAGCGCAGAAAATTGCCGAGAGCCGTGAAACCAACTCAGTGAGCTTGCGTGCTCACGCGCGATGCGGGGAAAATCAAAATAAATCGAGAACCTTTGCCCAATTCACTTTCAATTTTCAGTTCCCCGCCATGTCGTTGCATCACGTGTTTTGTAATAGCAAGTCCCAAGCCCGTACCACCGGACTCTCGTGATCGACTGCGATCTACTCTGTAAAAGCGTTCGGTCAACCTGGGCAAGTGCTCTGAGGCAATGCCTGGTCCTGTATCAACGACACTGAATTGAATTCTTTGATCAGGCAATAGTGTCCAAAGCGCTGATATCAAACCGCCCGCAGGTGTGTAACGAACAGCGTTGTTGACGAGGTTAGCGACAGCACTGTGAAGTTCTTTGGACGCGCCCAACAATTGAACTCCGGGGGAGCTTTCAAAATGAAGTATTTGCGGCTCTTCACCTGAGCGCAGTTGCGCCATAGACAAGCCACGCGCTTCAGATTCAATGCCGGCCATCAAACCATCTAAAGAAACAGGATCATTGGTCGAGGGCAATGTGCTGCCCTCAAGCTGTGAAAGAATGAGCAAATCATTGACCAAATCTTGCATGCGCTCAGCTTGAACAGCCATCAGCCCCAGATATTTATCACGTTCTTCAGCATCCAATTGAAGACTCTGCAAAGTTTCAATGAAGCCGCTCATCACAGTCAGCGGGGTCCTGATTTCATGTGAAACATTGGCAACAAAATCGCGCCGCATGGCATCAGCGTGTGCAACAGCTGTGACATCACGCGTCAACAAGAGCTGCCGACTTTCACCGTAACTGTGGAGCTGCACTGACAATTTGACGGTTTTTTGCAAAGATGCACTTCGACCGTCAATCACAACTTCACCCTCATGGCCATCACTGGTCAAGTACTTTTTAAATACAGGGTCGCGCACGAGGTGAACCACATGTTGCATCAGGTCCCTTTTCGCATCCATTCCTAAATGCTGGGCTGCAGTTTGATTACACCATTCGATACGGCCTTCAGGATCTAGAAGGACCACACCATTTGGGGAGGCTTGAATGGCCAACAAAAAATCTTGAAGACGCTGCTGTTCATTTTGAGTTTGCTTGCGCTGCTCGTTCAAGATACGCCGCATGCGATCGATCAAATCCCCCCAAATTCCGCCCATTTCAGGTGGATCTTGAACGTTGTTGTGTCGCAACCACTTGGCGATTTTTTGCCCTTTCCATAAGTCCTTGATGACCGTGAAAAGACAGACAAAGAATGCGCCAAGCACGGGACCAGTCGTTGGATTCATCCAATAGCCCGTTATAGCAGCAACGGCCATCCAAAATATCAGGCCGAGGGTACGTGGAAACATAAAAAACGCTGGTAGTTAGCCAGCCGTGCTTGCAGTTTGAGTCATTTCCGTGAAGCGGTAACCTGCTCCACGAACCGTTTCCACCATGTTACCAGCAGCACCAAGAGCTTCTCGAAGACGTTTGACATGAACGTCCACCGTGCGCTCTTCAATGAACACATGGTCACCCCAGACTCGGTCGAGTAATTGGCCACGGCTGTGCACTCGCTCTTTGTGCGTCATGAAATATTGAAGCAGTTTGAACTCTGTGGGTCCGAGTTTGAGTGGTTGATCTTGAAAACTCACTCGATGCGTATCCGCATCCAATAGCAACTGCCCCATTTGAATACGGCCTGCGGACTGTTCTGGTGAACGTCTTCTGAGCACAGCACGAATACGCGCCAACAGCTCTTTGGTCGAAAATGGCTTCACGATGTAGTCATCTGCGCCAGCATCAAGGCCCGCAACGCGATCCACTTCGTCACCACGTGCCGTTAACATCAAAATGGGAATGGTTTGCGATCGTTTGTCGTTGCGCCATTTCTTGGCCAAACTGAGACCACTTTCTTTAGGCAACATCCAATCTAGCAAAATGACATCGGGCAAGACATCGTCCAATTCTTTTTGCGCTGTTTCGCCGTCCATCGCCCAAATGGGCTGAAAGCCATTGTGTCGCAAGTTGACTGCGATCAACTCTGCAATCGCAGGCTCATCTTCGACAATCAGAATGCGGGGCAAGTTTCTCATTGAACGGCCGACTCCACATCAGCCAAGGCGATGTGCCGAACGTCTGCACCCTTGACAACGTAAATGATAAATTCAGCGATATTCTTTGCGTGATCACCGATTCGCTCAATGGCTTTGGCCACAAACAACAGATCAAGACTGGCCGAGATGGTGCGAGGATCTTCCATCATGTAGGTCACCAATTTGCGAACAAAGCCGTCAAACTCTGCATCGATCAAATCGTCTTCTTTCAAAATAGAAACTGCTTCTGTCACATCCAGACGCGCAAAAGCATCTAAAGCTTTGCGAAGCAATCCAGAAGCCAAGTCCGACGCTATGCGCAACTCAGACGATGGCAACGCACGGGCGCTACCACTGTTGATAATGGCTTTGACCATTCGTGCAATTTTCTCCGATTCATCCCCTGCGCGTTCCAAATTGGCAGTGATTTTTGAGATGGCAATCAATAAGCGAAGGTCACGCGCTGTCGGTTGACGACGCGCAATGATGGAGGACAAATCGCGGTCAATCTCAACCTCCATCGAGTTAACTTTGGCTTCCGTTGCAATCACTTGGTCTGCCACTTCGCTGTTGAATTGCGAGAGTGAATAGACCGCATGACGGATTTGCGACTCCACCAATCCACCCAACTCAAGAACCCGTGTAGAAACACTGCCCAATTCGGCATCGAATTGACTTGAAATATGTTTGTCCATTTTCTAACTCCTAATTAGCCGAATCGGCCAGTAATGTAGTCTTCAGTTTCTTGACGGGCGGGCTTCATGAAAATTTGATCGGTTTCTCCAAACTCCATCAATTCTCCCAAGTACATGTAAGCAGTGTAGTCAGACACACGTGCAGCTTGCTGCATGTTGTGTGTCACGATCACCACAGTGTATTCACTCTTCAGGGTATGCACCAATTCCTCTACTTTGCCTGTTGAAATTGGATCCAAAGCCGAGGTAGGCTCGTCCAACAACAAGATGGAGGGTTTGACAGCGATGCCCCGTGCAATGCACAAACGTTGCTGCTGACCACCAGATAAAGACAAGCCGCTTTGATTCAGCTTGTTCTTAACTTCGTCCCAAATGGCTGCTTTTTGCAATGCCCACTCGACACGGTCGTCCATGTCGCTGCGGGACAGCTTTTCATAAAGCTGAACACCAAAGGCGATGTTGTCGTAAATCGACATGGGGAATGGCGTTGGTTTTTGAAAAACCATCCCTACACGCGATCGCAACAAGTTCAAATCTTGCTTGGGATTGAGAATATTCTCACCCGCAAAATTAATCTCGCCCTCCGCACGCTGGCCTGGATAGAGGTCATACATGCGATTGAGTGTTCTGAGCAGTGTCGATTTGCCGCATCCTGATGGCCCAATGAAGGCTGTCACGGTATTTTTTTCAATGTCTAAATTGATGTTTTTCAGACCCTGAAATGCGCCGTAGTAAAAGTTCAAGTTGCGAACTTCAAGGATTGTTTCTTTGGTAGCAGGCAAAGTATTCATATTAATTAGTCCGTTGAATGTTTAAGCTGCAACTTTTTCTCGGAACACAACGCGTGCAACGATGTTGAGTGCCAAAACTGTGAGCGTGATCAGCAGAGCACCACCCCATGCCAAACTGACCCAATTGTCATAGGGGCTCATGGCGAATTGAAAGATGACCACTGGCAAATTGGCCATTGGCTTGTTCATATCAAGAGAGAAAAACTGATTATTCAATGCGGTGAACAACAGGGGGGCCGTTTCACCACTGACACGAGCCAAGGCCAGGAGTAATCCGGTCATCACGCCGCTTCTTGCAGCTTTTAAAACGACCGATGTTGACACTTTCCATTTGGGTGCGCCCAGCGCAAATGCAGCTTCACGCAAACTCACTGGTACCAATTTCAGCATGTTTTCTGTGGTGCGAACGACGACTGGAATCGCGATCAATGAGAGGGCAATGGTGCCAGCCCAGCCAGAGAAGTGCTTAGAAGGTACCACCACCAAGGCATAGACAAACAAGCCAATCACAATGGACGGTGCAGACAACATGATGTCATTCACAAAACGGGTGATGGCAGCCATTTTGCTGCGATCACCATATTCTGATAGGTAGACGCCCGCCAATACACCAATGGGGGTACTCAGCAAGGCGCATGAAACCACAATCATCAGGCTACCCACTATGGCGTTGGCCAAGCCGCCGCCCTCAGAGCCTGGGGCCGGGGTGCTTTGCGTCAACATGGCGAAGTTCAAAGCAGAAAAGCCTTTGAACATGAGGATGGTCAAGATCCAAAGCAAGAAAATCAGGCCAATGGCCATGGCCGACATGGACAAAACCAAGCCGATAAAGTTGGCGCGTTTGCGTCTTGCGTAAATGGAAGGATCCAAATTGCTTTGAATGGTCATGACTTCATGCCTTTCTTGGCTTCTGCACGGATTAACATCCATTTGGCCAACGACAGAACAACCAATGTAATTAAGAACAATGCCAGGCCTAAAGAAAAGAGAGACGCGTAATGCAAACCCGGTTCGGCCTCTCCAAATTCATTCGCCAAGGTGGAGGCAATTGAGTTACCAGGTGAAAACAGCGAAGGTGATAATTTGTGGGCATTGCCAATGACAAAGGTCACAGCCATGGTTTCTCCCAATGCGCGCCCCAAACCCAACATAACCCCGCCCACGACTCCCGTCTTGGTGTAGGGCAACACAATCTTGGTGACCACTTCCCAAGTGGTGCAACCAATGCCGTAAGCAGATTCTTTCAAAATGGGCGGTACGATTTCAAACACATCGCGCATGACAGAGGCAATGAAAGGCAAAATCATCATGGCCAAAATCAGGCCAGCTGCCAAAATACCGATGCCATTGAAGGCACCCGTGAACAAAATTCCAAGACCAGGTACTTGTCCCAGTGTCGCAGCCAAAGCGGGCTGAACGTATTCAGCAAATAAAGGCGCAAAGACAAACAAACCAAACATGCCGTAAATGATCGACGGCACAGCTGCCAACAATTCAATGGCCGTTCCCAATGGACGACGCAATGACATAGGGCATGTTTCAGTTAAAAATACTGCAATGCCAAAACTCAAGGGCAATGCAATCAGAATGGCAATGGTTGCCGTGGCAACCGTTCCAAAAATGGCAATCAATCCGCCAAATTTGGAGTTGATGATGTCCCACTCAACGGTATAGAAAAATTCAAAACCGAATGTGGTGAGCACCGGCCAAGAACTGATGAACAACGAGACAATGATGCCGGTCAGCGCCACCAACGTGGACAGCGCAAAAGCCATGGTGGTCTTCTCAAAAAAGAAGTCTTGCCACCTCTGCCAGCGCAGAACGCTCTGGCGGTGAGGGGTCATCAAAATGTCTGCGTCGTTCATAGAAGTCCCAATTACTTCACGTTCACGTGGTTCCAAACGCTCTTGCGAATGAAGTCAGTTGTGGCATCAGGCATTGGCACGTATTCCAATTCAGTGGCCATTTTTTTGCCTTCTTTGAAAGCAAAGTCAAAGAATTTCAAGACTTCTGCTGAGTTGGCCTTGTTGGCTGGCTCTTTGAACATCAGAATAAAAGAAGCGCCAGTGATGGGCCATGACTTGGCACCAGGTGCGTTGGTCAAGTAGATGCTCATACCGGGAACTTTTGACCAGTCAGTGCTGGCAGACGCAGCTGCGAATGTTTCATCATCAGGCGCCACCACTTGGCCAGCCTGATTTCGCAAGTTCAAATGCGCCATGTTGTTTTTCTTAGCGTATGCATATTCAACATAACCGATGGAGTTTTTGATACGGGTCACGTTAGCCGCAACACCTTCATTTCCCTTGCCACCAACTGAGGAAGCCGCAGGCCACTTCACCGCAGCACCAGCACCCACTGTCGATTTCCAGTTGGCGTTGACTTTGGCCAAATAGTCTGTAAACACAGCAGTCGTGCCAGAGCCGTCGGCACGGTGAACGACAGTAATGGCAGCATCAGGCAAAGCGACGCCTGGGTTCATGTCCGCAATGCGCTTGTCATTCCATTTGCCAATGACGCCAGCAAAAACGTCGGCCAACATGTCACCCGTCAATTTAACTTGACCAGGCTTGATGCCATCAATGTTCACAACAGCCACCACACCGCCAATGATGGCAGGGAACTGCACCAAGCCTTCTTTGTCCAACTCTTCAGCAGTCAAGGGAGCATCTGTTGCACCAAAGTCAACTGTTTTGGCTTTGATTTGTTTGATGCCACCAGAAGAGCCGATGGACTGATAATTCATACTGTTGCCGGTCTTGGCTTTGTAAGCTTCAGCCCATTTGGCATAAATTGGGAATGGGAAGGTCGCGCCAGCACCCGTCAGTTCGGCGGCCATGGAGGTCACTGCAACGGCGGTCAGGCCCAGTGCCGCAACCCAAGTTTTGATCTTTAGCATTTTGAATCCTTGATTCAGAGGTTGATACTCGATGTCTGTATGTGCAACATGCCTGCCTTGTATTCACGGCAGACTTTTGCAGCACCCTTTTAATTTAGCCGCCAATTGTGACAAATTAATGTCAATTTATAGACACCCTTCAACTTATGCACTTTGGGTCCCAGCAAGCCAATCAGAAGTATTTATTAGGCAATCAGGCACAATTTGTCATCAAAATGACAAAAAATAGACACAAAATAACGTGAATTGAATGACTATTCTGCGCAACTTTGAAGTACTCAGATGAAAAACGGACAACTACTGGCGGCCATTGATTTAGGCTCCAACAGCTTTCGCCTCGAAATTGGCGTACTTGAGCACGGGCATATCCGGCGCGTGGAATATCTTAAAGAAACAGTCCGGCAAGGTAATGGCTTGGACGCAGAACGCATGCTGTCCAAAGAAGCGATGCAGCGAGGCTGGGATTGTTTAGCCCGTTTTTCTGAGCGCTTGTCTGGCTTTGGCCCCAAACATGTACGCGCAGTAGCGACTCAAACTCTGCGAGAGGCTAAGAATCGTGACGAATTTTTAAGCCATGCAGAAAAACTTTTAGGTTTCCCAATTGAGGTCATTTCTGGCCGAGAAGAAGCGCGACTGATTTATTCGGGCGTGGTCAATCTGTTGCCCCAATCCGAAGAAAAAAGATTGGTGATCGACATTGGCGGCAGATCCACAGAAATGATTTTGGGAAAAGGCTACAAACCTCAAACCATGGAGTCTTACCGTGTTGGCAGCGTTAAATGGTCTATGAAGTATTTCGCTGAAGGTCAATTTACACCCTTGGCTTTTGAGTGGGCAGAAGTTGCAGCCAAAGCAGTGTTAGATGAAGCACTTGCGCTTTATCCAAGAAATTGCTGGGATATGGCCTACGGCTCGTCGGGAACGATTGGCGCCGTCACTGATGTGCTGCATGCTGCAGGTTGGCCAGAAGAAGTGATTACACGTGAAGGACTAGACTGGTTAAAAGAGAAATTGATCAAAGCCGGCCGTAGCGATGCACTTAAACTGGATGGCGTTAAAGAAGACCGCAAACCAGTCATCGGCGGGGGATTGGCTGTTTTGTGTGCACTTTTTGATCTGATGCAAATTGAAACGATGCACGCTGCACAAGGTGCATTGAGGCATGGCGTGCTGTACGACCTCATGCAGCGTGAAGAAAATACTGACCTGCGAAGCAGCATGGTCTTGGCCTTGGGCAATCGATTTGCAGTCGATGTCGCACAAGCCGAACGCGTCCAACGAACAGCACTCACATTGTTCAAGGGTATTTTCGAAAAATCCAGTGTCGATCCGGCTGAAACCAATCGCCTTGAGAAAAAATTAACATGGGCTGCGCATTTACTTGAAATTGGCACTCGAATATCACACAGCGACTTTCACAAGCATGGTGCATATATTTTGGACAACGCAGATTTGCCTGGTTTTTCCATGTCAGAGTTGCATCGTCTGAGTCAATTGATTCTTGGACACAGAGGCAAGTTAAAGAAGTTAGAGTTTGAATTGAAGAACTCTGAATTTGTGCATCAACTTTTGAGCATCCGCATGGCCGCCATTTTGTGTCATGCCCGGCGAGATCCAGACCTCAAGGGAATGGCCCTTCGCAAAGTTGAGGGTTCACAAAATGCTTTTGTGATCCAGTGTAAAAAATCTTGGGTACATCAATGGCCGCAATCAGCGCACCTCCTCCGGGAGGAATGTATTGCTTGGCAAAAAACTGCATGGCAATTGGAATGGCTTGAAGTCAAGTAAAAAACGATATAAACTATTTACACGTTTAACTCTTTTTTGAAATTTGTCATGTCAACTGTCAACACCGACTCCAGCATTACCTCACCAGAAACATCACCCACCAGCATTGCGGCACCGATGAAGCCAGTTGCAAAGAAGAACCCAGTTCGACGGATTGCTAAAAAAGCAGGTGCAAAAACACCGCGCAAGGCTGCTGGCAAAGCACCGACTAAAGCGATATCGAAAACACCAGCCAAGGCACCAACCCAACCAGCAAGAAGCAAGCCAGCGTTGAAGAAATCAAGCGAGCCAGCTGCAAAGCCAAAAGCCAAGACAGTGACAGAACCCAAAGTCATTGAGCCAAAATTCAAAAAACCCAAGTTGGTTCGTGATAGCTTCACATTTCCTAAAGATGAATACCAAGCCATTGCTTCTTTGAAGCAAAAAGCGCTCACTTTGAAGCACAGCGCCAAGAAAAGTGAAATTTTGCGTGCAGGCTTGAAATTGTTGAGTGGCCTCAATGAAAAAGCCTTTTTGGCCGCATTGACAAGCGTACCGGCACTGAAAACGGGTCGTCCAGCGAAGTCTTGATCAGAGCAATTCGGGTGTTTGAACGCTGACCACAACGGTTTGTGTCACGCCGTCTCTCACCCGACTTCGGAGCCACCACACGGCACCTTTTCGAACAGAAAGTTCGCCTTGCGGTACACCGAGAAGATAAGCAATGGCTTGACCAAGCACGGGCTGGTGGCCCACCAACAGAACTGACATCTTAGAGTCGGGCCAACCAGCTGTCACGAGCAAGTCGTCTAATGCGGCATCAGGCAATAAGTCAGATTTAAATTTAACCTTACGGCCTAACATTTTTACCGTCTGTTCGCATCGCAACGCTGGACTTGAAATCACCCGAACGCCTTCAGGCAACTGACGATCTAACCACTGCCCCATTCGGTGCGCTTGTTTCTCGCCTTTAGGCGTTAGCGTTCGTGACAAGTCATCCTGCCCCTCTAAGGCATCGAACGCTTCTGCATGTCGCCAAAATATCAGATCCATGGGGCACTCTGCATTGCCAATTGAACGTTACTTTGATTTTGAATGACTGGGCGAGTACTTCTGCATCAACAAAGCCTGTGCACTTTGAGGTTTTTGACCTTTTTTCTCAACCCGATGGTATTTGCCATCCGCCTCTAGGGTCCATGCATTTCGGGTGTCATGCAAGTAAGCAAGCAAGCATTCGTCAATGATTCTTTGGCGCAATTCAAGCGCCATAACGGGCCAGGCAAGCTCAACACGACGGGTCATGTTGCGGGTCATCCAGTCTGCGCTTGCGAGATAGATGTCTTGCACGTCACCCGCTTCAAAAAAGAAGACCCGAGAATGCTCTAAAAAACGGCCAATGATGGATCGCACTCGGATGTTGTCTGTTTGACCAGGCAAACCCGCAGGCAACATGCATGCACCCCTGACAATCAAGTCGATCTGAGCACCCTGCTGCCCTGCTGCTATCAATGCCTTGATCAAGACAGGATCTGTCAAGGAATTCATTTTCGCAACAATGCGAGCTGGCAAACCCTTGGCCGCAGCTTCGCCAACTGCTTCGATTTTTTCAACCATTTTCTTTTGCAGTTGGAATGGCGCAGCCCACAGTTTGTTCATGCGCCCCAAACGACTTGGACTGGCCAAATGC
This sequence comes from Comamonadaceae bacterium, assembly GCA_947373185.1. GTDB lineage: Bacteria > Pseudomonadota > Gammaproteobacteria > Burkholderiales > Burkholderiaceae_C > Limnohabitans_A. The sequence continues at coordinate 143,832 of CANBWP010000001.1, read as the reverse complement.
ACAAACAGTGTGTCCATGTCAGCCGTCATTCGTGGATCGCAAGTTAGGTAACTCAGGTCTGTATAAAGTTTGGCAGTCCGCGGGTTGTAGTTACCTGTTGACAAATGGCCATAGCGTTTCAAAACTCGACCTTCACGCCGCGTGACCAACAGCATTTTGGCGTGCGTCTTTAAACCCACCACGCCATAAACAACTTGGGCTCCGACTGACTCTAATTGCTCAGCCCAATTGATATTGGCTTCCTCATCAAACCTTGCTTTCAGTTCAACCACTGCAGTCACTTCCTTGCCGCGACGCACGGCCTCACGCAGCAAGTTCATCATGGCAGGATCACTGCCCGTTCTGTAAATGGTTTGCTTGATAGCCAACACATGAGGGTCTTCAACCGCCTCTTTGAGAAAGGCCAAAACCCCATCAAAACTCTCAAACGGTTGGTGAATCAGGACATCCCCTTGTTGCATGCGGGCAAATATCGAACCGCCTTGGGGGAGTTGTTTGGGATAACTCGATTGATATGGAGGAAAGAGCAGAGAAGCATCATTGACCAAATCAATCAATTGATTCAAGCGCACCAAATTAACGGGCCCTGCCGCACGAAAAAGTGCAGAGGGGGGCAAGTTAAATTGGTTCAGCAAGAACTCCGACAAATGGTTAGAACAGCTGTCAGATACTTCAAGCCGAAGGGCTTGACCGTACTGACGATGCTGCAAACCTTTACGAAGCGCAGTGCGCAAATTTTCGACTTCCTCTTCATCGACCGACAGATCAGAATTACGGGTCACCCGGAATTGTGAAAACTGCCCCACATGACGGCCAGGGAACAGGTCTTCCAAATGAGCTCTGATCACACTGGACAAAAGAACGAATGCCATTCCTTTTCCAGCCACTTTGGCGGGCAAGGGGATGACCCGCGGTAATACGCGAGGCACTTTGACGATGGCAATATCGTTGGAGCGTCCGAAAGCATCTTTGCCAGACAACTGAACAATGAAATTCAAGGACTTGTTTGCAACTTGCGGGAATGGATGGGCAGGGTCCAGTCCCACAGGAACCAGCAAAGGCTTCACTTCACGCCGGAAATAATCGTGCACCCATTTTTTTTGTGCAGCATTGCGGTCACCATGCGAAAGGATACGCAGGCCCTCTTGTTCTAGGCTGGGCAGCAAGACATCGTTGTACAAACTGTATTGCTCATTGACCAAATTGCGAGCAGATTGATAGACTGTTTCGAAGGTTTTGGTGCTGTATTGACCTTTGGTATCTTGATTTCGAAATGCAGCCATGTGCAAATCTGCTCGAACTTCAAAGAATTCATCCAAGTTAGAAGACACGATGCACAGGTAACGCAGTCGCTCAAGCAAAGGTACTTCTGGTCGCTTGGCCCAATCAAGCACTCGCTCATTGAAAGCCAAAATACTTCCATCTCGATCAAGTAAGTCGAAGTCGGAACCCGCGAGAACTGAAGGCAATGAGGTTGAATTGATCACTTGAAGGCATCCATTAGCAAAGAGCATGAACAGACTCGCGAAATTCGAGAAGTCTTTATGACATTCTTCCCTCGGTCAGTGACATATTTATGACAAATTTGTGATGGTGTTTTTTTTGGTGCACCATTTAACAGAGGATTATAAATTTTGCTTGAGAATCGGCACAGCCAGTCGGGGCTTGAACAATTGCCAAACTCTGAAACGAAGCCACACCCCACGTATCAGTAAATATGTCAACCAAACTGCAACAAAGGAGAAAATGATGTCGCTCAAAAAATGACCGCCTTGAGCGATGCGAACGAAGCCAATGAGACCACCAGAAATAAGTCCCACTGAAAACCAAAAATGGCGTCGCCGCTTGACACCGAGCATGCCCAGAGACATCAGCGAAAAACCAACTGCAGCGTGGCCACTCACAAAAGAGCAATTCGTGGCACAAAAGTGACTTGTTGTGAAAACAGGTACATAAGAAGTCGGCCCAGAAAACTCAGCAATGTCCCTCGGACGCGGTCGCCCCATGCCATCTTTCAACACCGAGTGAACAATCAAGCCAATTCCAAGAATCACCACACAGAAAAATGCAGAACTTCTGCGCCAATTTCGTCTTGATACTTGAAATGGGAAAAAAATCGCAAGCAATAAGAATGAAATTGATATAAAAAATAATATGCGACCAATCCAGGGAACACCGTTGTAAACCGCTTGAACCACAAAAAGTTGATTGGCAGGAAATTTACCATCACCAGCGTAAAAGAGTTGAGAAACCCAAATATCAGCTTGCGGCCATATGGAAAAGAAAAGTCCAGCGGATACGAGCAAGCCTAAGCATCCAGGTAAAAAATACAACTTCATGTTCATGTGATGGGCAAGCTTTCAAACAGAAGTTAGTCAGTTGAGCGCCGGAGCTGACACAGCACGTGAACGGACAATTGAATAGGGGCCCTTTGTTTCAATCGCCTCCCAGTCGCTCGTCCAATGATCACTTTGATTTTTAACCAATGCCAGCTCTTCTACCGAAGGCGTACGTCTGGGAGTCGATTGTTGTCTGTACGTAGAAAAAGATGGCAAATGAACACCCCACTGAACGACTCGACGAGGGTCATTCTTCATTCGCATCGACAGCTCATAAACAGGTGACTGCAATGTTCGCGACCACCATGGCAGGACAATAAAGCCAACAATGACGATTTGAAATATTGCAAACGCGATAAAACCTGTGCCTTGTGTGAGTCTAATTTCAGATTTAAAAAATAATTCAATGATTTTTTGAACTGTGAGCTTGATATAGAAGATCAATGGAATGACAAAGAGCCATGATTTCGCCTCAATCGATGAAGCATCTTCAATCAGCAATCGGTAAGTTGGATCTTTAATCACATTTGAATGCTGAATCAAATATTCGGGTAAGAACAACAGGACAGAAAAGCCTATCAGGGCGCAAGTCCAGGTTACCAACCAAAATCGACGATTCGCACTGAGCGCTGAATACGTGATCAAGAGACAGACAGCGGGTCCCGCATAGAGTAAATAATGAGGCAATTTGGTGCTGGCCATTGAAAAAAATAAAAGCACAAACACACACCAAACCCAGCAATATTTTAAAAATGCTTGATGCCATTGGCTGCGCAGCAAAAACAAAGCCCGCAACAATAAGGGTGACCAAGGTAACCACAGAAGTGGCAACGCAACGAGAAAATACGCCCAATGGCCAGTATGACTTTCCATACTGCCAGTGAACCTCTCAATATTGTGTTTCAAAATGAAACCATCAATAAAATTCTGACCATGGCGAAAATAGGCATAGACATACCAAGGTAATGCCACGGCAATCAAAATGAACCAAGACCAAGGATCTTTGAGGAGTTGAAAAATTCGTGTTCGACTTTGTTTGTCAAGGAGTCCAAAAATAAACAGGCTTCCAAATGGCAGAACAAGGGCAATGGGCCCCTTCACCAACAGGCCCAAAGCCATCCACAATGCCACTCGACGACCTGGACCAACTTGACGCGCTGTCAATGCACGCCATAGATCCAAGAAAGTCAAGACAAAGAATAAACTCAACAAGGCGTCAGCACTTGCGGTTTGCGACATGGCCCAAGGACCGAGACTGGTTGCAGAAATGAGTGCGGTCAGAACCGCAGCCCTGTAACCCCACAGATGTTGCGAGAATTTGGCAAGCGCCAAGCTCGCAAGCCATGCAGACATTGCCGAGGGAAATCGAAATCCAAATTCAGTGATGCCAAACAACGAGACACTGATTGCCTGCAACCAATAAACGCCAATCGGTTTGTCAAATCGGTCTTCACCATTCAAAGTGGTGTGCCACCAATCGCGTGACACGAACATTTCACGCGTTGCCTCAGAAAAGGCGCCTTCATCTACATCAAATAGCAAGGACTGATCAATACCGATGAGAAAGAAAACTAGTAAACCAAGTGCCCCGAGAAGCCAAGATAATTTGACGCGAGTGCTGGGGTCAATTTGCAACATACCAAGCCTGAGTTGATTCAACGGAAGGATGATTCAGCGTGTGATACGAGTTGAATTTCCCAGCGTCGTAATAAGTACGCATGAGTATTTCAGCAAGTACCCCTGTCGTCAGCAATTGCAAACCACTGACCACCGCAAAAAAGCCTAAAAACATCAGTGGACGATTGCCTATGGACTCACCACTCAACTTTAAAAAGCCTAAGTAACTCAAAATTAAGGTCCCAACTGATGTCACGATACTCCCAAGGCCCCCAAAAAAATGGCCTGGTCGCGAACCAAATCGCAAGAAATAGTGAATTGACAGGAGATCCAGCAACACCCTGAAAGTTCGAGAAAGACCGTACTTTGACTGCCCCTTGGTACGAGGGAAGTGACTCACCGGCATCTCAGCCATTCTTTGAGGTGATGTAACAGTGGCAAGCCACGCGGGAATAAATCGGTGCATTTCACCGTACAAACGGACTTTGCGAAGAACAGGCGCTCTAAATGCTTTGAGACTACAGCCCAAATCTTGGAAGTTCAAACCGCTGACATTCCGTATCAATCGATTGGCCAACATCGAAGGCAACTTACGAAACCAAAACCCATCCTGTCGCTTCTGACGCCAGCCTGCAACCATGTCTAAATCTTCATTTAACAATTTAGCAACCATGGCGGGGATATCTTTGGGATCATTTTGCAAATCACCGTCCATGGTCACAATAACGTCTCCTCTAGCGGCATCAATTCCAGCTTGCATTGCTGCGGTCTGTTTGAAATTTCGCAATAATCTGATGGGTCGAATGTGGGGGCCGGTCTGCTTTGCACTGTTCACCAAATGAGTCCACGTCTGATCACTGCTGCCGTCATCTACAACAATCAGCTCCCACGGATCTGCATACTTAGCTAGCGCATTGTGAACGGCATTGATCAAGTCTGCTGCCAGCTCCTCTTCATTGAACATCGGTACGACTACCGACAATCTGTGTGGGACCGATCGAGAATCAATCGATTCCAAAATATAATTTCCTTCATCCATGGCCATGAACCTCACGAGAAGTGTTCACCACAAACAATGAATCATTGAATGCATACGCAATCAAGGCACCACCCAGCGACAATGCCAAAAAAAACAGATGCGTGAAAAGAACACTTGAAACCAAAAGCTGCATTTCAGACCAAGACAACCCAAGGCCACTCCAAACGCCCAGCTCATAGGTACCCAATCCTGCAGGGCCAGTTAAGGGAAGCAAGGCAGACAGTTCTCCCGTCAATGCACCACGAACAGCTTGGATCTGCGTGACATTCATAAATTGTTGCAACATCACGGAAACCACGCAGAGTTTGACTAACCAATTTGCAACCGATAAGACCCAGCCTCGCCAATCTGAGCGTTGGTGTAAAAAAGCTCGCATTTGTTGAACCATAAAATGACGCGAACGTAATAATTTCAACCAATGCTGACGAGTCAATGCAATCAATAAGGCCGCAAAGGCAAGCGCACCTAACTTGATGTAGTTATCACCAATTGGTACGAGCAAAAAGGAAATGCTCAGCAGCACGGTGCCGTCCTGTAATCGAAGCCAAAGCAAACTGCGAATACATTGCTGCCAAGTCACTGGCAATAAACGACGAACCAACATGGGGTACCCGAATTCACCCACCCGAAATGGCACCAAAACGACGGCCGCATTGTGGATAAATGTCACCTTCAAAGCATCAAAAAACGCAATACGACCGCTATATTGCCACTCAGTTTGAAACCGAAGTGCCCTGAACAAGAAGCTGGCGTACCAACCTGCTGCACAGAACACAATGACTTGCACAGGCATCCCCAAAAGAATTGATAGCGTGGCATGCCAATCTGTCTTTCGCAGAAGGGCCATTAAAAGCGACAATGCAAGTGCCCAAAAAGTAATTCGATAGAACCACTTTCGAAGTCGAATATGTGGATCTAGATTTTTCTCAATGGGGAGGTGCGTCATAAATTCAGGGCCATTCATTGCAAGTGCACAAAAAAATTTCGCCTGATCAGGTCCAGGGCTTTCATCAAGGAGATCAAGGCCAGATTCAATTGCACGAATTGAATCAATGCAAAATCAGATTGAGGGACTGTCAAATGCCATGCAATGAAGATATGCAGAATGATCAGAAAAGTCCCACCCACGGGCTTTTCCAACCAAACATGCCAAGGACCACGAACATCCCAAACATAAGCAAGACACACAATCAATATTGAAAGCCCTATCCCTGCTATCACATCAGCAGGCCAATGGGCACCAACTGCAACGCGAGACCAAGCGACCAAAATCGCTATGAAAAGTACAAATGCAAGCCAGATAGGACTTGCACAGCGCTTTTTCAACACCGCACACACAATCAATCCGCAAGACATCGCAGCCAAAGCGTGACCAGAGGGCATGGAGCCGCTCATTAAAGGCGGATGGTCAATCAAGGTTAAATGCTCTAATCCAATCACGTTTGCAGGTCTCGGCATTGGCAAAACTTGTTTGATCAGTTGAACTGCGAATGCACCCAAAATCCAGGTTTTAAGAGACCATGAAGTATTGAAGCTGGGTTTAGCTTCTAAGCATAAAAGTATCAGTAAAACTACCCATGCGTCGCCACCGAGATTGAGGATTGCCCAGATCCACTCGGGCATATACGGGTTCGAATGAATAGCTGACATCCACACTTGATTCAAGCCTGAACTCAACAAAATCAGGCTGAAACTGAGGAATATGCTGCACCCATAGATGGCATAAAGCATCAGGTGCTTACCTTCGTTGGATTGCATATGTGACGTATTCAAAGCAAATTTCCAGGGTGAAGACATACTTTTGAGACATTTTTATTTCAACCAAGTTTCATGACAGTGTCATGAAACTCAATTAAATTTTGTGAATGAAACGCAAAGTTTTAATTACGGGTGCAGCTGGCTTTATAGGTTCCCACCTCGCTTGCAAATTGCACAGCATGAACTTTGAGGTGATTGCTTGCGACAAATTTAACTTTCGCAACCATTTTTTTGACGTAGGCGATACGAATCATCTGAAATTGCAACGTTTACGGCAAGATCGATTGGCGAATTTATTAAAAAATCAATTGATTGAATACCAAGTTTGCGACCTTTCAGATCGCAGCCTGGTCCAACAGTTGTTCAAACGCAATCAACCAGATGTTGTTGTTCACTTGGCTGCGCAGGCAGGCGTCAGACACTCTGTGCAAGCCCCCATGGACTTTGTGAATTCAAATTTAGTGGGGTTCGCAAACGTGCTGGATGCATGCAAAGAATTTGGCATCGCAGAATTCTTGTATGCCAGTTCTTCGAGCGTCTATGGCGCACGAAGTGAGGCCCCCTTCAAGGAAACCGATCGAACAGATAAACCTGAATCGTTTTATGCGGCCACAAAGATGGCCAATGAGGCAATGGCTTTAGCCTACCATGCGCAATACAAAACCCCATCACTTGGACTTCGATTCTTTACCGTCTACGGTCCATGGGGAAGACTGGACATGGCGCCAATATTGTTCGCTCAAAAAATAAAACTTCGTCAACCTCTTCAGTTATTTGGGAATGGTTTACTGAAAAGGGATTTCACTTATGTGGATGACACTGTTTACGCGATTTCAAAATTGATTGAACTTGAAATCGGAAAAAACAAATCAGAAGTTGTCAACATCGGACATTCAAACCCGGTGCAAGTGACTGATTTTGTCAACGAACTATCTGAGTGTCTAAAAATAGACCCCATTGTCCAGTTCGCCCCCATGCAAATTTCAGATGTACCGCTGACATGTGCAAGTGATGAAAAATTGGTGAAATGGATTGGGCAATGGCCCAACACCTCACTCAAAGTTGGCTTAAGGGAAATGACGAACTGGCTTGAACAATGGCAGCCTTCGAATTCATAAAAATACAGCGAAATGCTTGCCTCTCCATGAATTTATTTCAAAAATCTGTTCAAAAGGAACTGCTTCGGAATTTTGGCGGTACGACGGTCATCTTATTTACGATCGTGATGACCATCATGTTGATTCGGATTTTGGGACTTGCAGCGAGAGGCCAAGCAGATCCAACTGAAGTGATTCTGCTGATTGGTCTGAATGGCGTTGGCAATGCGGCGCCAATATTGACCTTGAGTTTATTTGTATCTACTGTTTACACATTTTCTAGAATGTACATGGACAGTGAGATGGTCATTTGGTTTTCTAGTGGTTTAAGTCTTACTCATTTTCTAAAGCCACTTTGGAAATTTACTTGGCCAATCTTATTGGTCATTGTCTTGCTTGCCACATGGGCGTGGCCTTGGAGCAACATACAAACTCAATCTTTAAAAGACAAGTTCGACATGCGAAGCGATATTGAGCGGGTTTCCCCAGGTCAATTTTCTGAATCAGCTTCCAAACAAATGGTTTTTTTTATAGAAAAAGATAAAACACGCCAGAATGAAGCAAGTCGTGTGTTTATTTCAAAAACTGAAGGTGATGTTGAAACAATGACGACAGCACAAACTGGTGTCATTGAATATATTCTTTCAGACAAATTTTTAGCGCTCAGGCATGGTCAACAATCCGTTCTAAATCATAAGACCGGCGAAATCCGACTGACTGAATTTGAAAATTTAAAATTTAGAATGGATCCAGTCAGCCACAGGCTTTCAGACTTTCAAAGCCAGATGGTGAGTACCTACGAATTGCTTTTCAGCCAAGAACCCATTCACCGAGGTGAACTTTATTGGCGAATTGGTTTATTTGTTTCCGCGTTTAACCTTTCACTGCTGGCTTTACAACTTGCCAGTGTGAATCCTCGTGTTGGTAAAAGTTACGCATTGGGCATTTCATTACTTTGCTTCGTCGGTTATTTCAACATGTTGACGATAGGCAAAAGATTGATAGCGGATGGCTCTTTAAGTTTTAGCTTCATGTTTTTGGCCGTACATGGCTCTGCTTCACTCATCGTGCTGATTTGGTACTTGCACACAGAATTCAACATTGAATGGAGAAGGCTCTCGCCTTCTCACCGCTCTGTTTCAAATCTTAGCGCTTCCTTGATTGATTGAAATTAGGCTTTACCACGCCTTTGACTGCGGCTTGGGCCATGTGAAAGAAAACATCGGTATTGTCTAAAACGCCTGTGAAAGACCAAGCGCCTGGGCCCATGGCAGAAATTGGAATGTCAGTGGCAGTGTGCACACCACTGTTACCAGGCACCTGGCCCGTCACCAAAAATTTCCCATCCATATCACGCGCACTGGGATCCACCGGATAGGCTAACAATGGTGCCGATTTTGCAAATGGCTGTTGCGAATCTTGAACTGGCAAGGGGTTGGCGCGCCAGTCTTCGTAACGGTCAGAATTTGCGCCATACCCCACTAACAATCGGTAATCAATGTCTGTGATTGCAGGGTAGCCGTCAGCACTGATGGTGTACTTTGGAAATCCAGCTTTTTCATAGATACCAACGACTTTATCGCGTAAATTGGAAGCCCCACCCTCTTTGGCCAGTTCTTGAAGTTTGGCATCAGTGACCATTGAACCACCAATCAGCGCAACACCAGAACACTCATGATCGGCGGTCACAATGACCAAGGTTTCGCCATCTTTTTCGGCAAATTCTTGCGCAATTTTGATGGCGCGGTCAAATTCAATCGTATCCAAAATCCAACGCTCTGTATCCATGTTGTGGGCTTGCTTGTCAATTGAAGCACCTTCCACCATCAAAACAAATCCCTTTTTATTTTTCTTGAGAACACCCAAAGCTTTCGACGTCATTTCCTCCAACATCGGTTGGTCTGGAAAACCAAAATCATCCACAACACGGCCTTTCATACCTTTAGCGATATTTCTTCTGCCATCAATTTTGTCGAGCGCGACATTCATGTTTGAATAGGCAAAAAGACCCAACAATTTGTCTGTTGTTTTGACATCGATTGCAGACAGAGTGGTGAAATCGGATGCATATTTAAAGCCCGCAGTTTGAAAATCTGCAATCAAGTCTCTGTCTTTGTCCAATTGCCCAGGTGCAGCGCCCCACTTTTTAACAATGTCAGCAGTGTGGCCGTCAGTTGAAGAGAAAGCGTAATCATGGGTATTCGATCTGGCTGAACCAGGCACAGTAGCGGGTAGGAACCATTTACGACCGCCTCCCATCAAGACGGACAAACCTGTCAATTTTCGATCGTCCAAATATTGATCAACGATCCCCGTTCCAGCGCCACGGTTGCTAGTATGAACTGCGTTGGCGGCAGGCGTTGCATCAAATACATCTGCCGTAGTGACCAAACCCAAGGCCTTGCCCTGTGTACGGCTTAAATATTCACTCAAATATTCGATGCGGGGGTTGTCAAAAGGATCTAGGGTGTCATCTGGAAAAACACCTTCTTCGTTGTTGTTGTTTTTATTGCCGAGTACATAAGCTGACATACCTGGCGAGGAATCAGTGACAAGTGAATTCAGCGAAGCGGTTTTAATTTGTCCCGAAATTGGAAATGTGTCCATGGCCAAAGGTGACTTGGCCTTGCCTTGCGCATAACCTTGCGAGACGATACGTGCTGCTGTTCTTTGGGCTGCACCCATGCCATCACCTAACATAATGATGATGTTTTTAATTTTTCGACCACCAACTTGCCATGGCACAATTTCAAAATTTCCAGAAGCTTTGGTAACTTGGCCATCATTTTGAATCGCTTCTACCTGAAAGACATGAACTCCTGGCTGAGCGTTCGAATATGCCCGTAGAGTGACGATGCTTGCATGTTTAGCTACTTTGGGCAAACAACCTGTGACGCAAGATTTCATGGCTACATCTTGTTTGATTTCTACCCCATCGACATAGAACTTAGCTTTTGCAATGTTTTTGTCTGCCGCATCTGGAACGATCGTTGCTTGTAAATCAAAACGCTGTTCTGGTAAAAAACGTGCGATGAGGGGAGCCGCTTGACCACTTGTAAAAAGTTCACTCGGGGGCGTCAGTCGCGATACTTCTGGCGCAGCCATCACGGCATGGCTGGCCAGTAATGACAATGCAGCCAAAGATGTGATGTAAAACTTGGGTTTGATTTTTTCTAAAGACATCGTTGACTTTCAATGTGAATGAGTTGAATGACTCACGCGTTGATTAAATGGAACTTCCGCTTGAACTGCACGGATGGCATCTGGCGCTAATTGAAGATGGAACCATGCAACACTTCCCTCAGAATCCTCGCGTCGAGTCACACTGAACTGCCCCTCCACCGTGACGAGCCCTGGGACATGAGGCACTGTCCAATTAGCTTGTTTTGGATCTAAGTAGACCCAGCAAAATGCAGCAGGAAGATCATTTGCTTCGCCATCCGCATGTTCACTCATTTGCACTGGTCTGGGCGTCAGCATGAAGGCGCCAAGTGTTGGCATTTCCTTTTTAACCATGTAGCCCGACAAGCGTACTGTTTGACCGGAAGCCCGAATCACACCTTCAGTCATTTCAAAGCCTTTAGGGCCAATCGGCGTTTTAAAGAAAGATTGAATTTCTAAAACGATGGGTTCCCTCACATCCATTCGCTCTTGCGATCTCACTTGCGCACTGCATCCAAGACCAATAAATCCAGCACTGATGGCAAGCAAAGTAGTTTTGAGGTAAGTGTTCATGATGTTTTATAGTGGCTCAAGATGACTTTTTTGTGACATTTTTTTCACCAGACGGACACAGGGTGTCGTTCAAGCACAATTTCAACGTCATCAAAAATACACAGAAACGTCACGACATGGAAATTTGACATATTCAGAATTAATCCAACCAAGGAGATATTCATGAAAATTTCAATTGTCGGTGCTGGGTATGTTGGTTTGGTAACAGGTGGGTGCTTAGCGGATCTAGGTCACCAGGTTATTTGCATTGACAGCGATGCAAACAAAGTCGCCACGTTGAATTCTGCAGGACTTCCCATTTATGAACCTGGCCTCCAAGAGCTGATGGCCCGGAATCGTGCCGAGGGCCGTATCCATTTCACAACTGATATGGCTGAAGCGGTAGATCACGGAGAGGTGATTTTCATAGCAGTTGGCACGCCGTCCAAAGAAGATGGTTCAGCCGACTTACAGCATGTTTTGTCAGTTGCTTCGCAAATTGGAAGACATCTGAAGAGTTTTAAAGTCATTGTCAACAAATCAACCGTCCCCGTAGGCACCGCTTATCGTGTCCAAACCTGCCTTCAAGCTGAGTTGCAAAAAAGAGGTATTCAGGACTCACTGTTTGAAGTGATTTCAAACCCTGAATTTTTGAAAGAAGGCGCCGCGATCAAAGATTTCATGCACCCAGATCGAATTGTGATTGGCTTGGACGAAAGTACAAACTACAAAACAGTTCATCAAAAAATGGAGCTGCTTTATTCCAGTTTTAACAGGCACCATGCACGCACGATTTGGATGGATGTGAGAAGCGCAGAATTGACTAAGTATGCCGCAAATGCCATGTTGGCAACTCGAATTTCATTCATGAATGAAATTGCCAATTTATCTGATTTGTTGGGCGCTGACATTGACAGTATTCGACGTGGCATTGGAGCAGACCAACGAATTGGACATGATTTCCTGTATGCGGGCACTGGCTATGGCGGCAGCTGTTTTCCGAAAGACACTAGAGCTTTGATCCAAACGGCCCTTGATTGTGGAAGTCAAATGAAGGTAGTGACCGCGGTTGAAAATGTCAATGACCATCAAAAATCTTTACTTGTCGCACGGGTCATTCAACATTTTGGAGAAGACCTCAGTGGCTTGCAATTTGCAGTGTGGGGACTGGCATTCAAGCCAAATACAGACGATATGCGTGAAGCGCCAAGTCGAATCATTATTCAAGAACTGCTAAAACGCGGCGCAACTGTGCATGCATTTGACCCTCTTGCTGGCAAAGAAGGCTATGAGGCGCTGTCAAGTGACTTGAAACATTTTGAGGAATTATCGCGATTGCATATGGCTGAGTCAGCCTACGAAGCCGCATCTGGTGCTGATGCATTGCTGGTCGTGACAGAGTGGAAAACATTTCACCATCCTGACTTTGAGACTCTCAAAGAAAGTATGAATCATGCTTTGATTTTGGATGGTCGTAATTTGTATGATCCTCAGATGCTTCAAGACTTAGGCATTGCTTACCAAGGAATTGGTCGCCGCAACCAATTGGCATTGAATTTCAAAGTCGGAAATCGACATAAAAATCAAGAATCAGCCTCTGCATCATAAATGCCAAAGGGCTTCTTTTACCTGATCAGTGCACAATTTGCATCAGGCTTAGCAGACAATGCGCTTCTGATCCTGGGTATTGCCTTTCTCCATGAGCAGGGCTTTCCTGGGTGGTGGGCGCCTTTACTGAAGTTTTCCTTCACACTCTCTTATGTTTTCCTAGCACCCCTCATGGGGCCGCTGGCAGATGCATTCCCGAAATCAAAATTGATGGCCTGCACCAATGCGATGAAAGTCCTTGGTGTTGCCATGATTTTCTGCAATATTCATCCACTCATCGTTTTTGCAGCCGTCGGAATGGCAGCATCTGCATATGCACCAGCAAAATACGGGCTCGTCACAGAGACGGTCCGCTCGGAAAATTTGGTGAAAGCCAATGGATGGCTAGAAGTGACCGTGGTCATGTCTGTGATTTTGGGCACAGCATGTGGTGGCTTGCTTGTGGCATCAACAAGTTTTGAAATGATGAATGCGTTGAACACACGATTCATAGAATCCTTCCATGTAAATCTTCATACCCAATTTGCGGGTCCGTTACTGGCTTTGGTCGCGATCTACAGTACTGCTGCATTGCTTAATTTTGGAATTCCGCCGGTCAAGGTTCAATACGAGCAGCAAAGCTTCCATCCATGGTCTCTTTTTCGCAACTTTTTCGAAAGCAATCAAACCCTATGGAAGGATGAGGCTGGAAAAATTTCTTTGGCTGTTACAACGCTGTTCTGGGGAATCGGCGCTGTCGTCCAATTTGCAGTTTTACTTTGGGCAAAGCAAGCCTTGGACATGCCACTTGAAAAAGCCAGTTTGCTTCAAGCCATTGTTGCATTTGGCGTGATTTTTGGTGCCAGCATTGCAGGTCATTATGTTGCACTCAAACATGCCTACAAAGTCATGCCTTTGGGAATCTGGCTAGGGGTTTCATTGCCAGCATTGGCATTTTCCAATTCTCTGTGGATCGCCATTCCATTGATGCTTCTCACGGGTCTGGCAGGTGGGATGCTCATGGTTCCCATGAATGCAGTTTTACAAAACCGTGGTTATGTATTGTTAACAGCGGGTCGCTCAATTGCAGTACAAGGCTTTAATGAAAACGCTAGCGTGATGCTGATGTTGGGCCTGTATACAGGCTTGTTGGCCATCGATTTTCCACTCCGATGGGTGATGAGCATCATGGGCACCTTGATGATCATCAGTATGCTTTACCTGATTCGGATGGCATCGCCAAAAACAGATTCGACCTGTTCAGCGATTTGATCCCAATCTAAATGCACCACCTGCTTTTGCGTACTTTGTGTGACCTGGGCAAGCAGATGGGGATTTTTGAAAATGGATACCGCTTGAGCCGCAAAGCCCGCAGGATTATTTTCGGCAACCAACCATCCGTTGATACCAGATTTCACCCAATCTCTGGCTGCGGCACAATCAAACGCCAACACGGGAATGCCACTGGCGAGGGCCTCTAAGGTGACGTTACCAAATGTTTCAGTTTGACTCGGAAAAACGAACAAGTCCGAACTGGCGTAGTAAACCGAAAGCTGAGCCTGCGACAACATCCCTGGAAAAATAATGTCCGGATATTTTTGCTGAAATTGATCCTTCAGCGGCCCATCACCCACCATCACCAATTTGATTTGGTCACCCATAAATCGCAAAGCTTCAAAAGAATTGAGCACTTGTTCTAGGTTTTTTTCAGGCGCCATTCTGCCAACAGAAATGAGCACTTTTGTATTTTCGTTGGCACCCCATGATTGCCGCAACGCAGGATCTCTCTTGGAAAGATTGAACAGTTTGGTATCTACCCCTCGGGAAACCACTTTCAAATTGAGGAAGCCATTTTCACTCAGACTGCGCCTAAGCTCGTTGGTTGGAACCATTGTGAATGCTGTGGCATTGTGAAATTTTCTTAAATACGCAACGATAGGCTTACGCAACCAACCCACGCCGTAATGCTTGGAATAACTTTGAAAATTGGTCCGGAAGTCGGAAGTCACGGGTAATTTCAAGACCTTGGCAGCCTGAAGAGCGGACCACCCTAAAGGTCCTTCAGTTGCAATGTGAACGACATCCGGTCTTCGAAGTGTCCATGTTTTAACCAATGTTTTTTTACTCGGAAGTCCTAACTTTAATTCGGGATATCTTGGGATGGGCATTCCACGCATCAAAACTTCTTCAAGTCTTGAATCGTTCACAGACACGTCAGACTTGGTTTGGCGTGGGCGAATGAGTTGAACATCATGATTTCGATGGCCAAGCGCTTGAACCAACTTTGCCAATGTTACGGCGACACCATTGACTTCAGGAGGCCAAGTTTCTGTCACAACAGCAATGCGCAAGGAAGGACGACTGGCAGGGTAATCTTCCAGGACGATGGGAGTTTCAACAGAATTTTCCATTCACACATCATCATCTTTAGATTTAACAAATTGATGACAATGTGGCTTTCATAAAAATTTTTGATGAAATTTCGGTGACAAGTTCAACTTGTCATGCAATTTTCATGAAATTCAACAATCATCTCCGGATGCACAAGACGTGCTACTTAAATTTGCAACGAGGAGACGATGTGACTACATTTTTCGAAGCTTTAAAAATTCAACGCTTTGATGATCACCGCTATTACCATCACAGCCGAATCAACCAAACTTTGCATTTCATCAGTGCGATGAGTTTCGTGGTTGCTTACGCTTACCTTCTTGTCGATCCGGTTATTTCCGCGCTGATTGCTTGGTTGATTTCGATGACAACGCGGCAATCGGGGCATTTTTTCTTTGAACCCTTAGGCTATGACGAGATCAATCAAGCGACTCAAGAATACAAAGAAGAGATCAAGGTTGGTTACAACTTGAACCGCAAAATTGTATTGCTCAGCATTTGGGCAATTTTGCCCATGATGCTCTATGTTCAGCCAGGCCTGTTTGGCTTGATTGAACCGTGGGTGACTGTGAAAGATTGGGTGCGACAAGTGGGTGCCGCTTGGTTGATTTTAGGTGTAGCCGGCTTACTTTTCAGAACAGTGCACTTATTCATTCTGAAGGACGTTCAAACAGGCTTGGTATGGATGACAAAAATATTGACCGATCCATTTCATGACATCATCCTTTATCACAAAGCGCCTCTGTACCTCTTGCGTGGCGAAATGATGGACAACAATCCCAAGCAGATGTACCACTGATTATTCCTTCGTTTCAACCACATATTTCAAAACGCATTGTTGAACAATGCGTTTTTTTTCATTTCACACCAACGATGAACTACCTTCACATAACGCTCGGCTCACTTTTTCTGTGTCATGCACTGAGTGCCATGGCTTTGGAATCGCTGATAGAACCTGAAACCAAAAGACCATGGTCAATTGAATGGGGTTGGAACAATGAGTCCTACGGAAAAAGTGATATTCATTTCACTGGCAAAGAGCATGATTTCACCTTGTACGGAGTGAGTGCCAAAGATACGCAGAAGAATCTCAACACTCAAACATTGTTCAATACCTATTTGAATCCAGGTCGAATCACCATTCCACAAACCAATTTCAGATTGGCCTACCAATACACACCAGATATAGCATTTGCACTGAACCTAGACCACATGAAATATGTTGTTTCTGACGGCCAGACAGTTCGCGCATCAGGTCACTATTTAAATACGACATACCCTGCCAGTGGTCAGCAGTATTTATCGCCTGCATTCATGCACTATGAGCATACTGATGGGCTGAATGTAGTCACCCTTCAATTGGAACAAAAATACCCGGCCACTGTGTTCCCAAGTCAATTCAAATCGCATTGGTTTTTATTGGCAGGTGCTGGCATTGTGATCCCTAAAAGCAATATCACCATGACCATGCTGGGTCAAGCCCGCAATGACAAGTTCCACTTGGCAGGCACGGCGTTAAATGTGGGCACTGGATTTGAATTTAACTTTATGCAGAACTACTTTGCAAGAACAACGCTGAAAGCAGGACGGGTGCTAATGACTGACGTCGTCACAAGCGATAGACAAGACAAATCTTCGCAAACCATTCATTTCAAAGAGGCCAGTGTCACCATTGGCCTTCGTTTCTAAATCCTTAGGTCGTTTTGCGAAAGAACATTTCCTTCATAATTCTTCTGCGAATTTTTTGGTTGCTTGTTTCTGGGGGCGCCCAAAACCAGTGGTCTGTTTTCATCATCTCGCAAGCTGATACAAACCGACTCAACACTTCTTCAAAATCAGCATCTGAATAATTAAGACTGAAGATCAAACGGCCCGTTCCTACCCAACTTAATGCCAGCCCCTCAGATCGCAGGTAATATTGGAGCATCCAGTTGTAGCGCGATGGTTCAGTGTAGTAAAGGCTCCACACACTAGACATGTTGGCAGCCCGAAGCGGTAAATCGTTGTCCATCATGGTTTGGTTGAATCGCTCTTTGCGCTTGTCCCACTTCACATCCAGGTTTTGATACATCGCCGAAATTTCAGGTGTGTCAATTTTCTCCAAAAACACAGACATTGCGCCCATGACATGCGGATGGGCATTGAAGGTGCCTCGCGCAAAGCAAATGTCAGCAGGATGTTCCGATCTAAATCGTTTCATCAAATCAGCACGACCACAGACCACACCCACAGGCAATCCACCTCCCAGTGTTTTGCCATAAGTGACCATGTCAGCTCTGACACCAAAATACTCTTGGGCACCACCTTTGGCCAATCTAAATCCCAAAAAAACCTCATCAAATATCAGAACGATGCCACGCTCTGCGCAAACTTGCCTCAAAGCCTTCAGCCAAGCTGTGTAGGCTGCTCGGTCATAGGAGGCTTTACGGCTGCTATCGACAAGAGACGAATCACCAGGGGCACCTTGATTCAAGTGAAGTGCCTGTAAAGGATTGATCAAAACACAGGCGATGTCCTTGCGGGTACGTAACACCTTCAGAGAATTGGCATGCATGTCCCTTAATGTGTAAGTTTCACGGGGCGGCATTGGATTGCCGGGCCCTGGCTGAACATCCTCCCACCAACCATGGTACGCACCACAAAAGCGAACCAAATTTTGACGACCTGTGTGATAACGGGCCAACCGGACAGCTTGCATCACGGCCTCAGTCCCTGACATGTGAAATGAGACTTGCTCTAGCCCAGAAATTTCCTTCAAGCGTTGCACGTTGTAAGCCACACAGGGGTGATACGCCCCCAATGTCGCACCAACATCATGCACACGTTTGGCCCCCTCATCCATGCATGTTTTGTAGAAATCTGCACCAAAAACATTGACGCCGTAAGAGCCTGTGAGGTCGAAAAATTTTTGCCCATCTTGGTCTGTCACAAATACGCCATGAGCAGACTGTATAAAAGCACCTACTTTCATGTGTTGGCGAACAACCGGACTGAATTGGAATGGCACTCGATAGGCACCAGTGAATTGCAAATCGGAAATGATTTCACGCGCCTGAGTTGTCATTTCAATGCTTTTTGCATGTCTTGTTTGCAACAAGTTTGCCAAAGTAAAAAATGCAGCGCGTCTGATGTTGGCCACTGAATCTGGTGCGCCATCACATGAAAAAAATTGATCTTCGTTAAATTCATAGCCCGGCAGAATTGAAACAACTCGCTTCGCCATCCTGGAATGACCCGTGAGAGAAGGATGCTTCGCCCTGGACAATTCCAAGCGACGCTTAACGTAAGGCAATGAGAGCGCAAGTGCACCAAGAGACAAGGCAAGTTGAACAGACACGTTGAATCCGAAGCTGAGTGATGGAAGACCTCTTTTTATTTAGATTTCGTGACAGGAAAATGAAAATGAAACAATTAATTCAAAGAATCACAACGCAGGAGGACTTGAATTTTCTGTTGACCAATCGCATACCGAGAATCGCATTGACACGGTTCATCGGCTGGTGGAGTCAAATCAAAAACCCCATCATTCGCGATGTTTCCATTGGCGTTTGGAAGTTATTTTCTGATCTGGATTTGTCTGAGGCTGCCAAAACAAAATTTGACAGCATGCATGACTGCTTTACAAGAGAACTCAAACCTGGTTCACGCTCGGTTGACATGCGGCATCATGTCTTGAGCAGCCCCTGCGATGCCATTGTGGGCGAGTGCGGCACCATTGATTACACACAAGTCTTTCAAGCAAAAGGTTTCCCGTACAGCCTTTCGAGTCTGATGGGCTTTACGCCTCGAACTGGTGAACTTGTAGAGTCCATCAAAAACGGGACTTACGTCACCCTGAGACTCACCTCAAGCATGTATCACCGATTTCATGCACCAGCAGATGCAACATTGACGCATGTCACACACATCGCGGGAGATACGTGGAATGTCAACCCGATTGCCCTGAAGCGAGTCGAACAACTTTTTTGCAAAAATGAACGGGCTGTACTCAATTTCAAATTGGCCGACGGCTCTCCAATGATTTTGGTGCCAGTCGCGGCAATTTTGGTGGCAAGTCTTCGGCTCCATGCTGTGAATTTATTGTTCCATGTGGACTATGAAGGTCCCAACGAAATTCCTTGTGCCATTCAAACTTACAAAGGTCAGGAGTTAGGCTGGTTTCAACACGGGTCAACCATTTTGGTTTTTTTACCCAAGGGATACAAACTTGCCCAGGGCATCGCAACAGGACAACGAATCAAAATGGGCCAAGCTTTGCTTGAGAAATTATCGTGAATCATTCCAAATTTTCGCTTTCTTTTGTCTGTCTGACTCTGGCGTTCATAGGTGCCTGCGCACCCTTGTCAGAAAACACATCGCCCACATCAGAGTCTATGCACATCAGCATTCTGGCGTTCAACGATTTGCATGGTCATTTAGAGCCACCTCAAATTTCTGTCAAAGAACAACTTGGCAATGATCTGACAGACGTGCCAGCAGGCGGGATCGCCTATTTGGCAGCTGCCATTCAACATTACAAACAGCAAAATCCTCTGCATGCCGTTGTTTCCGCTGGCGACATGATTGGCGCATCACCCCTGACTTCTGCCTTATTTTTAGATGAACCCACCATTGAAGCGGTCAATGAAATGGGAATTGACTTCAATGCCGTTGGCAACCATGAATTTGACAAAGGTTCAAAGGAACTTCAGCGAATGCAGCGCGGTGGATGTGAAAAGCACACTCGGTTTGAACCATGCCAAGTCAATCGCCAGTTTGCAGGCGCTAACTTTCAGTTTTTAGCAGCGAATGTCAAACAAGACAATGACCAGACTTTGTTTCCTTCTTATGGCATCAAGAGTTTCAAACAAGGACTGCACGTGGTGAAGGTAGGATTTGTAGGGATGACGCTCAAAGGCACGCCCAACATGGTCATGCCAGATGGCATCAAAGGACTCAAGTTCGAAGATGAAGCGGCCACTGCCAACGCATGGGTGCCAACACTCAAAGCACAAGGTGTGAGCGCTTTGGTTTTGGTGATTCACGAAGGCGGCCTCATCAAAGGCAGTCACAATGATCCGAGTTGTCCTGGTCTGTCTGGCGACATTGTTCCTATTTTGAACAAATTAGATCCGGCCTTTGATGTGGTGGTCTCAGGACACACCCATCGCGCCTATGCCTGTGAATTCCAGCGCATGAACCCAAACAAACCGTTTTTGCTCACCAGTGCAGGTCAATATGGAACGTTGCTGACGCACATTGAGTTGGACATCGACCCCATCAATCACACAGTGATCAAAAAATCTGCCTTGAACCACGTTGTGCAAAGCGAAACTTTTGTCAACACGGCGGGTATGAAGATTCCCGTTTCGTCATTGCTGCCCTCTTATGGCAAAGACAAATCTGTTGAAAAAATCGTGAACAACTATCGACTTGCATCCCAGGTTCAAGTTCAAAAAGTCATCAGCCACCTACCGGCTTCTATGGATCGGAAAACATCACCTTCCGGAGAATCAGAACTTGGTAATTTGATTGCCGATGCCCAATGGTTTTCAACAGCCAGTCCCCTTCGTGGCGCTTCTGATTTTGCACTCATGAATGCCGGTGGCGTTCGTGCTGATTTAATCATTCCACCAGGAGGTGGTACTGTTAATTTTGGTCAGCTTTTCAAGATACAGCCTTTTGGCAATACGCTGGTTGTCAAAAGTATGTCAGGCCAGCAGATCAAGGATTTGCTAGAGTTTCAATATGCCAATCTTGAACGGATCAAAGTTTTGTTCCCTTCTTCCAATTTAAGTTATGAGGTCAACCTCAATCAAGTTCAAGGGCAGCGAATTTCAAACATTCAAATTCGTCAACAAGCACTGCAAGCACAGCGCGAGTATCGCGTCACGATGAACAGTTATTTAGCCAGTGGTGGCGATGGTTTTGGGCAATTCAATTCAGTCCGCACAGTGACTGGGGGTGAATTGGACGTCGATGCACTGGCAGAGTATTTGCGAGTCAATCCCGGTATCAACGCACCCTCACGACATCGCATACGAATGTTGTGAAATTGCAAACTCAATCAGGGTTTAACACTATTGTCACACTCTGAAATTATTCTTTGCCATTGTTCCTATTACGGCAAAGCATCATGCGCCATTGGCAGAAAACTGAAAGAAAAAAAGCACGCATAGAGATCATTCCCATGATCGACGTGATGATGTTCTTATTGGTTTTTTTCGTCTTGATCAGTGTCAATGTGATTCCGGCTCTGGGCATCAAAACTCAGCAGCCCTCTTCTTCACAAGCACAACAACTGAAAACCAAAGACGTCCAAGTTGTCGTGACCCTTGGCAAAGAAAACATCATTCAAGTTGATGGCAAAGGCGTTGAAATCACCGCGCTTGCTAATGCAGTGCGTCAAAAAGCAGGCAGTGCAGATCAAATTGCAGTCATTGTGAACAGCGACAAAGGCGCAGAAGTGCAAACCTTGATCGACGTGATGGACGAAATTAAAAAGTCTGGGCTTGGCAAAGTGTCCTTGGCTGCCCGTGGGCGTACATAAACATGCTAATTGACCGTCTTCATCACGGAAGATACAAGCTTTCGAGCTTGATTTCGCTGGCGGGGGTTCTTGCGGTGTATGTCATGGCGCAATCACTTCAGGCGCCAGCTGAAATGGTCGCGCAAGAAGCCATCGAACTGACGACAACATTGATTGAGCCACTACTGCAACGGGCTCCCGCGACACCTCAGCCCCCCAAACGAGCTGAGCCCCAACAAGTCGTCACCCGTGAGGCGCCCATGGCAATGCCCGCAGAAACTTTCAAGGCACTCACTCCGACTGAACCTAGCCGCCCATCACCCTTGCCAACACAAGCCATGCCGCAACTGGCTCCTGCACAAGCGCTGGCAGAGGCTCCCAAAGTCGTTGCCCAAATTCCCGTCAACGTCAATGTAGAAAACAATTACGTCAGCAACGTCCGAGCCACGCTCAATGCCAATAAGCGTTACCCAACTGGCCGAGAAGCCAGTTTACAAAGACCCGCGGGCAAAGCCAGGGTTTGGTTTGTGCTATTTCGCAATGGCAGCTTGCAAGAGGCTGGCATCGAAGAGTCCAGCAATTCAATCCTGCTGGACAACGCAGCCCTGACCACGGTCAGACGCACCGACTATGCACCATGGCCTGAAGGAAGCTGGCCTTCCCAAACTCAACACAAGTTCACAGTCACGCTCGATTTTGTCCCTTTTAATTAATTTTCAATCAGGAGTTTTTATGAAAAAGTTCAGACCGACACCGCTTGCCTTGCTCATCAGCCTGGCATTTACGTCCCCCCTCATCATGGCGCAACAAGCGACCGATGTCGGCAAAATCAATGTTGAAGGCCAGGCCGGCGGCACTGACACTGGCTTGGTGTCCCAAGAAGAAACACCCAAAGCACGTAGCTCTGTGAATCGCGCCTACTTGGACAAATTAAATCCATCTGCGAACGCATTTCAGGTGATTGACTTGCTGCCTGGCGTCAACGCCTTCAGCACCGATGCCACTGGACTTTTTGGAGGCGGCATACGTGTGCGCGGTTTTGCTGGCGATCAAATGGGTCTGACAATCAACGGTGCCCCCGTCAACGACTCAGGTAACTTTGCCGTTTATCCCCAAGAGTACACTGATTCGGAAAATTTGTGCGAAGTGTTTGTGACGCAAGGCTCTACAGACACTGATGCGCCCCATGTCGGCGCTTCGGGCGGCAATTTGGGCATGGTGACATGCTCACCCAAAGACAAATTTGGCATGCGTACTGCCATTTCTGGCGGTCAATTAAGCTACCAACGTGCTTTTGTTCGAGTCGATACCGGAAAATTTGGCCCTAGTGATGCAAAAGCTTTTGTGTCCTATTCGAAAACATCAGCTGACAAGTTCAAGGGCCCCGGTGAAGCTCAGCGCGAGCACATTGATTTCGCCACTGAAGTCCGTCCCAATGCAGATGTTTTATTAAGCGCAAGCGTTTTGTACAACAAAGCGATCAACAACAATTTCCGAGCGCTGACAAATGCACAAATTGCCCAATATGGCGCCAGCTTTGATTTCAGCAATGTGGCCCCCCAACACTTAACACCAGTTGCTGGAACGGCTCAAACAGAATCATCTCCTGCTGATGGCTACTACAAGTACAACGTCAATCCATTTCGCAATTACTTGTTGACGAGCAAAGCAGAATTCAAAGTCAACAAAGACTTGA
Organism: Comamonadaceae bacterium; assembly: GCA_947373185.1. Classification (GTDB taxonomy): domain Bacteria; phylum Pseudomonadota; class Gammaproteobacteria; order Burkholderiales; family Burkholderiaceae_C; genus Limnohabitans_A. The sequence goes on along the minus strand of CANBWP010000001.1, from coordinate 120,086 downwards.
CTGTGAGTGCCGAACCCTACTTTTGGTACGGCTACGGCACTGGTGGCAGTCAGTTGCAATTGCTGTCTGAAGGTGGAACAGGCACGATGGCCACACGCGTCAGAGACATCAATGGCGATGGCGACACGCTTGACAAAGTCATGACCTACGGCAGCAGCGTGACTGAAACAAATCGACCTGGCGTGACCTTTAAAGCCAATTACCATGTAGACAATCACAATGTCAATGTGGGTTACTGGACAGAGCGTGCTGTCCACCGTCAAACAGGACCTCGTGTGACGTTTGACAATGCAGGCAACGCTTCCAGTGCTTGGCTCGACAATACCGCTGCCTTTATATTGCGACCTGATGGCCAGCCTTACCAAGCACGCGATTGGAAAACAATCAGCACTGGCACTTCTTTGTTTGCGCAAGACAGCATTGCATTGCTGCAAGACAAACTGGCGCTTCAAATTGGTGTTCGCAACTCCTCCATTGACCGTGACTTCATCAACTACGCCAACTCAGGAACCTATGGCGTTGGTCGTGCTGACTTAGACTACGAAATCAAGCGTACTTACAGCAAAGTATTGCCAAGTTTTGGTGCCAAATACAATTTGGATGCAGAAAAGTCTGTCTTCTTTAACGTAGCGGAGAATTTTCGCGCACCATCCAACTTCGTGCTGTCCAACCTACTCACAGGTGGCACTGTTGTAAATGGCGTCCTCACAGGCTCGACCTTGCGTAATCCTGCGGTTGGCATTGAAACCTCCACCAACTTTGACTTGGGCTACCGTTTACAGTCCAAAGAAACCACCCTCTCCGGATCTGTCTTTGTGGTCAATTTCAAAGATCGCATTGCTGCTGCATGGGACCCAGTCAGCCAGAGCTCATTGGATTACAACGTAGGCAATGTCCGAATGAAAGGTGCTGAGTTTGAATGGGCGCAAAAACTGAACAATCAATTCTCTTTCTACAGCTCCCTGACATACACAGAAAGCTTGATGAAACAAGACTTGAAAGTTTCAACCACTTTGACTGAAGCGACAGCCGGCAAACAAATGCCTGATACGCCCCGTTTCATGGCCGCCATGGCCTTGAACTACAGAGAAGGTTCGTGGTTTGGACAGTTGACAGGTAAACACACAGGCAAAGCTTACTCAACCTTGGTGAATGACCAAGCCATGGATGCATATGCTTTGTGGAATTTGGCAGCAGGTTACAAATTGCCAGAAACAGGCTTTTTCAAATCGCCTGAAATCCGCGTCAATGTCGACAACCTGACCAACACGGCATACAAGCGAATCAGTTCACCCAGTGGTTCTAGCTTCACAACCCGTGCTTTGGCATTGGGTTCTTTGGCTGGTTCAAATCCCAGCTATAACATCGGCGCACCTCGCTTTGCTAGCGTGACTTTGCGTTCCGACTTCTAAGGCGAAACCCATGATGGTTTTCTTGCATGATTTGTCTTTGTATTTGTTGTATTTTGCGTTGGGATTGGCTGTATTCTTGGCCGTTGAGCGCACGATTTTTTATACACATGCAAATCGTCAAATTAAAAGCCTGCTTCAAGCCTTGAAAACCAAGTCCTCATTGCCTGAATTCAAAACAGGTGATGTGGGCGAGGTGGTTGCACATGCCTTTGCCAACGGACTTCATCCTTCAGCTTCGCAAAAGGTGGCTGACGATGTGGCTGAACAAGCATTCATCAGGGTACAGCATCAATTGAACCAACACCTGTGGGCGTTGGACACCATTGTGACAGCTGCACCTTTGTTGGGCTTGCTTGGTACCATTTTGGGCATATTTGACACCTTCACTGCGTTGGCCAAATCCGGCATTTCTGACCCACAAGGGGTCAGTGCCGGGATTGGTACGGCCTTGTTGGCAACGGCCATTGGCATTGGCACGGCACTCATTTGTTTGATCGTCTACAACGCATTTCTTGCCAAAGTTGAACGGCTTGGAGACGAGACCAAATTAGCGCTGCTTGAAATGTCCAATCAAACCATTTGATTTTCTCACAGGGACCGGTTTGAGACATACATTCTTTCATGACATACGGTATGTGTTGGCCGGTGCCCTCTTTCTGTCTTTTCTCACGGGATGCGCTGTACAGAGTCATCTGCTCAATAACGCGGGCGAATTATTGTCCAAAGAAACCGTCACTGATGACGAAGACTTGGAGCTTCTCCAGCATGCCAGTGCTTACCACCTGAAAGTATCTCAAGCGCTGCTGCAAGAAATTCCCGACCATGTGAAGTTGGCAGAATCTGTCACTCGCGGTTACACACAATATGCCTATGTCTATTTGATGGACGAGGCTGACCGAACCGAGTCTGAAGGCATTCAAAAAGCCAACCAACTTAGATCGCGCGCAGCCAAAATGCTTTTGCGTGCCAAATCACTCGGCCTTCAAACCCTGTCACGCAGATACCCTTTGTGGGATGCCAGTGCGCAAGACAAAAAGTCTAGCGCGTCAATTGAAATTGCGCCTGCAGATGTAGGACTGGCCTATTGGACCATGACGGCATGGGCTGGCGCTATTTCTCTTTCCAAAGACAGCCCCGACATCGTGGCTGATCTGCCCCAAGTTTTAAAATTGGCAGAGGCTACTTGGATCGCCAACCCCAGATTCGACAAGGGCGGACTTGCCAGCATGATGGGCACACTTGAATTGGCCAGACCTGGCGGCAACCTTGGTCGTGCACAAGCCTACTTTGATTCAGCCATTGAATGGCGACTTGACCAAATTTCACCCTTTGTTGCTAAAGCTGAAAACTGGGCTGTTGCTGCAAACAACAAGGACGCATTCATTCAACTTCTGACTCAGGCCATTGAATTGGGCAAAGACAAATCTGACCTGAGCAACGTGATCATGGTTCGGCGTGCACGCTGGCTATTGGAATCAAGCGACAACCTTTTTTAGATCACATGATCATGATGAATTATCTCCTTTCACGGAAATCATTTTTAGGCATGGCATTGGCCTGCTTATCTGTCTCTACAAGCATCTCAAATGCAGCCGAAGCTCAGTTAAAAATTGGTTCTTTGGTACCTAAAAATTCTCTTTACCACCGGCAATTGATGGAAATTGGGGAAGCGTGGAAAAAGAGTCAAATCGGTACGCCTCGTTTCAATGTCTTCACAGATGGCAGCCAAGGCGGCGAAGCAGAAATGGTACGCAGAATGCGCATTGGACAACTGCAAGCTGCACTTCTGTCTGTTGTGGGACTTCGGGAAATAGAGCCCTCTATTGCAGCACTGCAAAATCTGCCACTGGCATTTCGATCTTGGGACGAATTGGACTATGTGCGCGAAAAAATGCGCACCGGAATGGAAAAGAAGTTTCTCGAAAAAGGTTTTGTTGTATTGGCTTGGGGTGATGCAGGTTGGGTCCGCTTTTTTTCGAAACAAGCAGCTTGGAGTCCTGAAGATTTCAAAAAAATGAAATTTTTCGCCTGGGGTGCCGAAGCGGAGCAACAGGAAATTATGAAGAGCCTAGGCTACACACCCGTTCCCTTGGAGCCAACAGATATTTTGCCAGCCATCCAAACAGGCATGATCAATGTGGTGCCGTCAACGCCCTACTTCGCACTGGCTTCGCAAATTTACAACAGCGCACCAAACATGTTGGAAATCAATTGGGCGCCCATCGTCGGTGCATTCGTGATCAATAAAAAAACGTGGGACGAGATGTCGCCAGATGCTCAAAAAATACTGAGAACTTCATCTGATGATGCGGGCGCAGTGATTCGAAAACAAGCTCGCAAAGAAGTCGAAGAAGCAGTCGAGGCCATGAAAAAATGGGGACTACAGGTCAACCAGCCCAACGCAGAACAAATGAAAGAATGGCGCGCATTGAGCGAAGCACTCTATCCACGTATCAGAGGGAAAATGGTGCCAGCAGATACTTTCGATGAAGTATTTGCCCATCTGAAAACATACCGAAGCACAAAAAACCCATGAATTTGCTGATCAGCAGCTTGCGCGCCATGGTTCATTGGGATGCAGCTTTGGCATCGGTCGCGCTTTGCGCAATGGTTTTAATTCCTGTCATTGAGGTATTGCTTAGACCCCTGCAGGGCAGTGGCATTGACAACGCTCCGGTATTGGTACAACACCTCGGCCTGATTTTTTCGTTGACAGGTGCTATTTATGCAGAAAGAACCGGGCACTTAACCAGTCTCGGCTCACTTTGGCAAGACATCAAACAACCGAGCCTTCGTGCCATCGCACGCGCTTGGGTCTACTTAGGTGCCGCCTTGATTTGTGGTGTATTGGCACAGGGCTGTTTTGAGTTGGTTGCGTCTGAGTTTGAAACAGGTCACCAAATTGCCTATGGCATTCCTACATGGCAATTTTTGTGTGCATTGCCTTTGGGATTCGTTGTCCTTGGCATTCAATTGGGACGACGTTGGCACGACAGCATCCGTTTCCAGTGGATTGGGGTGCTCTTCATCCTGGGATCGGCAAAGTGGATCAATCTGTGGGTTTTCTCCACAGCCATTCCAGGCACCTGGATTGCTTTACTGCTTTTGAGTTTTTTGATGTTAGGCGGTCCCATTTTTTTGGCATTGGGCGCTTTGTCTTGGTTTTTATTTTCTCAAGAATCCATTCCGATGGCTTCTTTAGCCTTGTCACACTATCAAATTACAGTCAATCCATCTTTACCAGCGTTGCCCCTTTTCACACTGGCCGGTCTGATATTTGCCAACACTCAAGCAGCCGTCAGACTGAGCCAACTGTTCACGGCCGCATTTGGAACGGGCCAAAGGGGAACTGTTTTGGCAGTTGCTTGTCTGTGCAGTTGTTTTACAGCACTCACGGGTGGCAGTGGCGTGACCATTCTCGCGCTGGGTGGCTTGATGTTGCCGCTCTTACTTAAAGTTGAGTATCCAGAGTCCAAAGGCATTGGTCTGATCACAAGTGCCAGTTCTTTGGGTGTATTGCTTGCGCCCTCAGTGCCACTCATCATGTATGCCATCATGGCAAGAGTCCCAATCAATACCATGTTCATTGCAGGCCTGGTGCCTGCCTTATTGATGGTTTTCTGTCTGACTTTGTTTGGTCAATTCATCCACTTCAAATCTGGCGTAAACAGTCAAACACACACTGACCAAGCTCATAGTGCGGCCACACAAAAAAGTCAGCAACCTTCCTTGAGGGCGGCACTATGGACAAGCAAATGGGAGTTACTGGCTCCCGTGATTGCCATAGGAGGACTCATCTCTGGTTTGGCCACCCCGACCGAAGGAGCTGCTCTGACAGTCGCCTATGCCTTGATCACTCAAGGACTCATTCACCGAGAATTAAAGTTTATCAATTTCCAACATTGTTTGAATCAAGCAGCTCAAATCATTGGCGGCATTTTGCTGATCATGGGCATGGCACTTGGATTGACCAATTACCTGATTGATGTGGGTCTTCCAGACATGGCATCTTCATGGGTGCAAAGCATCACCGCCAACAAATATGTATTCTTATTGGCTTTGAATGTCTTCCTATTTTTTGCTGGGGCCTTGATGGAGATCTATGCCGCCATCATTGTGTTGGTGCCACTGCTGCTGCCACTGGCTACAAGCTATGGCATCGACCCCGTTCACTTCGGAATCATTTTCTTAGCCAATTTGGAAATGGGCTTTTTATGCCCGCCAGCCGGCATGAACATTTACTTTGCAAGCGCAGTCTTTAAGAAGCCCCTCAAAGAGGTCATGCGCTCAGTGATAACCGCGCTGATGGCCATCTTCATTGGCACCATCGTTTTGTCTTGGTTCCCTCTTTGGGTCATGGCATTGCCTCAATTGCTGATCCCATCGTCAATTCACCTCTCAGGTTTCAAATGAACGCTCGATCGAATTATGTCCTCGTCACTTTCCTGCTAATTGCAGGCAGCCAATTGACTGCATGTGCGCCTGCCGTCATAGGCAGTGCGGCTGTGGTTGGCAAAGTGTTCAACGACAGAAGAACGGCTGGTATTCAATTGGAGGACGAAGCCATTGAATTGCGATCTGAGTCTGGATTGCGCACTCTATTGCCTAAAAATTCACATGTCAGGGTTAGCAGTTACAACCTCATGGTTTTGTTAACAGGTGAAGTCAACAGTGACAATGATCGGGTTCAAGCAGAACGATTTGTAAAGAGTCAAGACAATGTCAAAACAGTTGTGAATGATTTGGCCATCCGTGCTGAAAGCTCCTTGACACAACGAGCCCAGGACAAAGTCGTGACCGGCCAAGTCAGAGCATTGCTGATTCAAGCCAAAGACATTCATTCATCTGCTATCACAATCGTGACAGAACGCGGCATTGTTTACTTCATGGGACGCGTGACATCGACCGAATCTCAAAGAGTGACTGACTTAATCAGCCGCAGTCAAATCTCGGGCATCCAAAAAGTAGTGAAAGTCTTTGAATTGATTTCCGAGGAAGATTTGAAGCGATTGGTTGCACCTGCCGTTCGCTGACTCGATACGCTCAATCAATTTAATTTGGCCGCAACCAAATTTTTCAGGAACAAAATTCCAGATTTTTCCCAGCTAAATTCCAACGCACGTTCTCTTGCTTGGCTTCGAGGAATGTGCATCGCAGTCTCGGTTGCGCCCGCCAAGTCCTCACTCAGAATACCACCTTTGATGACGCAAGTTTCATGGTCAATCAGAACCTCTTGAGGTCCATCGACTGGATAAGCTGCCACGGGCGTGCCACAAGCCATCGCCTCCAGCATGACCAAACCAAACGTTTCATTGCGACTGGGAAAGACAAAAACGTCTGCTGCACTGTAGACAATCGCCAACTCTGGACGTGGCAGCAATCCCAACCACGTCACACTTTGATAACGTCGCTTTAGATCGCTCTCCAAAGGCCCCACCCCACAGACCACTTTAGAGCCTTCAAATGGCATCTTTAAAAAAGCCTCTATGTTTTTCTCATAGGAAACTCTGCCAACAAAGACGGCGATGGGGCGTTTGATTTGTGCAAAATCTGGATATTCGAGTGGTTCAGGTGCGTAGTTGAACAAACGAACATCCACACCATGTGTCCATGGTTTTAGGTTTTTAAATCCACGTTCACTTAGAAGATTTTGTACCCCAATGGTAGGCACCATCACACCGGCAGAGTGGCGATGGAAATACTTGAACAAGGCATAACCCACAAACAAAGGAAGTCGCAAAGCTGCCTTCAAAATTTCAGGGAATCGCGTGTGATATGCCGTTGTGTATTTCCAGCGATTTGAAGCGCATATACTGCGTGCCGCCCACCCTAATGGCCCCTCTGTCGCTAAATGGATGGCGTCAAACTCCGACGACATCAACAAGTTTTTTAAATGTGCTTTTGGATTGACCGCCAAATCGATGCCAGCATAGCCTGGACAGGGCTTGGTTTTAAACAGACCCGGATGTATCACTTGAACCGTATGACCTGCAATCTCCAGCTCTTTGACAAGTTCAACCAACGTTGTCACTACACCATTGACTTGAGGTTGCCACGCGTCAGTGACGAGAACGATCTTCATGCAATGACCAAAGTGGTCGCTTTGCTTGCGACTTTGACTTCTGAGTAGGGGTCAAATGTCAGTATTTCTAAGCGCCCATCATGATGCTCAACCAGCGTACTGAGGCTCTCAACCCAATCACCGTCATTGCAGTAAATCACACCGTCAATGTCTCTGATTTCCGCATGGTGAATGTGACCGCAGACGACCCCGTCATACCCCAATTTCTTCGCTTCGTGTGCGACAGCTACTTCAAAATCGGAAATGAAGTTGACCGCTTTTTTCACTTTTAACTTCAGATAAGCAGACAACGACCAGTAAGGCAGGCCCATTCGACCTCGCATGTAATTCAAATGCCGGTTGGCTTTGAGAGCCCACTCATAAAGAGTGTCACCCACATAAGCCAACCATTTGGCGAATTGAATCACGCCATCAAAATAATCGCCATGAATAACCCAGAGCTTTTTGCCAGTCGCTGTGATGTGAACGGCATGTTCAAGGACCTCCACGCCACCAAATGAATGGTCTAAAAAGTCGCGTGCAAACTCGTCGTGATTGCCTGGCACATACACCACGCGACAACCTTTTCGGGCCTTTCGCAATAGTTTTTGAACCACGTCGTTGTGCGCTTGCGGCCAATACCATTTTCTTCGCAATTGCCAACCATCAATGATGTCACCTACCAAATACAGCGTGTCACATGTATGTGTTTTTAAAAACTCTAAAAGCGCTTCGGCTTGACATCCTGGGGTTCCCAGATGGAGATCAGAAATAAAGATGGCACGGTAGTGCTTCTTTTGCGAGCTCTCGCCTGGCATAAATTCCTGAACGTCTTTGAACATCATCATGCACCCACAAAATGCTTGCGATAGCGCATGGGCAAATCTTTCACTTGCATCAGCATCGGCAAATCTGCAGTATTGAAATCTGGATCCCAAGCTGGCGCACCTAAAATCTTGGCGCCTAACCTTAAGTAACCTTTGATCAGCGCTGGCGGCTCAACGGGTAAATCCGAATCAAGCTCTTCGATGGGCAATGGGAGTCTAGGTCTGACATGGAATTCAATGGAGGCTAAATGAGACATCGACAGTTGCTTCCACATACTGGCGGCGGCATCGCCACTGACAATGCCGTTGTGAAGCATCGGAATGCTGGCACAACCAATCATGGTGTCCAATTGGTTGCGCGACATGAATTCAAACAATGCACCCCAGAGTGCCAGAATCACACCGCCATGACGATGCTCAGGGTGCACACAGCTACGGCCTAGTTCGACCATGCGTTCACGCATGAAGCGCAACCTGGTCAAATCAAATTCTGTGTCTGTGTAAGTTCCGCCGACTCGTTTGGCTTGGACAGGGGTCAATACGCGGTAGGTTCCAATGACCGTATTGCTTTCACCATCACGCACGAGCAGGTGTTCGCAATAATCGTCAAACAAGTCAATGTCATGGCCTGCGATGGTTGCAGGCAATCGAGCACCCATCTCTTTGGCAAAAACTTCGTAACGAAGTTTTTGTGCCTCTCTTATTTCATCCTGATGTTTAGCCCATGTAACTTTGATGGGAGATTTCGAATCTTTTGTGCCGCTGGTTGAAACTTGAATTTGAGGGCTTTGATGAAGTGACCCCCGTGGCAAAGCGATTTGCGAAATGGGGAATGTGGGGTTTGGCAGTTCTTTCATCAATGTCTCCAAGTTGGCTTTACTTGGTAGTTAATGATGCGGACCTTCAATTTCAAAGATGTTGCATTTATATGAAATATTTATGACGCCGAACCTTTTAAATTCGCAAGACCCGCAGCAATCAGAGCTATCGTGCGCACTATTTCTGGCAACATGCGTTCATGAAAAATACAAATACTTCATCAACGGGATCTCAGACATCACAACGGAAGATCCAGGTTCGAAAATCGGGTGTCCACGGCAAGGGTGTATTCGCCCTGCAGGACATCGCCAAGGGCGATACGCTTATTGAATACGTTGGTGAAATCATCAGCGCGCAAGAAGCCGAAGACAGACATCCGCACGACCCTTCAGACCCCAATCACACGTTTTATTTTCAAATCGACGATGACAAAGTCATTGATGCACTGCACGGAGGCAACTCGTCTCGCTGGATCAATCATTGCTGTTCACCCAATTGTGAGCCCGAAGTTAAAGACAACCGCGTCTTCATCAAGGCAAAAAAAGACATTCCCGCGGGAACCGAACTGAACTATGACTACGGCCTCATCATTGATGAGCCCTTGACCAAAAAATTGATTGCGCAATATCCTTGTTGGTGTGGCAGTGCCAAGTGCCGAGGCACATTGCTTGCAACGAAGAAAAAATCGGCATCGGGGAAGAAATCTCAACTTAAAGAGTTGAAACAACAATTAGAGAAAATCAAAGCAAAAATCAGTGATCTCAAAAGAAAGTAAGTGCTACTGAGGTTCAGCCATCCCACGGTCGCCATGTGGAACAGGCTTCACTCACGCTCGTCCCGAAGCACTTCCAGCACATCCGACTTAAATTCTCGCCCATACAAAATCAACACCACCAATGCTGTGGCCAACACCAATGCAATGGGCGAGAAAAACCAAGCCATGGCAGCAAATGAAAAATAGTAGGCCCGCAAGCCATCGTTGAATGTTTCAGCCGCGGCACTGACCAAATTGCCGGCGCGCTCGGCAAATTTAACGCGGTCTTGCCGTCCCTCTGCAAACTCTTTGGGAAAAGGCATGGCGCCAATCACCAGCGCTACAAAGGTGTATTGGCGCATCGACCAAGAAAAACGAAAAAAAGCATACACAAAAATACCGACCAAGACCAAGACTTTGAACTCAAAGACCAACAATGGGGTTTGCTGGGCGAAGGGGATTTCGCGCACCAACTCAGCCGCTTTGTCCGTGGTGCCGAGCAAGGCAAACAATCCACCAATGATGATGATGGAAGTTGAAGAAAAGAAGGACGGCGTGTGCGAGAGGTTTTGCGTAATCAGGCCGTCCAACATGCGAGGGTCTCGGGCTGTGGCCTGCAACATCCACAATTGACGATAGTGGTTGGTGGTCGCGATCAGGGTCATGTTGCGTTTGCCATTGACCTTGGCAAACCATGCGTAACCGAGCCACAGGCCAAAGAACAAGGCCATGGCCAGCCAATCGGCCCAGGGAAGAAGCGTCAGAATTTTCATACAGCGATCCTATCCGCAATCTGGGCCTAGGCTATCAAAATCCTGCTTAGAATGGGCCTTTTGACTCTTCCCTTGCGCAAAGACGACAGCCTCATTGGCGGCCACTTGCGCCCATTACCACCATGACTGTGTATGGGGTCATCGCTTACTTCTTGGTGCTCTTGATCGCCTTGATTTACAAAACGCCCATCGTTCGGGGGCCTTGGCTTTTTTTGCTGCGCGCTTTTTTTCCCAATTGGAAGTTTTTTCATGCCGTTGGCTATGTGCCGCACTTGTATGCACGCGCGGCCTCACGCAGCGCCTCTGGTGAGCTTGAATGGTCGCAATGGGAGCACCTCTACCCCCGCAGCCTTCAGAATTTTTGGCACTTGTTTCACAACCCTCAAACCAATTTGGGCTTGGCGCAGCAAAACCTGATTGATCATTTCTGGGCTGACCTGCAAGATGCCCCTGATGGCAGCGACCCTCGCCAGTTCGTTACTTACAAAATGGTGGCGCACTTTGTCGAGGGTGTGTTGCAGGAAAAGTACCCTGACTTTTCGCACAGCCAGTTTGAATTGCGCATGCTGCTGGACAACACCACGCAAACCATGCAGACCCACGTGATGATGACTTCGCCGGTGGCGGCCAAATCATGATCTGGGACGTGTCATGGCAAGGCTTGGCTGACTTCAGCATGAGCACAGACACGGCCATTCGCGCGACGACGCTGCTGTTTGCTTGGAGCGCCAGCATTCAAACGCTAGAGTACTTGCGCATGGGCAAAGCCATGCAAGACTCAGGCTTATGGTCTTGGGCACTCCAAAGGCAAGACATCCCGAACCGCATGATGCGTCAGGCATTGGACCTTGTGTTTTCCAAGCTCGGCTTTCGTTGGCTGCTTCTAGCGCGATTGTTGGCACTGCTGAGTTTGGCATTTCAAGGCGGTAGCCTCATCAGCGTTGGCTTTTTGTTCATCAGCAATGTGGGGGTTTTGATTCGATGGCGCGGCGCTTTCAATGGTGGCAGCGACTTCATGACCTTGGTGGTCCTCACGGGCCTGCTCCTCGCGCAATGTCTCTTAAAGTTGGGCTTGCCCGAGCTGGCCTGGCGGGCCTGCTTTGGGTACATCACCATTCAGTCCATCACCTCCTATTTTGTGTCGGGGGCGGTGAAGTTGCTCAAGGCGGAATGGCGAAATGGCAGCGCCATGACCATTTTCTTGAATGCGGCCATTCATGGTCCCTTGCGACCTGCGCATGTGCTTCGCAAGCCTTGGCTCGCAGCAGTGGGTTCTTGGACTTTTATTTTGTGGGAGTGTGCTTCACCCCTGGCACTTCTGGATGTGCGATGGGCACTGGTTTTTTGTCTCATCGCCGCGCTGTTTCATTTCTTGGTGTTTTGGTTTTTTGGCTTGAACCGTTTCTTTTGGGCTTGGCTGGCCAGTTTTCCTGCCATCCTGTGGTGCGCGGGTCGGCTTCTATAATGAAGCGACTCCCCCTCAAGCACCATGTCGACATCTTCCAAAACCACCCAACGTTTCATCCTCCTCATTCTGGTGCCCTTGTTGGCGGCAGGCTTTGGTGCTTTTGTATACCTGCGGGGCGGTCGCATCATTGAGACAGAAAACGCCTACCTCAAAGCCGACAAAGTGCCGGTCAATTCCGAAATTTCGGGGGTGGTGAAAGAGGTCTTGGTGGCTGACAACCAAAACGTCAAAGCGGGCGATGTGTTGTTCAAGCTGGACCCTGCGCCCATTGCCATTGCCCATGACAAAGCCGATGCCAAACTGCTGCAAGTGCGCGCCGATTTGGCGGCTCTCAAAGCCAGCTACCGAGCCAAGCAAGCCGAGATCAACTTGGCCAACAGCAAACATCAGTTTGCGGTGAAAGAACAAGCGCGACAAGCTGAGCTTCTGAACAAGAATTTTGTCTCTGCTTCTAAGTATGACGAAGCCAAGCAAAACACCGAGCTGGCAGCCATGCAAGTGCTGGCGCTGCAACAAGACCTGCAACGCATTGCCGAGTCTTTGGGCGGCAATGTCAACACGCCGGTCGAGAAGCACCCTGCTTACCTGACGGCGCAAGCTGAACTGGCTCAAAACAAATTGGACCTCTCTCGAACGGAAGTGCACGCGGCCGTCTCAGGCACCGTCAACAAGCCGCCCAAGTTGGGACAGTTCATGCCAGCCGGCAGCATGGCCATGGCCCTGGTGGTCAACAGCAACTTGTGGATTGAGGCCAACCTCACAGAAACGGACCTGACTTATGTGCGTGCAGGCCAGCCAGTGGCCATTCACATTGACACTTACCCCGACCGTACTTGGCAAGGTGAAGTCGAAAGTTTGAGCGCTGCCACGGGCTCTGAGTTTGCACTCATTCCCGCACAAAACGCATCAGGCAATTGGATCAAGATTGCACAGCGTGTCGCGGTTCGCATCAAAATCAAACCCAGCGATGGCGCACCAGAACTTCGAACAGGTCTGAGCACCAAGGTCGAAATTGACACGGGCCACCGCAGAACACTTTTAGGTTTTTCACTCTAACACCCAGAGTTAGCCTTGGCCATGACGGACACCAGCGACACCTCGCACCGTGGCTTCATCACTGTTTCAGTGATGTTGGCCACCATCATGCAAGCGCTGGACACCACCATTGCCAACGTGGCTTTGCCACACATGCAAGGCGCCATGGGGGCGACCCAAGATCAGATGTCTTGGGTCTTAACGTCCTACATTGTGGCGGCGGCCATCTTCATGCCCTTGACTGGTTTTCTAACAGCTCGCTTTGGCCGCAAGCGAATTTTCATCTGGGCGGTGGTGGGTTTCACCTTGGCTTCGATGTTGTGCGGTGCTGCACAGAGCCTTGCGCAAATTGTTGTGTTCCGATTGTTACAAGGGGTATTTGGCGCCAGCCTGGTGCCCTTGTCGCAATCCGTGCTGTTAGACAGTTATCCCAAAGAAAAACACGGCACGGCCATGGCCTTGTGGGGCGTGGGCGTGATGATTGGCCCTATCTTGGGCCCCAGCTTAGGCGGCTGGCTCACCGAATATTACAGTTGGCGCTGGGTGTTCTACATCAACCTGCCTTTGGGCTTGCTCACCTGGTTTGGCTTGGCCGCCTATGTGCGCGAATCGCCCCTTGATCGGACGCGCAAATTTGACTGGCTCGGCTTTGCGTTGCTCAGCGTGTCTTTGGGCGCGTTACAAATGATGCTGGACCGCGGGGAGTCGCTCGACTGGTTTTTAAGTGCCGAAGTCATTCTCGAAGCCAGCTTGGCAAGCGCCTGTTTCTATTTGTTTGTGGCACATATTTTGACGTACGACCAACCCTTCATTGAGCCCAGCCTTTTCAAGGACCGCAATTTCAGCGTCGGCTTGATTTTCATTTTTGTGGTCGGCATTATTTTGTTGGCCACCATGGCGCTGCTTCCGCCTTTCATGCAAGGCCTGATGGGCTATCCCATCATTGACATTGGATTTGTTTTGGCTCCGCGCGGTGTGGGCACCATGATTGCCATGATGTTGGTGGGCAAGCTCACCCACCGCATCGACAGCAGAGTGCTCATTTTTGTGGGCCTCATGCTGACGGCTTTGTCCATGTGGCTGATGACCCTGTTCACAGCCGACATCTCGGGGCGCGACATTGTGATCACAGGTCTGATTCAAGGGCTGGGCCTGGGCTTTATCTTTCCGCCCTTGGCCACCATCACATTCACCACACTGGATCCGCGCTACCGCAACGAAGGCGCAGCGCTCTTCAGTTTGCTGCGCAACATTGGCAGCAGCATCGGCATTTCGGTGGTCATCACTTATTTGGCTCAAAGAACGCAAGCCAATCACGCCGTATTTTCTGAGCAGATCAACAGCTTCAGCCAAACCTTGCGACAAGCGGTGGACAGTGGTCTGGCCGATATCAACTCCCCGCAGGGCTTGGCGCTGATCAATGCCTTGGTGACGCGAGAGGCGGCCACCTTGGCTTATCTGCAAGACTTCAGATTGATGATGTGGGTCACCCTGTCTGCCTTGCCCTTGATTTTTCTATTGCGCGTGTCTTCTCTGAAGAAATAAGTTGTGCGGTGCCGCACTGGACGGCCCCGCTAGATGAAGCTCGGGTGGACCGCAGCCTGTTGTTTCGTCATCAAACAGACAGAGTTCTCTCAGATACCCATCAATGTCGGCATTGATTGATGCGTATCATGGAAATTTAAGTTCCAATTCGTTTAATGTTCACTTAAGTATTTATTAAATTGAATCATGATAGAACTTAAGAATTCAAATCATTTACTGGCATCACTGCCTGCTGCTGTTTGGGCACGCTGGGAGCGCTCGCTAGAAATGGTCGAGCTGCAACCGGGTCAAGTCCTTTGCGAATCTGGCGTCACGATGGCCTATGCCTACTTCCCCACGTCGGCCATCGTGGCCATAATTTATGTGATCGAAAACGGGGACTCTGCAGAAATTGCCGTCGTCGGCCGTGAAGGTCTCGTCGGTGTTTCATTGTTCATGGGCGGAGACAGCACGCCCAGCCGCGCAGTGGTTCAAAGTGCGGGTGAAGGCATTCGAATCAAAGCCCAGTGGCTCAAATCTGAATTTCACCAGTTTGAAAGCGTGCGGCAATTGTGTCTGAAGTACACACTAGCCTTGCTAACGCAAATGTCACAGACCGCGGTCTGTAACCGCCACCACACCCTGGACAAACAATTGTGTCGGTGGCTGCTTCTCAGTCTAGATCGCTTACCTGGCAACGAGCTCATCATGACCCAAGAGCTGATTGCCAACATGCTGGGCGTGCGGCGCGAAGGGGTGACAGCCGCCGCATTGCAGTTACAAAAGGAGGGCCTGATTCAATACAAACGAGGCCACATCAAAGTTCTCAATCGACAAGGTCTGGAGTTGCGCACCTGCGAATGCTATGCCGTCGTTCGAAATGAATACAAGCGCTTGTTACCTGGCTGTGATTGAATTTCAAAACAGACAAATCAATCAATCTGCTTTATGTACGTCACCGAACAGAAAAAAAACGAGGGCATCCCTAAGATTGCGTCTCAATTGTTTTTGAATTGAACAGGTGCGTACGGTAACGAACATCGCTGAATTTTGCTGCGACATGAGATCAAAATTCCGCGCTGAATCTGCCTACACTTCGCATGTTTGACATTGCGCTCGATTGACAAAAAGGCAGTTTGTGTTTCCTCATTCCAACGGTTTGATTTCCCAGCTTTCCGAACCAGATCAAGCATTGCTGATTCGGAGCGCCCGACTTGCAGAACTCAAAGCGGGCGACCTGTTGACAGCCCAACAACCTGAACTTCCAGCCATCTATTTTTTGGGCAGTGGTTCAGTGGCCCTCTTTGTGGGCACCCCCATGAACGCTGCACATACTGGATTGGCCGTTGGCTTGATTGGGCGAACAGGTGCAGTCAACTTGCAAGCGGCAATGGGTTTGGGTATTGGCAATATCACGCCAATGGTTCAATCGGCTGGCTTTGCCTATGTGATTGAAAGCGTCAAGCTTCAAGGTTTGATGAAACGGCGACCGCATTGGCGCTTGGTATTTTCAAATGCACTTTGGCGCAATTATCAAGACATTGCTCGTTTGGCCGCGCTGTCTCATACGCAAGACATCAAAATCCGACTTGCCAATTGGCTCCTGATGAGCATGGCATGTTGTCAACCCGAGCCTTTGCGCATGACACATGAACACATGGCGCAGATGTTGGGCGTGCGGCGAGCCAGCATCACGCTGGCAGCCAAAGAGATGAAAAATTTGGGCTTGATTGATTACCGCAGGGGGCATATTCAGTTTTTAAATGCGCTGGCCTTGACCCACATGGCCTCTTAGCCCCCTCCAAGCCTGAAAGCGTTCAATCATCAGGGCGCTTTCGTTGGCACCGGTCTCACATCTTGACTGATGTTGTTTGGCTTTGATTTTTCAGAATCTTCAGAGGCATCCAGTTGAACAGCTGGCAATTTTTGGGCAGCCACACAATTTTGCCTACCGCCAATGCCGCACTGGCCCTGTATCAATTCTTGAACAACACCCAGCGTTTTATAGCCCGACAATTCCACTTCTAAAACTGGATTGCCCATATTGCCCTCGCCCTTAGGACCTGTTGCACCTGTATTGCCCTTCATGCCTGCTTCACCCACAGCGCCTCGTTCACCCGTCGAACCTTGTACACCCGAAACCCCAGTAATGCCTGCAGCGCCCACTGCACCCGTCAGACCTGCTGGGCCCTCTGCACCTGCGGCCCCAATTGACCCAATCGCACCTGTAGCACCTGTAGCACCTATCTCACCCGTAGCGCCCTTTGCGCCAGGCATCCCCTGTGAACCAAGCTCTCCTGCGCCCCCCAATGCGCCTACTGGACCTACTGGACCTACTGGACCTACTGGACCTACTGAGCCTGCTGAGCCTGCTGGACCTTCAGGCCCCACCCCGCCCTCCTTGCCTGCTTGCCCCTCTGCGCCAGTAGCACCCGTGGTTCCAGTTGCACCAGTTGTACCCGTATCCCCCTTCGAACCGCTGGAACCCGCAGGACCACTGGCACCTGCAGCACCTGCAGCACCATTGGCACCTGCAGGACCAATGGCACCCACGGCCCCTCGCAAACCATCACGTCCATTGGCTCCGGCAGGACCGGTTAAGCCCATAGCCCCTACTGAACCGGTCAAACCAATGGGTCCAACGGGACCCGTTAAGCCCGCCTGAGTGACCCACACGAATTGCGACAGCTGTGCTCCCTCGGTCAACGAAAAGTGGCTGCTGTGATCGATGGGCTGAGAAGCTGAAAATGGATTGAAGACCTTCACGCTGACCTTGCCCGTGACTGCAAACGCAGGCGTTTCCTCTGTGAACGTGACAGCACCTTCACCACGTCCGTCACTGCCCGCACCCAAAACAACATTTCCACCTGTTGTGGTCAGTGCCGCCCTGTCAATGAGCACCGCGCGGCCTGCGATCCAACTCATGCCGCCATCTGTCGTGGTGACAGCGCCTAGGCGCGCTCTACTGTCATTGATGATGTTGATGTCTCGACCCGCCGTTGACAAAATGCTGCCATTGGTGGTGGTGATGGCTGCATAGACATTGACGTCTTGTCCGGCATTCAGCCCAAGACTGCCAAAAGTTGTGGTGATCGGAAAATTGACATCCATGTTTCTGAAAGCATTGAGAATCAAGGTGGTTGGCAATTCTTTGCTGGCAACCCATGTCAATGCTTCATTGACCAGAATGTCACCATTCTTGCCAGCTCCCCCTTCGTCGCTGCTGTGGGTCACGATGGTCACATCGTTGCGCTCCAAGCTTTTGCGCAGATCCTCGATTTTGATGTCTGCACCGTCCCCGCCAATGACAAAATCTGTAGGGTCGATGAGCCACACCCCCCGTTTTCCAGATGCCGAGCTTGTGTTCACGTCCAGCTGATGAACCTTGACCCGCGCCGCAGAAGTTTCAATCCACCCGCCATTGCCGCCCACTGGGGCAGACGCATCGAGTGAGCCCGAAAGGTTCACGATGCCAGATTGCATGTCGCCGATGATGCGAATGACACCCGTTTGATTTTCCAAGGTTTGCGCGCGAATCATGCCCGTTTGGTTGACTGCCACGTGCATCGGGCCGCCAGCACTGAGGGTCAAGATATTCACGACACCACCATCAGCCTGTAAAAGCCCAGCATTGAGCACATCCGCGCGCTCTGCACCCTTGGTGACAACAGGGGTGAAAAAGCCAGCAGCGCCGTGAGCGTCAAGATTCAAATTCACCCCACTTGCCGCCACAAGGTGAATAGCGCCCAAAGGGGCCACCATCGCACCTTCATTGGCCACATGCGCACCCACCAAGGCAATCTGGCCACCGTCCGCAGCATGGATCTGCCCCACATTCACAACCGATGCGGTGCTGTCGCCGCTGAATTGAGAAGGACCCGTCGCAGCATCCGAATTGAGCATGCGCAATGTTGTGGCCAGCAAGCCCCCCACATTGACCGTGGCATGCGGTCCAAACAGAATGCCATTGGGGTTCAGCAAAAACAACTTGCCGTTGGCCGTCATGCTGCCCAACAGGTTGGAGGGGTCGCTGCCCATGACCTGATTGATGGTGACAGATTGATTGCTAGGCTGAACAAACGTCACGCGCTGATCGCGTCCGATGCTGAAGCTCTGCCATTGAATCAGGGCATTCGCACTGGATTGCGTCACATTCAAAGAATCAAGAGCGGTGTGAATGCCCGCAATGCCATTCACGACCACACCGCCTACGGGCAACGCAAAGGCGCCTTCTGCCACTGCGAGCAGGCCGCTGCAGACAAAGGCGTAGCGGAATAAAAATTGCAAGGCCATGTGCTGTCTGTTCTTAATAAGATTGAACCGCCTGCAACCAAAGTCTGCTGGCGGCATCTTTAGAAGACTTGGCTGCTTCATCGCCCACTTTGAAGGCGACATTGGCCCGCACATACACGTCATGCTTTGCATGCCAATTGAATCCCAAGCCAGCGGCTTGAAGATGGCGACGATTGAGGTCCGAAGTCCATGGCTTGGCATTCAATTGGGCCACGCCGTTGTCAAAGAATGCAATCCACTGAACATTTGGAAGCGTGTTGGCCAAGCGCCAACGCGCCTCCAATGTCAGTAACACAGCGTTGTCAGCGTAGGCTTCACCTTCAGGATATGCACGAACACCGTACATGCCACCCAGTTCCATTTTTTCGGAAATGTCCAGGTTTTTGGAAGCCACTTGACCGCTGAGCCCTCCAAATAAAAACCAGTTGTCATTCAGGGTCTGTGTTCGACTGGCACTCCAAGACAATTTGCTGAAGTGACCACCACTTTTGGACGTTTCAATGTCCAATGTTCGCGGTCCAAGCGACTGAATCTGAATATTGCCTAGCGTGACCGCGGCCGTGTAGGCATTGGCAGATCGGCCCCAAACAGTGTCTTCAAAATCGCCGGTGTATGTGCCCGTCAGCACATGGGCCGCCTTGTCGGAAATACTGCCGACAGAAGTGACGTGGTCTTGAAAAGTTTTATTGGCCAGATTCAATCCCACAGACATGTTTTGCGCCAAAGAAGTTTGAAGCGGGTAGTTCGCAAAAAAGTTGCCGATCTTGGCGGTGCCATTGGCAATCAAACTTTGAAATTCTTTGCCAAGGGAATATTCCAAGCTCTGATAGCCAGCGCCCACGATGGCTCGACCCACGTGCATTTGGTAATTGGCATGAAAAAAATTAAGCCCACTGGCGGAAGTGAGCAAGCGGATGCTGGCCACATCGCCTTGGCCCAGAGGTTCGTTCAAAAACAAGCTGCCGCCAATGCGGTAGGCCCCTGTGTACACGTTGCCAGCATTGTCGGCATCCAGGGTGCCGGTCACACGTTTGTTGGGCACCAGGTCTATGCGCAGGTCTGTGGTTCCAAACTTTTCTCCTGGAACCAAACTTGAATTGACTTTGACGCCAGGCAAAGCGGCCACTTGCAACAATTGAGACTCGAGCACAGACGCCCGTACGAGGTCACCGATTGCCATCTCGTCTAGCAAATCGGCAATGACACTGCCAGCCATGTTGGTTTGATTTTGAACCTGTATCTTGCCGTAATGCCCTTCAACCACAGCAATCACCAGGTTGCCCTCTGCGATGTCTTGTTGCGGTAAGTATGCTTGGGCCGCCACATAGCCGTGGCTTTGATAATGCGTTGTGATTTTTTGAAGCATCCAACGCAAGTCGTTGATGGCCATTTTCGTGTTCGGCTTGAATTCGGCCACAGCCCTCAACTCTGTTTCCGAATAAATTTTCGCGCCTTGGATGTCAAGCGTTCGCAAGGTGATTTGCAAAGGCAACGATGCCGGTGCAAGGCTTGTATTTTCAGAAGCAGGCTCTACACGCAGCTGCGGTGCTGGTGCTGGGGCAATTTGTTCGGGCGGCAGCTGTTGCAGGGCCCCACCAGAAAGGGGCAGCGTGACGGCTTCACAGCCAATGGACCCCACCAGCGTAGCCCAGAGTGTCAAATATCGAATGTTCATGCGCGTCCAACTGTGTGCGTGGTAAAAAGTCAATTCACACACAGAGCATAGAAATCCACTCACATTTCGTATGTACGCTAGCGCACACAATTCAAGCAAAATAGCCCATCGATTCAATTTCCGCACATGACCATGTCCCATTTCAACGCCTCCGCTCTGGTCCTCTACTCTGGTGGGCAAGACTCTGCCACCTGCTTGGCATGGGCCCTAGACCGCTATGACACCGTCGAAACCATCGGCTTCAGCTATGGGCAACGCCACGTGGTCGAACTTGAATGCCGTGAAAAATTTCGAGAGGCCTTGAAACGTCAATACCCGCAATGGGCCCACAAACTTGGGCAAGACCATTTGCTGGACCTCAGCCTGCTGGGCCAAATCAGCGACACGGCTTTGACCCAAGAAAAAGAAATTGAGATGAAGCAAAGCGGTTTGCCCAACACCTTTGTGCCGGGGCGCAACCTTTTGTTTCTGACCTTCGCCGCCGCCGTAGCCTACCGACGTCAGCTCAAAATGATTGTGGGCGGCATGTGTGAAACCGATTACTCAGGTTACCCCGACTGCCGTGATGACACCATCAAGGCACTCCAAGTCGCGCTCAGTCTTGGGCTAGACACGCGCCTGGTGCTTGAAACACCCTTGATGTGGATCGACAAAGCACAGACCTGGCAACTGGCCGAGAACTTAGGCGGCAGTGCGTTGGTGTCATTGATAGAAGAAGAAACGCACACCTGCTACCTGGGCGACAGGCAACACCGGCATGCTTGGGGTTATGGCTGCAACAACTGCCCGGCGTGTGAGCTCAGGCGCATTGGCCACGCGCGTTACAAAGGCGTTTGAAGGGCTGCCGACAGAAACTCAATCAATACCGACACCCTGTGAGGGATGTACCGGTTGCTGGGCAATACGGCATAAATGCCCAGCGGCTCGGTGGCAAATTTTTTCAAAATCTCGACCACTTCGCCACTTTCAAGAAAGGGCTTGGCAATGAAATCGGGCTGGCGCGTGATGCCAATGCCGGCTGCAGTGGCCCTTGTCAGTGCTTCACCATTGTTGGCCACCACACGCCCGCGAATGGGGACATGGAAGCGGCTGGCGTTGACCTCATAGGTCCAGTTGGCGGGCTTCAAATCAATTGAGTACGCCAGGCATTCATGGTTTTGCAAATCACGCGGATGCTTGGGTCGCCCATGCAGCGCCAAATACTCAGGTGAGGCCAGGGTGAGAATTTGGCAAGTGCCGAGTTTGCGCACGATGTCACTGGGCTCCAAGTCGGCCGTGATTCGAACCGACAGGTCAATGCCTTCTTCAATCAAATTCGATCGCCGGTCAGAAAAATCCAAGACCAGTTGAATGTGCGGATGTCGCTTTGAAAACTCAGCCAGCGTGGGCATCAAGCGTTGCAGGCCAAAGCTCAAAGGCAGGCCCAATCGAATGCGGCCCCTGGGTTCCACCTTTTCTTCGGAGAGGCTGGACTCTGCCGCATCCACCATGTTCAAAATGACACGGCAACGTTCCAGGTATGCGGCGCCCGCTGTGGTGAGCGTCAAGCTGCGTGTACTGCGAATGATGAGTTTGCTGCCCAGCTTTTTTTCTAAGCCAGCGATTTGCCGCGTGATGACGGAGCGCGCCACATTCTCTTGCTGAGCGACCGCCGTAAAACTGCCCGCCTCCGCCACGCGAACAAAAATTTGCATTGCGTTGAATTTGTCCATTGTTGCTAATTTTGCAACAAATATTTGCAAATTGGCTACTTTTTTAAAAGCAATTGAAAGCCTACAGTCTGAACCTTCCTAGAGAGACCGCCCAAACTGCTCGAGACTCACCATGAACAATCCACGCAATGTGCTCTTTGTGCCCCACGGCGCCCCCACCTTCGCCATCGATCCTGGCGCGGCAGGCGCCGCCATGAGCCAAGTGGCCAACGTCCTGCCAACGCCCCGGGCCATCATCGTGGTCAGCCCCCATTGGGACACCTCCATCCCGACGGTGAGCACCGCCAAGCAACTGGAAACCATTTATGACTTTCACGGTTTTCCCAACGCGCTTTACAGCATCAAATACCCCGCCACCGGCTGCCCTGAAGGTGCGCAGGAAGTCGTGGCGGCTTTACAAAAAAGATTTCCTCAGGTGGCCATCGACCCGACACGAGGCTTGGACCACGGCGCATGGACGCCCTTGCGTCAAATGTTTCCTGAAGCCGACATACCGATCATTCCCGTGTCCATTCAAAGCCGCGCAGGCACTGCCCATGCTTTGGCCATGGGCGAGGCGCTCCAAGAGCTGACGCAAAAAGGTTTTCTGCTCATTGCTTCGGGCAACATCACCCACAATTTGGGTGACTACCAAATGGCCGCCATGCGCGCAGGCCAAACTCCCCCTTATGTTCAGGTGTTTGCCGATTGGGTGCAAGCGCAATTGAACGCCAAGCGTTTACAAAATCTGATCGACTATCGACAGCACTCACCTGAAGGCGTTCGCTCGCACCCCACCGAAGATCACCTGCTGCCCTTGTTCGTTGCGCTGGGCGCAGCCGGCAAAGACGCCACAGCCCAAGCCTTTTACCGCGGCATCAGCAGTCATGTGATTGCCATGGACGGCTACCAATTTGTTTAAAGAGACTTCATGAAAAAAACCTATTCTCCATTTGCAAAAGCCCTTCACTGGTCGATGGCACTGGGCATCATTGGCTTGGTGACATTGGGCAGCATCATGAGCGACATGCCCCTTTCCCCTGAAAAATTACAGTATTTTTCTTGGCACAAGTGGGCTGGTGTCAGTGTCTTTGCCTTGGTTTGGATTCGGTTGACATACCGCTTTATCAGCCCACCGCCCGCTTACCCTGGCAGCATCTCCGTCAATGTGCAAAGGCTGGCTCATGCGGGTCACATTGCTTTGTACGCCTTCATGCTGATCATCCCCCTCACCGGCTGGTTGATGAGTTCTGCCAAGGGGGTGCAAACCGTTTGGTTTGGCGTGTTGCCGCTGCCCGACCTGATTGGCAAAGACAAAGCCCTGGGGCACTTGCTAGAAGACGTGCATGGCGCATTGAGCTGGATCATGGTGAGCTTGGTCGCCGGCCATATGGCTGCGGCGCTCAAGCACCATTTCATCGACCGTGACGACACGTTGCTGCGCATGGTCCCATTTCACTCATCGAAAGAATCCTCATGAAACCCTCATCCACATCTTGGGCCGTTTATGTGGCCGCGGCCAGCATCGGTTTGATGGCACTGAAGGCGTCTGGCGTGGAATACAAATCAATGGATGCAGCCAAAAGCATTGTGGCTTTCAGCTACAAGCAAATGGGCGTGGGCATGGAGGGCAAGTTCAAAAAATTCTCGACCCAATTGAGCTTTGACCCGGCCAAACCAGCCACCGCAAAGACCCACATCGAGATTGAGTTGGCTTCAGTCGATACAGGCTCCAGCGAAGCGGACCAAGAAGTGATCGGCAAAGCTTGGTTCAACACGGCTGCGTTTCCGAAGGCGACGTTTGTGAGTTCGCAAATTAAACAAACCGGCGCCAATCAGTTTGAAGTGCTGGGTAAGTTGAGCATCAAAGGGCAGACCAAAGACATGAGCTTTCCGCTGAAGTACGTCGCGCAAAGCAATGCGGGTGTTTTTTCAGGCAGCTTTGTGTTGCGCCGTGCCGACTTCAACATTGGCGAGGGCATGTGGGCCAAGTTTGACATTGTGGCCAATGAAATTCCCGTCACCTTCCAATTCACGGCGCTCACGAGCAAATGATTTTTTCTTTTTTTACCAGGCGTATTTTGATGAAACTTAACAATTTGAAAAGCATGGCCGCCGCTTTGGCATTGGCATCCTTTGCATCGACCTCAGCCTTGGCCGCGCCCAAGACATACGAGATCGATGGCAGCCACACCTTTCCACGTTTTTCTTATTCACACTTTGGCTATTCCACGCAGGTCAGCCGCTTTGACAGCACCACTGGCACCGTGGTGTTTGATGCGCAAGCCAAAACAGGCGCCGTGGACATCAGCATTGACATGAAATCTGTCAACACAGGTTTTGTCGATTTCAACGGCCACATTCAAGGTGAAGATTTTTTGGACACGGCCAAGTTTCCCAAGGCTACTTTCAAATCAACCCAAGTGACATTTCAAGACGGCAAACCGGCCAGCATTGAAGGCCTCTTGACCATCAAGGGCATCAGCAAGACAGTGACCCTCACCGTCACGGCATTTCAAGCCATGCCCCATCCTATGTTGAAGAAAGAGGCGATTGGCGCCAATGCCTTTACGGTGATCAAACGCTCTGAGTTCAACGCTGGCAAATATGCGCCTTACGTCGGCGACGACGTTCGCATTGAAATTTCGCTGGAAGCGATGCAGAAGTAATCAGGCGTGGTGTATCTCGATGGTGGCATGCACGATTTCCTCGTGCACTGCCAATCGTTGCCTGATGACCTTGGGGGTGAGTAGTCGGTTCTGGGTGACCACCGTCAACGCGCACGAATACACTTTTTTGCCCACACGCCACACGTGCAAATCGGTGATGTGTGTGGCACCTGAGGCTTGATCAGCTTCCACCTCATCCCGAATTTCATCGACCACAGGGTGGTCCATTTCCCTGTCCAGCAAGACTTTGCCGGTTTGAACGATCAGCTCCTTCGACCAGACGGCCACCAAAACGGCGCCCAGCAAGCCCATGACAGGGTCTAACCAAGACCAGCCATACATCCAACCGCCGGCCAAGGCCACAATGGCCAACACAGATGTGGCGGCGTCGGCAATGACATGGAGGTAGGCTGACTTCAAATTCAAATCGTGGTGATGTTCTTGGTGATGTTCTTGGTGATGTTCTTGGTGAAGTTGATGGTGATGTTCTTGATGGTGATCGTGGTGATTCTCTGGATGGTGATCATGATGGCCATGGTGGTGACCCTGGCCATGATCGTGGTGATGCGCGTTGCCCAGCAACATGGCGCACACCATGTTGACCATCAAACCCAGAACCCCCACCAGCATGGCCTCTTGGTAATGAATGGGCTGTGGGCTCAAAATTCGCTCCACCGAACCCACCACCATCATGACCGCAACACCCAGTAAAAAGATGGCACTGGCAAAACCAGCCAAGACTTCAATTTTCCAAGTACCAAATGCAAACCGAGGGTCTTGGGCATAACGACGCGCCGTGGCATAGGCCAAGGCGGAGAGTCCAATGGCCACCGCATGCGAGCTCATGTGCCAACCATCGGCCAGCAAGGCCATCGAGTTGTACCACCAGCCTGCCGCAATTTCGACCACCATCATGGCCGCCGTGATCCACATCACAAGGCGCGTGCTGCGTTCGGCCTTTTCGCTGCCTTCATCAAAGGCATGGTCGTGTATCCACTCAGAAAGTTGTTCGGTGTCCATTGCTTGTTTTCCTGCTGACTTGCCAAGGATCGTAACCGAATGACCAGTGGCAGGAGAAACAAGGGTTTATGGGGTATGGGCAAGGGGCAAGGGTGATACACCCTGTATCAGCCAGTTCATCAAGTCTGCGACCGAGCGAATGCTGTCGCCAAAAGGCAGAACACCTGCACCCCTGAAGAAAAGGCCTTTTTGGACATCGCCCGTGAACGCGTGGCCCAACTGTTGGTCAATGCAGAATTGTCCCATTTTGGATTGCCCATCGCGAAGGCCACAGTGCTGCAAACAATCAAAGGACATGTTGCATTTTTTCTTCACATGTGCACGCTCTTGAAGTTTCGATTCGATGCGAATGTATTTATCAAGCCAAGGTGTTTTGACGGCGCGCGCAGGGAGTCCTGCAACGCTGATGAACTCTTGCAGGTCATCGGGTTTGGCATGCGCCAATATTTCTTTGAAGGCCAAGGGTGCATCGCACTCCTGCGTGACCGCAAACGCTGTCCCCAATTGCACGGCCGACGCACCCAGTGCTTGCAAGCGAACAATGTCGTCTCTGCAGGAGATACCCCCAGCGGCAATCAAAGGAATTTGCCCTTCCAGACCTGCCGTTTTGAAAAATTCCAAAATGGCTGGAATGGCCACCTCAAAATTAAACCGAGGGTCATTCAAATCGGCGATGTTGGCCGCACCCAAATGGCCGCCGGCCAGCTTAGGATGCTCAATGACAATGGCCGAAGGCAGTCGGCCTTTCTTCTCCCATTTGCGCACCACCAATTGAACCCCGCGCGCGTCAGACAAAATAGGAATGAGCGCCGTGTTGGGATAGTCCTTGGCCAGCTCTGGCAGATCAAGCGGCAAGCCTGCACCCACCACAATGGCATCGGCACCCGAAGACAAGGATTGTTCAACATAGCCCGCGTACTGACTCAAGGCCTTCATGATGTTGACGGCAATCAGCCCGCGACCTTGGGCAATGACTTTGGCGCGCTGAATTTCTCTGTCAAGCGCAATCAAATTGGCAGCCTCTATTTGCTGCTTGGCATCAGGCTCTTTGTCCAACTGGCCTGTGAGGGCCATGAGGTCTGGGTGCAAGCGCCGCAAATCAACGCAGGAGATGGTGCCCATGGCACCCAACTTGGCCACAGCGCCAGCCAAGCCACCCGCTGAAACCCCCACGCCCATGCCCCCTTGCACCACGGGCAAAAAACTTTGCCCCCCGAGCTGCAACATGCGCAGCCCAGACGCTAAGCCACTTGGGTGAAGTGTTTCCAACGCAGGCAATTCTTGCATCAACATAGCGACTTCTCTTCACAATCAACAACCATTGAACCTCTTACTGTGCAACTGGCGGGCCACAAAGACCTATGCGCTATGTCAAGAAAATTCGAATCAATTAAACTCGCCATCAGCCTAAAAGGAATTGACATGACCGATGCCGCTTACACACCTCCCAAAGTCTGGACTTGGCAAAAAGCCAATGGCGGACGTTTCGCCAACATCAATCGCCCTGTCGCCGGCGCAACACACGAACAAGCACTGCCCAAAGGCAAGCATCCCTTGCAGTTGTATTCACTTGGCACACCCAATGGCATCAAAGTGACGGTGATGTTGGAGGAACTGTTAGAGCTGGGTCACGCTGGCGCCGAATATGACGCTTGGCTGATTCGCATCAACGAGGGCATGCAGTTCAGCAGTGGCTTTGTCGAAGTCAATCCCAACTCCAAAATTCCAGCCCTGATGGATCACAGCGGCACTGAACCCATCCGTGTGTTTGAGTCGGGCTCGATTCTTTTTTACTTGGCAGAAAAATTCAAAGCCTTCTTGCCAACCGATGTCGTCAAGCGCACCGAGTGCATGTCTTGGCTGATGTGGCAAATGGGCAGCGCGCCCTACTTGGGCGGTGGCTTTGGTCACTTTTATACCTACGCGCCCACCAAAATCGAATATGCCATTGACCGCTTTGCCATGGAAGTCAAACGTGAGTTGGATGTCTTGAACCAGCGTTTGGCGCAGCACCGCTTCATTGGCGGCGACGAGTACACCATTGCCGACATGGCCATTTGGCCCTGGTATGGCGGCCTGGCCAAAGGTGAGCGATACGATGCCGGCGAATTCTTGCAAGTGCATGAATACACCCACGTGATTCGCTGGGCCGATGAAATTGAAGCCCGCCCTGCCGTGAAGCGCGGCCGCATGGTCAACCGCGTGATGGGGCCGCTAGAAACTCAGCTTCACGAACGCCACGATGCGAGCGATTTCTTAACTCGCACACAGGATCAGTTGCAATCCAAGTCTGAATGACTTGGTTGATCTGAATCCTCACTGCGTGATCTGTGCCAGCGCCGCTTGAAGGCCCGCCAAGCCACCCACGCGCTGGTCGTTGATGAAAATTTGGGGCATCTGCCGAACGGAGGGGCCGCACTTTTCATAGAAAGCCATGCGCTCGGCTTCATCGTCAATTTTGATTTCTTCGTAAGCCAACGATTTGGATTTAAGGATCATTTTGGCGGACTCGCATTGAGGGCAAGCAGACTTGGAATACACAACGATTTTGAGGCTCATGGGAAATTTCAGATTTCAGAGGTGAGGAGAGGTTGACGTAAATTCTAAGTGAGCATTATGGGTCTTGCCCAAGCACCAAATCACCCTCGATTTTTCGCAGTAACCCAGACTTTTGCAGCCTGGCCAGGCTTCGGTACAAAGCTTCATGTGTCACCCCCAGTTCGCCCGCCAAACTTTTCAAGCCAGAGGGCACCGCATAATGCCCCCCCTGACCCTCGGTTTGCACCAAATGCAGCACTTTGTCCTGGATGGACTTCATGCTGAGTCTTTCGCAGTGAAGGCGAAGTCGTTTGACCTCCAAGTTCAACATGTCGATCCAGCGCCCAGCAAATGCCGGATCGCGCTCCAAGGCCAAGGCCAAATCTGGCACGGGCACCTTGATCACATTGGTTTCAAGCGCCGCCAACGCGTCGCAATGGTAGTGGCGGGTCTTTAAGCTGGCTTCACTGACAAATCCTTGGCGGGTACGCTGCAGGACCACCGGCTCGCCATGCTGCCCTGTTCGCTCGAGGGTCACCTCCCCCTTCACGACAAAAAACATCCACTGCGGCGCATGCCCCGCGAGAAAGAGTTTTTCGTGCTTGCCAAAGCGCGCGCCCACGCATGTCGCATGCAGGGGCTGAGGCAGCAAAGCAGCCAAGGCAACTGGCAAAATGGGTGTTTCCATATGATTTAAATCATACGACAATCCCATCATGAAGCACATACTTTGCTTTGACCGCTAACGAACTTCGTACAGCGGGGTTTCAGAAAGGAACACCAAATGACTCAAACTTTCCAAATTGAAGTAGAAAACATCAAATGCGGTGGCTGCGAAAACTCCATCGTCAAAGGCATCAACAGCGTTGCACAGGTCACTGATCTCAGCATTGATCGAGACAAGCAAATGGTGAGTTTTTCGGGTGAAGCAGCCATCAAGCAAACGGTGATCGACAAATTGCGTTCGATGGGTTACCCAGAAAAAGGTTCTGTTGCAGGACTGGAAGCTGGCATCACCAACGCCAAATCATTTGTGAGTTGTGCGTTGGGTCGTATGACTTGAGCGTGCGCGCACAGCGGATTTCTTGATCCGCATCAATGTTGAAAAAATGCAATGAATCAGACTTCAGGCAAAGAGGTTCATTGCATGTCGTCTGCTCAAGTTCACCCCACAACTTCCATTGCCACCCCGCAAGTTTTGTCCCTTGCACAGACCCCCGCCATTCCCAGCTACTTGCAAACGGTTTACTGGTGGGCCTATATAGACCCAAGGGCTGTCAAACTCTTTGAGCGCGAATGGTTGGTCAATCTCATTTTGTTTGGCAATTACAGCCGGCTCAGAGACATGGCGCTGTGCAAGTTGAGCCAACATGGACAGACACATCTCATTGCCGGCAAGACGCTCCAAATCGCTTGCGTTTATGGCAATCTCACAGCCCAGTTGATTCAGCGCATGACGTCAAGTGCCAGCCTCAAGGTGGTGGACGTGGTCCCTGTTCAACTTGAAAACTTAGCGCGAAAAATCACACCAGACCCCCGCGTTGCCCTTGAAACTTGTGACTCAACCGCCTTGCCCTATGGCGACGCCCAGTTCGACCAAGCACTTCTGTTCTTTTTGTTACATGAGCAACCTGAAGCCAGCCGCAGGCAGACTTTGCGCGAGGCGATTCGCGTTCTAAAACCGGGTGGGCGCCTTGTCATCACCGACTATCACCGCCCCCACCCCTGGCATCCACTGCGTCCCCTGATGAAGTGGGTCTTTCGACATTTAGAGCCCTTTGCCATGGACTTGTGGCACAAGCCCCTCACAGATTATTTGCCTCGGCATGCAACTGTTTCACACATCACACACAGCACTTGTTTTGGCGGTTTGTATCAAATCCTTGAAATCACACGCGCTGAACAGTCGCAAGACTCAACTTAAAACCATGCCCCCATCAACATGGATGGACTGACCCGTCATGCCACTGGATTCTGCCGAACCCAAATAAACCGCCAAGCCTGAAATTTCGTTGGTTTGCAAGACGCGGCCCAAGGGCACGCGCGCCAGCGCTGCTTTGACCATGTCATCAGGGCTCTGGCCTGTGCTTTGTGAAACCTGGGCTTTGAGTTCTTCCACCATGTCGGTTTGAATGAAACCCGGGCAGATGGCATTGACGGTCACGGCATACGGACTGGCCTCTAAAGCCACGCAACGTGTGATGCCCACCACCGCATGCTTGCTGACGTTGTAGGCACTTTGGTTGCGAGACCCCCACTTGCCAGCCGTCGATGCCATGTTGATGATGCGGCCATGTTTGCGCGCTTGCATGCCAGGCAAACAGGCCTGCATGAAATTCAGAACCCCAAACAAATTGACATCCAACATGTCTTGAAAATCTTGCGGCGAATGGTCCAAGAAAGTTTTGGCGCGGTACACCCCTGCGTTATTCACCAACACATCAACCCGGCCATAGCGCTGGGTCACTTGGTCCACCGCACGAAAGCATGCGTCGCGATCTGTCACGTTCAAGCCAAGGGTCATGATGCGATCCTCGGGCAATGCCAGATCGGCTTTGACGGCTTGCAACTTGGCAGGGTCCGTGGCGATCAGGCACAGCTTGGCGCCCTCGGCCGCATAAGCCTGAGCAATGGCCAAGCCAATCCCACGGCTGGCGCCTGTGATGATGGCCACTTGGTTTTGAAGTCGATGGGACATGCATTTACCTCCTGAGTTTTCTCAGCGCCATCATAGCCAACACACCAGAGACCCACACGTTGTCGACCCCATGGATCAGATCAAGTTACGCAAAGACTGCGAGGCTTCCTGAAGGACTGGCACGATTCGTTTCACTGCAAATTCCGAGCTTTCTCCTTGCATGGGCATGAGCACACTGAGCGCACCCACCCATTCGCCGCGCAAATCTTTCAGGGGCACGGCAATGCCGCGAAATGACAAATCAAATTGTTGCTCGGACAATGACCAGCCTTGCTGACGGATGCGTTTGAGCGCTTTTCTGAGATCGTCCTCATTTGCGATGGTGTAGGGTGTGTAAGCAGGTAGCCTGTGGGTTGCCAACCACGCATCTAATTGAGTGGCTGACAAATTGGCCAACATCAACATGCCGGCTGAAGTCACATGGCCTGGCACGCGTGCCCCCAAAACAAAACCTGAACTCATGGCGCGGTTGGGGCCATTGCGCGACACGTAAACCACTTCACCGGCATCGAGCACGGCCAAATAGACGACTTCTTGCAGGCTTGAAGACACCCGTTGCAACACGGGCTGAACGATTCTGGGCAATCTGGCCGACGCCAAATAGGACTGCCCCAAACGCATGATGCGCGGCGTTAACCAAAAATGTTTGCTGTCGCCACTCACATAGCCTAAGTGCTGCAAGGTCAGCAAATAGCGACGTGCTGCTGTGCGTGTCAGGCCACAGCGTTCACCCACTTGTTGGGCCGTCATGCGCGAATGACTCTCATCGAATGCTTCAATCACCGAGATGCCACGCTCGAGCCCGGCGATCCAATCACGTGCTTGCAAGGCCCCTTGCTCGGTGGGACCTGCTTTGCGCGAAATCACTTCTTTTTTCAAGCCAGCCTCCATGTTTTCCCTAGAATCGTACGATCATCGCACGCTATAGTACGTTTATCGCACAAAACAAGCCTTAAAAATGGACCCGATGTTCCTCCACTGGGTACATTCTTCAACTGCTCACGCAAATTGTTGGCCAAGGCCCGCAAAGGTGTGTTCACTCAGCGCTAGGTCGTTTTGCAAGGCCTGGTCTTTCAGACTCAAGGAAATGAAATTATGTCTATTCAGAAACTGACTCGCATTGCGTTGGCCACGGTCATCACCGCTGGCGCAGCTGTGGCCCAAGCGCAAGATATCAAGATTGCCAACATCGTTGAGATGTCTGGACCTGGCACCACATCCGGCGTGATGTTCAAGCAAGGCGTTGAGATGGCCATCAAAGAAATCAATGCCGCAGGCGGCATCTCTGGTCGCAAAATCAGCTACACGTCCGAAGACACGCAATCCAACCCTGGCGTGGCCAAAGGCCTCACCCAAAAAGCCATCGACAACGACGTGTTTGCCATCATGGGTCCCGTGTTTTCTGGCTCCATCATGGTGTCCATGACGGAAAGCAAGCGCGGTGAAACACCCAACTTCACCGGTGGTGAAGCAGGCGCCATCACGCAACAGGGCAATCCATGGATTTTCCGCACTGCATTTGGCCAAAGTGTCTCATTCCCCAAATTAGCGCGTTACATCCAAACCAAATCTAAAAAGCTGGCCGTCCTGTACGTGAACAACGACTTCGGCAAAGGTGGTCAGTCCACCATCAAGCAATTGCTGGCAACAGGTCCTACCCAAATCGTGACTGAAATTTCCACAGAGTCAGGTCAAGTGGATTTCTCTGCCGCCGTGATTCAAGCCAAACAATCTGGCGCTGATGCTTTGTTCGCTTACACCAATGAAGAAGAGTCTGCACGCCTGTTGCGCGAATTGCGCAAACAAGGTTGGAACAAGCCTGTGATTGGCGAAACGGTGTTGACCAGTGCCAAAGTGGTTGAACTGGCAGGTGAAGCCGCCAACGGCGCTGTGGCGCACGTGGGATTGACCGTGGAAGCACCTCAGTTGCAGGCCTGGGGCAAACGTTACCAAGCCATGTTCAACACGGTGTCTGATCACAACGGCGTCAAAGGCTACACCGCCATGTACATCTTGAAGGCGGCCATCGAAAAGTCTGGCAAGGTTGACCGCAAAGCGGCCGCTGCGGCCATTCGCAACAGCTGCTTCTCTGCCAAACAATATCCTGGTGTTTTGATGGATGTGTGCTTTGATGACAAAGGTGACATTGACCGCGAAAGTTTCATCACTGAAATTCGCAACGGCAAAACCGTTGTGGCAGAAACGCTGCCACCTTTGAACAAGAAGTAATCTCAGCGCGTTAACTTTGTATCGGTATTCAAGATGTCAGACATGCGATTTGTTTTAGCGGGGGTCATGGGTTGGCCCGTGGCCCACACACGGTCTCCCGCCATTCACAACCATTGGATTGCCAAGCACGGCCTGAAGGGTGCCTATGTGCAATTGCCTGTGCAACCCGAGCACTTGGAGGCCGCCATTCGCGGCCTGCCCGCGCTGGGTTTTGCAGGTTGTAACGTGACGGTGCCGCACAAAGTGAACGCCATGAAACTGATGGACGAGCTGACCCCTGCAGCGCGTCACATCGCAGCCATCAACACCATCGTGGTTCGCCCCGATGGCAGTTTGTTGGGTGCCAACAACGACGGCAATGGCTACATCCAAAGCCTTCGCGATGCCAACCCCGCATGGCGCGGCGATGCCGGCCCTGCCCTCGTGTTGGGCGCTGGTGGCGCCGCCCGCGCCATTGTGGTGGGTTTGCTCGAACAAGGCGTGCCCGAAGTGCGCATTGCCAACCGAACACCCGAACGCGCGCAAGCCTTGGCCGATGCCTTTGGCCCGCGCGTGAAAGTGGTCTCATGGGCTGAACGCAACGACGCGATGGCCGATGTGAAACTCTTGGTGAACACCACCACCCAAGGCATGCATGGCCAGCCTGCACTCGATGTGAAATTAGATGCGCTGCCCCTTGGTGCCATGGTCTCTGATGCCATTTACATTCCGCTTGAAACACCACTGCTTGCAGTGGCTCGCCAGCGTGGCCACGTGACTGTCAATGGTTTGGGGATGTTGCTCAACCAAGCGGTGCCCGCGTTTGAAGCTTGGTTTGGCGTCAGGCCGCAAGTCACGGCCGAACTGCGCGCCGTGGTGCAAGCTACTTTTTAAGTCAGGCTCTCTGATGAACATCTTCGATCGGCCCAAGATCGATGGACACTGCCACGTCCTCGATCCACAGCACTTTCCTTATCCCGCTGAAGTGCCCTATCACCCCCAAGGCCAAGAAATTGGCTCAGCCGATTACTACAAGCACGTGATGGACGCCTATGGCGTGAAGCATGCTTTGCTGGTGGGCCCGAATTCAGGCTATGGCCTGGACAACCGATGCTTGCTCGATGCCATTGCGCGAGGCGAAGGCCGCTTCAAAGGCATCGCCGTGGTGCCAGCTGACATTGGCCTGCAAGGCCTGAAAGATTTCAAAGCCCAAGGCATTGTGGGCATTGCCTTCAATACGTCTTTGCATGGCTTGGACCATTACGCCGACATTGACCCCCTGCTGGTTCATCTGCGAGACCTCGACATGTGGGCGCAGTTTCAAGTGTCGGCCAATCAATTGGAAGCACTTTGGCCTCGCATTGAGCGCATTGGCGTGAAAACCATGATTGACCATTGCGGCCGACCTCAGTTGGCCGATGGCCCCAACGCACCCGGCTTGCAAGCTCTTTGGAAACTCGCCGACAGTGGCTTGGGGGTGATCAAAATTTCGGGTTATGCCAAGTTTTCTGAAACAGGTTTTCCCTTTGATGACGCGCACGCGCACACCCTGAAAGTGTTTCAAGCATTTGGGCCTGAACGTTGCATCTGGGCTTCGGATTGGCCGTACCTCAGGGGGGCGTACCGCCTTGATTACGGCACCTTGCTCAAGTTGACGGAGCGCTGGTTCACACCCGCGCAACTGCAAGCCATGATGTGGGACACCCCCGCCAAAATTTTAGGATGGTGAACAAACGATGACCGACTTCTTTCAACTTTTCTTCAGTGGACTGGCCACAGGCAGCATCTACGCACTGGCTGCGTTGGGCTTTACCTTGCTGTGGCAAGCTTCTGGCACCATCAATTTCGCCCAAGGCGAATTTGTCATGCTGCCAGCGTTCATCATGGTCATCATGCTGCACAACGGCATGGCCCTTTCGGCCAGTTTTGCCATCAGTGTGGTGGTGTCCGTGTTGACTTTAGGCTGGTTGTTCAAGCGGGGCTTGGTGGACCCACTTTTTAAATACGGCATGATGCCCATCGTGGTGGCCACCATCGGTTTGTCAATTGCCATGCGCAATGGGGTACGGGCTGGCTACAGCTCCGAACCTCAGCCCTTTCCTTCTATTTTTCCTGACCAGGTCTACAACTGGGCCGGCGTGAACATCTCCGCATCTGACATTGGCACCTTCTTCATGGCGCTGGGCTTGGTCTTGATCACGCAGGCTTTCTTGGCCAAAACCGTCACCGGTCGGGCCATGCAAGCGGTGGCACAAAACACGGAAAGTGCCTCGGTGCTGGGCATCAATGTGCCGCGCATGATTTTCTACACCTTCGCCATCAATGCGGTGCTGGCAGCTGCTGCCGCGTTGTTGGTCACCCCCATTTATTTGGCCAAATTTGACATGGGCGAATCATTGGGCACCAAGGCTTTCTTCGCGGCCATCATTGGCGGCTTTAACAACACCCGTGGTGCCTTGCTGGGCGGTTTGATTGTGGGAGTGTGTGAAAACTTGGCAGCGGCCTACATTTCTTCTGCCTACAAAGATGCTGTGGCTTTGGTGATTTTCATGGTGGTCATTTTGTTCAAACCACAAGGCCTCTTGGGTCGCAAAGAGGAGCGCAAAGTATGAAGAAGCTCAATCTGTTCATAGGCTTGGCGCTGTTGATTGCGCTGGCCATCGTGCCCGCCTATCTCAAAAGCTACGGCGTGCACATCTTCACCACCTGGTTGGTGTTCATCATTGCAACCATGGGCTTGAATTTGACAGTGGGGTATGCCGGTCAAAAATCTTTGGGGCATGCTGCCTTTTTTGGCATTGGGGCCTACACCGTGGCCATCTGCCTGAAGGCCGGCATCAGCTTTTGGTTGGCGCTGCCTGCCGGTGCGCTTCTGTGCTTTTTCACAGGCTTGATCGTGGGCTTTCCAGCCCTGCGCGTGCAGACCATTTACCTGGCATTTGCCACTTTGGGTTTCAACACCGCTGCATGGTTGGTGATGCGCAATGAAGAATGGCTGACAGGCGGCACCTTTGGCATCAACAACATTGCTCGGCCCAGCTTGGGCGACATCAGCTTGGAAGGCAACCTGGCCTACTACCGCATGGTTTTGGTGTTCACGATTGTGTTGGCCCTCATTTTGGGCGCCTTGTTGCGCTCACCTTGGGGCAAGGCGTTCACAGCGCTGCGCGACAATGCCATTCGCGCTGAAAGTTTGGGCATCGACACCCGGGGCTACACCTTGATGAGCTTTGCCATTGGCGCTGCATTTGCGGGCATTGCCGGCGGCTTGTACGCCGCCCAAGTGGGCTTCATTGACCCGGCGCTGTTTACAGTGGGCGCCTCCATCATGATGTATCTGATGGTGGTGGTGGGCGGCCCAGGTTACTTCCTCGGCCCTGTCTTGGGTTCTGCCGTGGGGGTGGTCTTGCCAGAATGGCTGCGCTTTGCACAAGCCTGGTATTTGTTCGTGTTTGGCACGGCCGTGGTCTTGCTCATGATTTGGTTGCCCGATGGGTTGTTCAGCTTGCCAGATCGGATTCGCGCACGCCGCCAGTCTCGCCAAGAATCTGAAGCGCGCCGTTTGTCTGCACAGCCTGCACAAAAAGGAGGTGCCGTATGAGCGCGCCCGTCTTGCAAGTTCACAACTTGAAAAAAGCCTATGGCGCCATTCAGGCTGTCGGCGGTGTTTCCTTTGAAGTTCGCCCTGGCGAAATCTTTGGCGTGATTGGGCCCAATGGCTCGGGCAAAACCACGCTGTTCAACAGCATGCTGGGACAAATCACACCCGATGAAGGCCGCATTGACCTCAAAGGAGAAGATGTGACCGAGTTGGGGCCATTGGAATTGAACCGCCGAGGCGTTGGTCGTACCTTTCAGACGCTGCAAGTGTTTGGCAAGATGACGGTACGTGACAACTTGATTGTGGCGGCCCAAGAGCACCAAGGCAGCATGTTCAGCCGCATGTTTGCCCCCAGTGATTCCAACCTGGGCGAGAAAGCTGATGCCTTGATTGAGCAGTTTCGCATTTCGCACGTGGCCCACAAGAAAGCCGGAGAGCTGAGCTACGGCCAACAAAAGCTGGTCGACATTGCCATGGCGTTCATGAGCGAGCCCGACCTGGTGCTGTTGGACGAACCGTGCGCCGGTGTCAACCCTTCCTTGGTAGGCGGCATCAGCACACTGCTGCGTGAACTGAATCAAACCCGAAAGGGCTCTTTCGTGGTCATTGAACACAACATGGACTTCGTCATGGGCCTGTGTCACCGCATCATGGTGATGGTGGAAGGCAAAGTGATGGCCATTGGTACCCCTGAAGAAATTCGTGCCAACAAACAGGTGCTCGACGCCTACTTGGGAAGCTGAACATGACAACAAGCAACGACATCAACAGCGCTGACGCCTGCATTGAATTCAAGGACGTGGTCTCGGGATACAAGGACTTCATGATCCTGAACAACCTGAGCTTCAAAGCCCGTCGAGGCGCCATCACCTTGTTGATTGGCCCCAATGGCGCGGGCAAATCAACCGTCCTCAAAACACTGTTTGGTTTGCTCACCCCCCGACAAGGCGACATTCTTTTAAACGGCGAGAACATCAACGGCGCCAGCCAAAAAGACCTGTTGGCCAAAGGCATTGCCTTTGTGCCGCAGGGTCGCAATTTATTTGGCCAACTGACGGTGTACGAGAACCTCGAGTTGGGCGGCATCACGCTGGGCATGAAAACCACGCATGAGCGCATTCCTGAAGTGCTGGAATTTTTCCCCCGTGTAAAAGAGCGCTTGAATTCACGTGCGGCGTCACTCTCGGGTGGCGAGCAAAAACAATTGGAAATTGGGCGTGCCCTGCTGCTGCGTCCGCAGGTTTTGCTGATTGACGAACCGTCGATCGGTCTCTCGCCCATGGTGGTGCTGGATGTCTTCAAGTTGCTGCACAAACTGGCCGCACAAGGCACCACGGTGCTCATGGTGGAACAAAACGTGAAGAGCGCTTTGGCTTATTCAGACGATGCCATCGCTTTGGAATCGGGCCGCTTGGTGTTGCACAAACCAGCGTCCGACATTTTGAATGACCCCCACATGGAACGATTGTTCTTGGGTGGTGCGCACGCCAGCCCTCAGGGGGTGTGAAACTTCGGTGCTCGTTTTTTGGGCTGCGAAGTTAAGTCAAAAGTGCCGCGCAAAGAAGACATGACGCACAGACAGCTCTTTATGACACGGTGGTCACGAGATCGGGGTCTATCAGTCGGACCCGGTGGTCGACGTAATAGCCCCCGTATTCGGTGTACTTGAGCACACCGCAACCGCACTTCTTGCAGGCAAATGCATCACAGCGGTTGTAAGGGAAGAACGGCGGGGCAATGGGGGCCAGGGGCGAGTCATAGCGAGTCCCTTCGGGGTGAAACTCTTCAAAACTGGCTTCCATTTGCCCCTCTGGCAGGGTCTCTCGCAAGCTGCCTTTGAGCTGCATGCTGGCTGCAGGCCAGCGATCTTCACTCACACTTTCCCAGCCGTGGCAATGCTTGAGGGCGCAAGTGCACGCATCGGGTTTGGCTGTACATAAGGCTTGAAGCGTCGCAACGTCCAGCACTTTGTCGACCGGCTCGCTCATGGCGCGGGGCGGATCTTGCGATACGCATTGCTTTTGAGTTGCACCGAGAGTTCATCGGCATATTGGCGCAGCAAATCAATTTGAGCGGCAGGCGGAGGATCTGGAATTTCTTGGATCGAGCCCACGATGCCAAGGGCACCTGCCAAGACGTCGTCGTCTCTGAAAATAGGCACCGCAATGGTGTTGATACCGAGCAACATTTCGCCTGCCGCGTAATCATAAAAACGCGCGCGAATCAAAGGGAGTCGGTCCAACACAGTTTGGGGATCAATCAGGGATTGATCGGTTTCAGCCACCAAAGACTCCGCCAGCAGGCTGCGCTGCACCGGCTCGGGTGCATAGGCCAGCATCATTCGGCCAAAGGCAGAGCAATGGGGCAAAGGCCTGTTGCCAGGCTTGACCGAGATGCAAATGCGAGCGTAAATATTGTCAGAAGTGGCAATCACCATGGGTTGGCCATTGATGGGAATGGCCAACACAGCGGTCTGCCGCAATTCATCGCGCAGCTTGACCAAATAAGGCTCAGCTCTGTAACGCAAATCAAATTGCGCCCCGGCGGCCTCTCCCAATTGAAACAAACGCCAGCCTAGGCGATACCGCTCGGTGGAGTGCTCTTGCTCCACCATGCCCATCTCTTTGAGGGTGGCCAAGTGACGGTGAATGCGAGGCTTGGTTTCGCCCATCAAATCGGCCAACTCGGTAATGCGCATGGCGCGCCTGGCCAGTGCCATCTCGTTGAGCAAGCGCATGGCCACCTTGACCGCCTCGACCGAATTGGTCTTGCGTCCCTCGTCTTTTCCTGGCGACGCTGGACGGGCTTTGACTTTGGCAGCGGAAAGCTTCACGGTCGGAGTGGGCATGCTGTGATCTCGTAGTGTCTCGTAGTGTCTCGATGGAACTCGATGTGTCTCGATGTGTCTCGATTTGGCATGTATTGTGATCCAAAGATAGGCACATCAGGCGAAATAAAATTACGCTAGGCGTAAAAATATGATCTAATGAAATCGTTCCAAGCCTGAATTAACACGGACCCAGCCCTCAAGAATGATTGTTTTTGATCTGCTCACGGGATTTCTAGGAAGTGGCAAAACCACGCTCCTCAACGCATTCCTTCGACTCGAAGCAGGTCAAGACACGGCTGTCATCGTCAATGAGTTTGGCGCCATCGGGCTCGATCAACTTCAATACCAAGAACTTTCCGAAGACGTTTATTTGCTGGACAACGGCTGCCTTTGCTGCACTGTCACGCACTCATTGCGCGAAACACTTTTGGCAATCAAGGACCTGGCGCTTCGCATGGGGCGCCCCCCTCTGCGGCGCGTCGTGATTGAAACCACGGGCCTCGCCGACCCCCTGCCCGTCATGCATGCCCTGCTTGGCGACAAGTCCCTCATGCAGCACTTTCGTTTGGGGCAAGTCATTGCCACCGTCGATGCCGTGCAGGGCTTGCAGCAACTCCAAAATCACCTTGAATCGCGCAAACAAGCCAGCGTGGCTGAGCACTTGGTGCTGACCAAAACCGACATGGCGCAACCACACCATGTGCAGGCACTTCAGCAGCAATTGCAGCAGCTCAACCCTTATGCCCAAATCACAGAGTCCGTCTCGGGCAGTGCAGCAGAAGGTATTTTTACAAATGACCTGCACCACCACAGCTTCAAATTATTGCCGCAAGCTTTGAATGAACACGGCCAGCATGCGCAGTTGTTGCGCAGCCCTCACGGCGCCGACATTGGCAGCTGGAGCGTCTTCACAGACATCAGCCCTACCTGGGTGGGCATTGCAGCCTGGTGGCATTTGCTCACACTCAAGTTTGGCAACCAGTTGCTCAGGTGCAAGGCTTTGCTGACCGTCAACGATGCCAAACCCTTTGTGCTGATTCAAGGCGTGGGCAAAGTGTTTCACTCCCCCACGTTTTTACAAGCTTGGCCCGACGCCGATGCGCGCGGCCGCATTGTGTGCATTGGAGAAGGCCTTGACCCCGATTGGCTTCAAGCCAGCCTCAAAGCCCTGACCCTGACAGAAGCGTCTTGCAGACCCCGTAGTCTGGAAGAGTTGAATGAATGTTTTTGAAAAAGAGACCCGCATGAACCCCCCTGAATTTGTCTTGCGCGATGGCACCCTGGTCGATGCCAGCACCGACGGCACGCCCATGGACTTGCTCATTCGAAATGGCAAGATTGCGGCCCACCTGGCCCCCGGCACCCCAGTGGATGCGTCCATTCCTGTGCAGTCGGCCAAAGGTTTGCATATTTTTCCAGGCTTGATCGATGCGCACATGCACTTTGGCTTTGGCGAAAAAATCACCGAATACGAAACCGAAACCATCTATGCCGCACAAGGCGGTTTCACCACGGTGCTGGGCTACTTTTTAAACAACGAAGCTTACGCCGATGTCTACAAACGCGAGCAGGCATACGCCAAAACGCGCGCCTACATTGACTATGCGTTTCACTTCAGTACCGCCAATGAAGAACACATTCAAGAGCTGGCCGACTACGTCAAAACCTATGGCGTGACATCCTTCAAATACTTCATGAATTTCAAAGGTGAAGAAGGCCGCTACTTGGGGCTGGACGGCACCGACGATGGCTATTTGTTTGACCTCTTGACCAAAGCGGCCAGCATTGGCGATGTCAAAGTGGTTTGCCACACCGAGAACATTGAAATCGTCAACCGCATTCGCGCGCGCATTCAAGCCAGTGGTGGCTCGACGCTCAAAGACTGGTCGCACGCCAAACCCGCCTTCACAGAAGCTGAAAGTGCTGTGCGTGCCATGTACTTTGCAGAGCACTTGGGCGCACAAATTTACATTCCGCACATCAGCACCCGCATGGCCCTGGACGAAGTTCGCAAATGGCGCTGCCGCTACGACAAAGTCTTTGTCGAAACTTGCCCACATTACCTCACCCACACTGAAGACTCCGACTTGCTGGGCATGGGCAAAGCCAATCCGCCGTTCAGAACGGCCGACGATGTGGCCGCCATGTGGGAGGGACTGCAAGACGGCAGCATTGACGTGGTGGGCTCCGACCATTGCCCCCGCAAACGGGCCACCAAAGAAAAGCCACTGTGGCTGGCCTCGCAGGGTTTTCCTGGCACGGCCACCATCTTGCCGGTGCTCTTGCATGAGGGTTATCACAAAGGGCGTTTGAGTTTGCGGCGCATTGCAGAAGTGCTGACCCATGCGCCAGCCAAGATTTTCAATGTGGCGCCCTACAAAGGCAGTTTGGCTGTGGGCGCCGATGCCGACATCACCTTGGTCGATCTGAACTTGAACCGTGTGGTCAACCCCGCTGAGTTGGGGTCGTATTCCGATTACAGCTTGTACGAAGGACAGAACCTCAAAGGCTGGCCAGTGCAGACCATCGTCCGCGGCAACACCGTCATGTCCAACGGCAAGATTCTGGGCCAACCCGGCTACGGCCATTACCTGTTCCGCTCTTTGGCGGAACCCAAAGAAGGAGCACAGCCATGAAACCTTGGCACGGCATCATCAGCGAAGAAGAACAACGCGCCTACCGCGCCGCCGGCTTTGGTCGGCCCACGGGCATTGGCAAACGCCCAGCCTTGCTCATCATCGATGTGCAGTACCGCACCACTGGCACCACCCCTTTGCCCTTCTTTGAAGCCATCAAAGAATTCCCCACCAGTTGCGGCGACGTGGCTTGGAAAGCCGTGGGCAACATCAAGTTGTTGGCCGATGAATTCCGAAAGCGCGGCTGGCCCGTCTTGTACCCGCACGTGGCACCCAAGGTGCAAAACGAAGGTGGCCGTTTGGCAGACAAAGTGCCAGCCATCATGAACATTGCGGCCAATGGCTATCAGTTTGTCAAAGACATCGAGCCGCAACCCGGCGATGTGCTCTTGCCCAAGAAACACCCCAGTGCTTTTTTTGCAACGGCCCTGACCAGCCACCTGATTGACTTGCAAGCCGACACCCTGATCGTGACCGGCTGCAGTACCAGTGGGTGCGTGCGCTCCAGCGTGGTTGATGCGTTCTCACTGAATTTCAAAGTCTTGGTGCCGGAAGACGCGGTGTACGACAGAAGCCATGTCTCGCACGCTGTGAATTTGTTTGACATGTCAGAGAAGTATGCTGATGTGGCTCCGACCCAAGAAGTTTTAGAAACTTTGAGAAAAATTTGAATTTCCTGATTTCCGTTCCCTTGTTAAGTTCCCCTAAGAGTCGGCCCATTTTGGCCAATGTTTGTTCCACCAACCTGGAGAGAAAATGAAACTTTCAAATCGACGTCGTATGTTGGCGCTGTCAGCGCTGATCATGAGTGGCGCAGCGTTCACTGGCGCTGCGTTGGCGCAAGGCAAAGAGACCCTGAAGTTTGGTCTTGCCATGCCTCTGTCTGGTTCACAAGCCCTGTATGGTGCCGACCAGGTCAAAGCCGCGCAATGGGCGGTTGCTGACATCAACGCCAAAGGTGGCGTGAATGGCAAACAACTTGAAATGATTGTGCTGGACACTCAAGCTGACCCACAGTTGGGCATCAACGCTGTCAAACGCTTGACCTCTGTGGACAACGTGCCTGTGTTCATTACCGCATGGAGTGCTGTGGTAAAGGCCGTGGCCCCCATTGCCAACCGCGACAAAGTGTTGGAGCTCAGCGTGGGCGCCAACTCACCTGACATTGCCAAATTGGGCGACTACGTTTACACCACTTTCCCATTGGCGGAAGTGGACGTGAGCGGCTTGGCCAAATACACCTACACCACGCTGGGCAAGAAAACTGCTGCCGTGATGTACATCAACAACGACAGCGGTGTTGAAGGTGCAGCGATTTACAAAAGCGTCTTTGAAAAAGCAGGCGGCAAGGTGGTGGCTTATGAAGCCTACGACACCAAGGCCACTGAATTCACAGGTGCTTTGCTGAAGGTGAAAGCGGCCAACCCCGACATGATTCACATTCAAGGTTTGGTGTCTGACTTGCCCCAAGTGATTGCGCAGATGCGTCAACTCGGTCTGCAACAACGCGTGTCTACTTACTCTGCCGGTTACAACCCCAAGGTGATTGAACAATTGGGCGCAGCCGCTGAAGGCCTGATCGTGACTTCTTTGGCGCCCGGTGTGTCTGACAACGCCAACGTTGGCCCCTTCATCAACCGCTGGAAAGAAACCGAGAAGCGCGTGCCCAATGGCTTGCCTTACACCCAGTACCTGTATGACGGCCCTTACTTGGTGGCTGAACTCTACAAATGGCTGGAGAAAAACAAAATGCCAGCCACCGGTGAAAACATGCGCAAAGCTTTGATCACAGCCAAGAACTTTGACCTGCCCATGACCGGTGGCTTGTCTGTTGGTGAAGATCACCGCGTGAACAAACCGGTTTACCTGTTGACCGTGGACAAGGGCCAGTTCGTGCCTTTGGCAACCATCAAGTAAAGCGTCTTTGACTTGACCACGGCGCCAGCCATGTGTTTGGCGCCGTGGTCCTAACGTCACCTAAAGGATTGGTGTGATTGATATTTCTATTCTGCTGCAGATTGTGTGGACAGGCCTGGCGGCCTCCACTTACGCCATTTTGTTTGCGGTCGCGTTCTCGCTGGTGGTCAAAGTGGTCAAGGTTTGGAACTTTGCGCAAGCCGGCATCATGGCGCTGTCCTTTTATGTGATGTACGCCGCTCACAACAAATTTGGCATACCGCTGCTGCCCTCCGTGGGGGTTGGCCTGTGCGCCACCATTGCCGCCAACGTCTTCATGGACCGCTATGGCTTGCAAACACTGCGCAACAGAAACTCACCGAGCCTCACCTTCTTTATTTTCACCCTCGTGGTGTCCGAATTTTTAGCCTATCTGTTGGCCATGATTTTTGGCACAGAACCTGTCGCCTTGAAGCCCAACATCAT
Source organism: Comamonadaceae bacterium (assembly GCA_947373185.1). Classification (GTDB taxonomy): domain Bacteria; phylum Pseudomonadota; class Gammaproteobacteria; order Burkholderiales; family Burkholderiaceae_C; genus Limnohabitans_A. The sequence continues at coordinate 75,172 of CANBWP010000001.1, read as the reverse complement.
GTCGGGCGTCAACATTGTGCATGGCATCGTCATCAGCAATTGGGACATTGAGGCGGTGTGTGTCACCGTCGTGTTGCTGACAGCACTCTATGTGTTCATGACTCGCACCCACGACGGCCAATTCATGGCGGCCGTGGCCGACAACCCCGAACTCTCGCGCTTTTATGGCATCCATGTCACGCGCGCTTACCTCATCACTTTCGTGATCACCGGCATCTTGATCACCTCGGGCATGTATTTGTTTGGCACACGCGCCTCCATCATTCCTAACACGCCCTTGCAAATGATGTTGTTTGCCGTGATTGCCACCCTGCTGGGCGGTATGGGCCGAATTTTTGGCGCTGCAGTGGCAGCCATTGCACTGTCGCTCATTCAAGGTCTGAGCATCTTGGTCATTCCTTCTGAATGGCAAGGCCTGATTTTGTACGTGTTTCTTTTCATCACCATTTTGTTTTTCCCACAGGGCGTCAGTTTGAAAACCTTCAAACAACTGATTCGTGTGTCGAAAAAACAATCAGCCGCTCTTTAAAGGTATCTGACATGGAGTACTTCATCTCTCTAGCGGTCTTGGTTGGCATCTACATCACCTTGAGTGCCAGCTTCAATCTGATCATTGGCTTTGGCGGCCTGATCAGCATTGCGCACCCCATCTTTTTTGCCTTAGGCGCCTACACCACAGGCCTGCTGGCCATCCACTTCCAAACCCATCCAGCGTTGGCTGTGTTGGCAGGCGGCGGGGTGGCGTTTGTGGCCTCCATGATGCTGTCACTGCCCTCGCTTCGAATTTCGGGGGACTACCTGCTCATCACCAGCATTGGTTTTCAACTGGGTTTGCTGGAAGTCATCAAACACTTGGGCTTCACGGGCGGCGCCAGCGGTTTGGGCAACATTCCCAACATCGTTGAAGGCTCGTCGCGCAGTGCCGTCTTTGCCATCGTGTCTTGTCTCATTGCCGCGGTCGTGGTGTGGCTCATTCGGTGGTTGCTGACCGGCCCTTATGGCCGTGTCATCTCCGCCATGCGTGACGATGAATTGGCCTTCTCTGCCTTGGGCCGCAACGCCATGATGATCAAACTCACTCTGTTTGCCATTGGCTCAGGCTTTGCTGGCATTGCAGGCGGCGTCTACGCTTACTACTTTCAATACATCAGTCCCGACCAGTTTGAAATTTTGCAATCGGCCATGCTGTTGACCATGGTCGTGGTGGGGGGCATGGGCTCTCACCTGGGCCCTGTGATTGGTGCGGTGTTGCTGCTCTTGTTGCCTCAAGCCATCAGCTTCTTGAATTTGCCCCCCAGTGTCATGGCGCCCTTGCAGGGTGTGATCTTCACCACCTTGGTGCTGGTCTTTTTGTTCTGGCGTCCGCAAGGTTTGATTGCCCCCAAGCAAAGCCACATGGCGAAGGAGGCCTGATATGAGCGCCCTCATTTCTCTCAAAGATGTGTGCAAAAGTTTTGGCGGCATTGTGGTGGCAGATCACATCTCGATTGACATTCAACGCGGCGAAATCTTGGGTCTGATTGGCCCCAACGGTGCAGGAAAAACTTCGCTGTTCAATCTGATTTCTGGCGTCTACCCCGTTGACGCTGGCAGCATCACAGTGGCCGGCCACTCTTTAGACGGATTGCCTTTGTACCAACGTGCGCGTCTGGGCGTGGCACGCACTTGGCAGCACATGCGATTGTTTGCCAGCATGAGTGTGCTGGAAAACATGCTGGTGGCACCAAGCGACTACCCTGGCGAGAAAATTGCCAACATCGTTTTCAGACCGCAGCAAACTGCGGCCAAAAACCAAGCCATGCACGCGCGTGCCATGGGCATTTTGGAACGCATGAACCTGACTGCGATTGCTCACACCAACGTCAACGACATCACCTTTGGCCAGCAAAAACTGGTGGGCTTGGCCCGCGCTTTGATGAACGACGGCGATTGTTTGTTGTTGGACGAACCGATGGCAGGTGTGGAAGGCAATGCCTACGAGACCATGAAGAGCATCGTGCGCGAAGAAGCAGCGTCAGGCCGTGCGGTTTGCGTGGTAGAGCACAACGTGTCCTTCATCAAGGACCTTTGCAACAGTGCCGTGTTCATGGCCAGCGGCAAGATTCTTGAACGCGGCAGTGTTGAGACGCTGCTGTCGAGCAAGACCTTGGCAGATTTGTATTTCGGCGCGTAAGCGACGATCAACCAGAAGGAGAGGCCCAAGTGCTTCAAGTCGATCACGTCAACGCCTATTACGGAAAACTGCAAGTCCTGCACGACCTCTCACTGAGCATTCAGGACGGCGAGAGGGTGGGCATCTTTGGCCACAACGGCGCCGGCAAAACCACCTTGCTCAAAAGCATGGTGGGCGACCTGGCCCAAGTTGAAGGTCAGATTCGCTATCAGGACCACCCCATTGAAGCGGGCCAAGTCCACCTCAATGTGCGCCATGGCATTGGCTTCGTGCCGCAAGGTCACAATGTCTTTCGGGAACTGTCAGTGGCGCAAAACCTGCGCATTGCGGGCTTGCTGCATGACCCCGCCTATGCCAAAACGGTGTGTGACATTTTCCCCATTCTGAAAGAACGCCAACAACAAATTGCAGGTTCATTGAGTGGCGGTCAGCAACAAATGTTGGCCCTGGGCATGGCCCTCATGACCCGCCCTCGGTTGCTGCTGCTGGACGAGCCCACCACAGGCTTGGCGCCCATCATCGTGCGAGATGTGCTGACGTCCATTCGAGACATCAACCAAAAAGAAGGCACCACGGTGCTGATCGTTGAGCAAAACGTGCAAGCCACCTTGAAACAAGTTGATCGCGCGATTGTTCTCAAATCTGGACGCGTCATTTTTGACGGTGCCAGCCAGCAATTGCTCGAAGAGAAAAGCCTCTGGCACTTGTTCTAATTTTTCTAAATTTTTCTATTTTTTTTCTGACTGCATAGGCGCCCCCTTATGACCGACACCCTTTTGAGAGCGTCTGCAGGACGTGCCGTTGAAACGCTGATTGACTGGGCGGTTCAGCAAGAGCTGAGCGACATCCCCATTGAAGTGCGGCAGCAAACCGTCATGGTCATTGCCGACGATTTGGCCGCCATGTTGTCTGCTGAAAGCGAACCTCAAGTCATGGCCTCTCAAGCCATGTTGTTGGCCAGCGGACCAAAGGGTCATGCCACCGTGATCAGGCGCGATCGGGCGCAATTGGCCCCCTTGCAAGCCGCACTGGCCAACGCTTTGGCCGCCAGCTGGAATGAATTGGACGAGGGTTACCGAAAAGCTGTTTGCCATGCGGGCTTGTACACCTTGCCTATTCTCCTGGCCATTGCAGAGAGTGAGAAGATCGCCCTGCGTGAAGTCATTCGCGCAAGCACCTTGGCCTATGAAGTCACAGCGCGCTTTGCCAGAGCTTGGCGATTCAGCGCCCTGAGCATTCACCCGCATGCTTTGTTCAATGCCGTGGGCGCTGCCGCCGCGGTGGGCTTCTTGCGCAGACTCCCCGCCGAATCCATGCGCCACGCCATTTGCAATGCCAGCACCCTGGGTGTGGTGGGCCCCTACAGCCAAGCCGTGCGCGGCGCCTTGATTCGCAATGCGTGGGCCGCAGCAGGCATTTTCAATGGCCTGCAAGCCATCGACTGGGCCCAAGCAGGTGTCACCAGCTTGTCTGAAACACCACATGACGTTTACCACGAGACCCTGCACAGTGAAGCGCACATCGACGACCTCACCCAAGGCCTGGGCACCGATTGGGCTGTGAGCTCGGGCTATCACAAGATCAATGCGTGTTGCCAATATGCGCACTCGGCCATTGAGGCCATGCGCGACATTTTGCAACAGAACCCTGCCCTGCAAGGCGGCACGGGAGTCTCTCAAATTGAGCTGCAAACACACCGCTTGGGCATGACCCTGAACGACACGCAACCAGTGACCACCTTGGGCGCCAAGTTCTCGATGCCGCATGCCTTGGCGGCTTCTTTGGTGTATGGCCATGGCGGTGCTGAAGCCTTCAGCACCCAATCGATGCAAGACGACCGCGTAGCGCGCATGCGCCAAAGTGTGGCCATGCGCTTGGTCGATGAAGAGCTGGCTTGGCCACATGACAGACCGGCTTTCGTGACCTTGGTCACGTCAGAGGGCCAGCGCTACAGTGCCCACTGCTTGAGCGCGCGCGGCGGTCCTGACCGTCCGTTCAGCGACGAAGAACTTTGGCAAAAAATTCAAGACTTGTCGCGCACTTCGGCACCAGGTTTGACGCAGGCCATGAAATCACTGCATGCACTGTGTGCCCACAACAGCCACGACACGGCTTGGGCCAAGACTTGGCAAGGCGTGATTCAAGACATGTTTCAAGTCAACACTTGATCCCTTGATTTGCAACCTCGTTTGACCTTCGCTGTCTTTTCATTTTGAAAGTTACTTATGAGCTCGCTTGACAACCCCGACATGGAAGTGGACGTCCTGATCATTGGTGCCGGTGGCTGCGGCCTCAGTGCCGCCATGGCGGCGCATGACGATGGCGCCTCGGTGGCCATTGTTGAAAAACGCGATCAACCCGGCGGCAACACCGCACTCAGTACAGGCTCTATTCCGGGCGCTGGTAGCCGATTCCAAAAAGCGGCAGGCATTGTGGACTCGCCAGAAGTTCTCATCGCAGATTTAGAACGCATTGCCGGCCGACACGAATTGAGCGACGTCAGTGACAAACTCTCTCGCATCTCGGCAGAACTGTGCGAATGGTTGGTCGACCGCGTGCCTGCGCGCATGAGCCTCATCACAGACTACTGCCACGTGGGCCACACCGTGCCGCGCTTGCATGCACCCGCTTCAAGAAGAGGCCAAGATTTGATGGACGATTTGTTGGCAGGTGTGCAGCAGCGCGACATTCCGCTGGCTGTTGGCAACCCTGTTCAATCATTGATCACCTCCGACAAGGGTGAAGTGATCGGCGCCCTGATTGGCGGCAAGGGGGTTGAGAGCACCCGCATCAAAGCGGGCAAAGTCATCTTGGCTTGCAATGGTTTTGCCGCCAACCGCGACTTGGTCAAAGAGTTTTGCCCCGAAATTGCGGGCGCAGAATATTTTGGTGCTTTAGGCAGCCAAGGTGAAGCCGTTCAATGGGGCCGCGAACTGGGCGCCGGCTTGGCCAACATGGGCGCGTACCAGGGCTATGCCGCTGTGGCTTATCCGCATGGCTCCTTGTTGTCATGGACCACTTTGGAAAAAGGCGGCATCTTGGTCAATTCACGCGGCGAGCGATTTGGCAATGAAGACATCGGCTACTCGGGTTATGCGCGCATGGTCTTGGCCCAGCAAACCGAAGTGTTCGCCATTTTTGACGATCGCATCAAGGCCATTGCCGACAAGGAAGATGAATTCAGAGAGCTGGTCAATTTGGGCGGCATCAAGTCGGCTGCCAATGTGCAAGCCCTGGCAGAGTTGTTCAAACTCCCAGCCAACACCTTGGCAAAAACCTTGAGCGCCTACAACGAAGCCGCACAAGGCCATGGCCCCGATGTGATGGGTCGCCGCAAATTTGCAATGGCCCCTTTGCAGTCCAACTTCTGGATTTGCCGCGTCACGCCGGGCTTGTTCCATACGCAGGGCGGCTTGGCCATCGACACCGAGGGGCGCGTGCTCAAAAAAGACGGCACCCCCATTCCCAATTTGTTTGCGGGCGGCGGTGCTGCAGGCGGCATCAGCGGCCAAACAGGCGCCATGGGCTACGCCTCTGGCAATGGCCTGTTGACAGCCATTGGCTTGGGCTACTTGAGTGGCAAAGCCGCCACCCAAGAGCTGAAAGTCGCTGGAACCCTCCAAGGCCCTGAGGCATGACGCACAGCCAGCGGATCGTCGACTTTGCACTCGCCTTGCGAGAGACTGACATACCCACTGATGTAGCGGGTCTGGCGCGATGGCACACCCTTGATGCCTTGGGCGTTGGCATTGCAGCGGCGGGTGGCGCTGTGCAACAAAAAATGGCGCACAGCTTTTTGAAGGTGCCGGTCACGGAGGGCTGCACGGTTCTAGGTCATGACGCCCCCACTCACAGTGCCAACGCCGCACTGTTGAACGGCAGTTTCATTCATGCCTTGGAGTATGACGATACACACATGGCATCCATCGTGCATGGCAGCGCCGTCATTGTGCCTGCCGCATTGGCGGCCGCCGAAGCACACCACTTGAGTTTGGGTGAGCTCACGCGCTTGGTCACCATCGGTTGGGAAGTGTTGGTGCGCATTGGGTTGGCGGCACCTGGCGCGTTTCAACGTCGGGGGTTTCAGGTCACGTCGGTGGGCGGCGCATTGGTCTCCGCCCTGATTGCCGGCTTGGCAGCTGGCGCATCGCGCAGCGAATTGATTTCGGCGCAGGGCATTGCAGGCAGTCAAGCGTCGGGCATTTTTGAATTTTTAAGCGAAGGCGCTACCGTCAAAGCCATGCACCCAGGCTGGGCCGCACATGCTGGCAACTTGGCAGCCACCTTGGCCATGGCGGGCATGACAGGGCCCACAACCGTTTATGAAGGCCGCTTTGGTTTGTACAACACCTACACCGATGAGCCCGGTGCTGCGGCTGCCTTGGGCAAAGCTTTAGACAGCTTGGGTCAGCATTGGATGCTGCGCGAGGCCGCGTTCAAACTCTTTCCGTGTTGCCACTACATTCATCCCTTCTTAGAGGCTGTAGCGCGTTTGCGGTCCACCGCTTTGCCTTCAAGCACCAGCTGGCAGCACATTGCTCACATCGAATGCAAAGTGCCTCAAGGTGCGGCTGCCATCATTTGCGAGCCGTGGCCGCGCAAACAATCGCCCAGCATTTTGAACGAGGCCAAGTACAGCCTGCCCTATTGCATGGCCCTGGCCTTTTTAGACATTCCCATCACAGCGCAGCATTTTTTGGGCGAGCAAGTTCATGCAGACGCGTTGGCATTTGCGCAAAAAATCAGCTGGTCACCCATGGAAGATGCCGATTTCCCCAACAAGTTTCAAGCCGACATGACGGTGCAATGGCGCAATGGGCAAACGGCCCACGCCCGCGTCGACCAAGTCAAGGGCAGTGCCGACAGGCCCGCTTCACTGCAAGACCTTCAAACCAAATTTTTGAACAACACCGCACTTCGTCACTCGACTGACACGCAGCACAAACTGATGGCCTTGTTGCTGCAGGGCGAGTCAGATTCATCGATTTCAGAATTACAGTCTCTCCTGAGAACCACTTAGAAGCACCTACAACATGTCCAAAAATTCCAAAGCCGTCCTTCACGAACGTGTCAATCAACGCAAGGGCATGATCGTGCCCGGCGCCTTCAATGCATTGAGCGCACGCACCATTGCCGATCTGGGCTTTGAGGCGGTGTACCTCAGCGGCGCCGGCCTCACCAACATGTATTACGGTCTGCCCGACTTGGCCTTCATCAGTTTGCGCGATGTGGTGGAACACACCAGCGCCATTCGAGATGCCGTTGAGATCCCCTTGATCGTGGACATTGACACCGGCTTTGGCAACGCATTGAATGTGCGCCAAGCTGTGCGCGCCCTGGAGCGCGCCGGTGCCGATGCGGTGCAAATTGAAGACCAAACTTTCCCAAAACGCTGCGGCCATTTTTCTGGCAAAGATGTGGCCCCCGTCGACGAGATGGTTTCCAAAATCAAGGCGGCAGTCGATGCGCGCCAAGATCAAAATTTTCAGATCATTGCACGCACCGATGCGCGCGCCAAGTACGGTTTTGAAGCCGCCATTGAGCGTGCCATTCAGTTCACGCAGGCGGGTGCTGACATTTTGTTTGTAGAAGCCACAGAGAGCATGGAAGAGGTTCGGGCACTGACCAAGCTCTTGGCAAAGCCTCAACTGATCAACATCGTGATTGGCGGCAAAACGCCAGCGCTCGATCAGGCTGAATTGGCCGAACTGGGTTTTGGTGTGGTGTTGTACGCCAACGCAGCGCTCCAAGGTGCCGCATTGGGCATGCAAAAATCTTTGGGCCAACTCAAACAAAATGGCCGCCTGGACGAAGACCCCAACGTGGTCGTGCCCTTCTTGGAGCGTCAACGCATGGTCAACAAGCCCTTCTTTGACGGGCTTGAAAAGAAATACAGCTATTGAATCTCAGGTCTCAAAGCGGTACAAGGCTTGCGGGTTGGTCACCAGCAAGCGTTCAAGTGCAGCCGGCGTCGGGGCAATGATGGACAGCGCATCCACCAATTCACCATCGTCCGGAATGTGCGTGTGATTGGGGTGGGGCCAATCCAATCCCCAGACACATTGAAGTGGAAATTCAGACACCAATTTAGCAGCCAGTGGTGTGCCAAAGGGATAAGCACTGCCGGCATGTGACGTGGCATCAATGCGATCAATGCCACTCACTTTGACATGCACATGGGCATGGTCGAGCAAGCGCATCAGCGCCTGAAAATCGGCATGGGATTCCCCCAAAGTCGCATCGACGCGCCCCATGTGGTCAATCACCACAGGAACTTCACTGTTGAGTAAAGCCTGGCCCACGGTATGCACCAGTTCACTTTCAAAGTGCACCTGCAAGTGCATGCCAACCATGGCCAAGCGATGCGAGAGTTTGACCACATCATGAACGTCATAGCCACCGGCAATGTGCTTCATAAAATGGAAGCGCAAGGCTCTGAAACCCCGGCTGGCCAAACGTTTGAGCTCATCATTGGAGACATCCACATCGACCAACGCAACACCCAAGTAATTGCCGCCGCCCGCTTCAATGGCATCTTCTACCACTGAGTTGTCGTTGCCATGAACAATCGATTGAACGATCACACACCGCGCAATGCCCAAGCGCTTGTGCAGCGCAAAGAGCTTTTCTTTGGGCGCATCGGCTGGACTGCTTTTCCGGTTGGACGCAAATGGAAATTGCGCCCTCGGACCAAACACGTGCACGTGCGCATCGCATGAATGGGCAGGCAACTGCAGCTTCGGCTGACTGGGCATGTCCAAATAAGTTTGGATAAAATTTTCGGCAAGCTTGGGGACAGACATCTTGTTGATTCAGGGGGTTGAAGTTTTCAAACTCACAGGCAAACCAATCATCTGAGAAAGCGTCTGAACATCCAAACCTTCCACCAAGTCGATGACCGTCAGACCTTGCGGGCCACAAGCCAAGGTGGCCAGATCAGAATAAATGCGGCTGACACAGCCCACCCCTGTCAAGGGGTACGTGCAGGCAGCGACCAATTTGCTTTCACCCTTCTTGGTCAGCAAGTCCATCATGACCCATGTTTCTTTGGCGCCCACGGCCAAGTCCATGGCACCGCCCACAGCGGGAATAGAGCCTTCTTCGCCCGTGCTCCAATTGGCCAAATCGCCGGTGGCAGACACCTGAAAGGCACCCAGCACACAGATGTCAATGTGGCCACCACGCATCATGGCAAAGCTGTCGGCATGGTGAAAAAACGCGCCCCCCTTGAGCAGGGTGACGGGCTGTTTGCCGGCATTGATCAAATCAAAATCTTCGTCGCCAGCGGCAGGTGCAGGCCCCATGCCCAAGATACCGTTTTCGCTGTGCAAAATGACTTCTCGTTCGCGGGGAATGAAGTTGGCCACCAAGGTGGGTTGGCCAATGCCCAAGTTGACATAGGCGCCTTCAGGAATGTCTTGCGCCACACGGTGGGCCAACGCTTGTTTGGTTCTGGGCGTGAAGTGGCTCATTTGAAACCTCCCGCTTCGGTCGCCTTGTGGTCAATGCGCACAATCTTGCTCACAAAAATGCCTGGGGTGATCACCGACTCAGGGTCCAATTCGCCCAGTGCCACGATCCTGTGCACAGAAGCCACCGTTTTTTTGGCCGCCATGGCCATGACGGGGCCAAAATTGCGGGCCGCTTTTCGGTAAATCAAATTGCCCCAGCGGTCGCCCGCTTCAGCTTTGATGAGCGCCAGATCGCCGTGAATGGGGTACTCCAGCACGTAGTGCTTGCCGTTGATCAGGCGTGTTTCTTTGGGGCTGCCATCGGCATTCGAGGCCATGAGCGTGCCATAGCCTGTCGGCGTGAAGAAGGCCCCAACACCTGCACCTGCAGCACGCAAACGCTCCGCCAAATTGCCTTGCGGCACCAACTCCAGCTCAACTTTCTTGGTGCGGTACAAGTCATCGAACACGTAGGAGTCTGCTTGACGGGGAAAGCTGCAAATGATTTTTCGAATCCGACCCGCTTTTAAAAGTGCGGCCAAGCCATGCTCGGCATTGCCTGCATTGTTGTTGACCACCACCAGGTCACGGGCGCCCTGATCAATCAGGCCATCAACCAACTCACTGGGAATACCGGCCGTGCCAAAGCCGCCGATCAAAATCGTGGCCCCATCGGGCGTGCCTTGCACCGCCTGCGCGATGCTGTCTGCTATTTTGTTAATCATGTTTGCAATTTAACGCACAAGTGGAACAGTTCGCACAAAGTGCTGTCGAAAGGTGTTGAAAAACATGGGTCTGACCCTCGAACTCCACGCTGTGTGCCGAACCGCCAGCCACTCTTTGCTTTCCAAAATGGCCGGCGACTCCAGCTCATAACAAGCAACGTAGCGAGGGCCCCCTGTTAAGCGCAGGTAACGTTTGGCACTGATCACGCCTGGCACCAAGGACAAGCCCACCAAATGCTCGGTGTTGTACCAAGCATTCATTTCCTCTTCGTGTTCGGGCTTCACATCGGTTTCAACGACATAGTGAAACTGGCCAGCGCTTTGATAACTGGCACCCTTCAACTCAATGAGCACGTCCAGTGATGTGGCCGGCACCAAGGGTGAAGTGCGTTGATCCCAGTAGGCCCGAAACAAGGGTTTGTCGACTGCCTGCCACCAAGTGAGCGCACTTTTGCTGTGTGCATACTCCTCGGCGTTGAGAAAATCACCCGTTCGCTCCAATAAATGCGTTGCGGTCATGTTGATCCTGTCAGTGAACGATGTTCAGGGCCACCAAAAAGCGCGACACCATGTTGTAGGCGGCCACCGTGGCCACCAGCTCCACCACTTTTCCAGGGGTGTACTGACTTGTCACCTCGGCCATGAGCTCAGCGGGCACTTCGACATCACGCGTCATGTGGTCGGTCATTTTGAGCAGCAATTGCTCTTGGGCCGAGAAGGGCTCGGACAGTTCTGTCGCCCGAATCGCATCAATCTTGGCTTGTGGCACGCCCGCTTTGAGCGCATGCGGAATGTGGGCATCAAACTCAAAACTGGCCTTGTTCAAGACGGCCACACGCAAAATCATCAACTCCCGCAAGTCGGCAGGCACAGAAGATTTGTTGCGCACAGCAGTCAGCATGGCCTCCCATCCCTGTGCAATGGGGGCGCTGTTGAGCAGCACTTGGTACAGCAAAGAAATTCGGCCGCGCTCTTGCAAAATGCGCGCTTCAATCTCTTTCAACTCAGGCTTGGTGCCGCCCACCACCAGGGGAACGCGGATGTGGTCTGTGCTCATTCGTCACCTTTGATGTTGCGCAATTTAATCAGCTGCGCCCATTTTTCTGTGTCCACTTTGAGCAGGGCCGCCAACTCTTCGGGCGTCGAAGATTTGGGTTCTGCACCCGATTGAGTCAACTTGGCATTGGCCGCAGGATCAGCCACTGCTTGCTGAACCGCTTTGTTCAAGACCTTCAACACTTCTGGAGAAGTTTTGGAGGATGCAAAAAACCCATACCAATTGTTGGTGTCCACCGACTTAAAGCCTTGCTCTTCAAACGTTTTGACATCCGCCAGCAAGGCGTGCCTTGTTTTAGACGCCATCCCAATCGCGCGCAGGCGTCCGCCCTTGATTTGCGCCATGACAGCGGGCACATCGGCAAAAAAGCCACTGACTTGACCACCCAGCAAATCATTCAGGGCTGGCGCCATGCCGTTGTAGGGCACATGCAGCAAGTCAACCCCCGTTGAATACTCCAACTGCAACAAAGCCAAATGCGGAATGCTGCCACGGCCCGAAGAGCCAATGGCCAAAGGCTCTTTCTTGGCTTTGGCAGCTGCCATGAACTCCACCGCATCTTTGGCGGGGTTGTTGACATTCACCACAAACACTTCCACATTGTTGGCCGCCAAAGACACCGGCACAAAGTCTTTTTGCATGTTGTAGGACAACTTGGGAAACAGCGCTGGGTTGATCGCGGCAGCGCCCACGCTGGTCAGCCACAAGGTAGAACCATCGGCCTCCGACTTGATCACCTCATTGGCACCAATGGCACCACTGGCCCCGGGTTTGTTCTCCACAATCACCACCCGGCCCAATGCACGGCCCAAGGGCTCTGCCAGTGTGCGCGCCATGGCGTCCACAGGGCCACCTGCGGCAAACGCCACAATGATGCGCACTGGCTTGTTGATGCTTTGGGCAAAGCTCAAGCCACTCGCCAGCATCAAAGCCGAAGCCACAGCCAATGTTTGGATGACATGTCGTTTGTTCATTGCAATTCTCCTAGTTGTTTCAATCGCAGCGGGCTGTCATGCCGCCGTCCACCACAATTTCAGTGCCGGTAATGAACTGTGCCTCATCGCTGGCCAAAAACAGTGCGGCACTGGCGGTATCGCGGCCGTCACCCATAAAGCCCAAGGGAATGCGCTTGATGCGCGAATCCAACAAAGCCTGCACATCACCCCCCGTGCGCTGCTTGGCCAAACGCGCCTCGACCATGGGCGTGTGCAACTGGCCTGGCACCACCGTGTTGACGCGAATGCCCAAGGGTGCGTGCTGAACTGCCACCACTTTGGACAGCTGAATCACACCGGCTTTGGTGGCCGCGTACGCCACTTGCGCACTGCCCGTCCAACGGGTGCCGGACGTTGAAGCCACGTTCACAATGGCGCCCTTTTTGTTGGCAATCATGGTGGGCAGCACATGCTTGCAGGTCAGGAAGACACTTTTTAAATTGACATTCATTTGGGTGTCCCACACTTCTTCACTCATCTCGACGGGCCCGCCAGCAGCAGAGCCCCCGACGTTGTTGATCAGAATGTCAATGGTGCCCCATTGCGCGAGGCAGGCTTGCACCATTTGCAACACGCTGTCTGACTTGGTGACATCACACACATGTGGAATGATGGATGCACGTGCGTTGCCTGCGCGTTCGAGTGTTTCGGCCAAGCTGTCGGCATCGCGGTCCACCGCAAACACTTTGGCGCCCTCTTCTGCCAAACGCACGGCCATGGCGCGGCCATTGCCCCAACCAGAGGCGATACAGCCTGCGCCTGTGACGATGGCGACTTTTGAGTTAAATCGAGACATTCAATTTTCCGTTCTTCTAGATCATCATGGTCAACAAGCTCAGCCCTGGGCCTTGATTTTGCGCACAGCCTGCGTGGCACCTTGCAGCACAAAGCCAAGGTCAGACCCCACAGAGATGAATTGCACACCGCGCGATGTCCAATGCGCCACAGCTTCTGGATCGGCGGCCATACCGCCCAAGCCAACGGCTTTGCCATGTCGCTTGGCAGCTTGGACAACGCGGTCAATGCACGCATTGAGAGGGGCAGGGTCAGCCGCACCCGCCAAACCCATCTGCACACTCAAGTCGTGGGTGCCCACAAACAGCAAATCGATGCCCTGCACGGCCGCAATTTGCTCGCACTGGTCCAAGCCCGCTTCACTTTCAATCATGGCCACCACCAGCATTTGTGCATTGATGTGCTCAGCAGCTTGCAAGGCAGGAAAATTCCGATAGGCCAGGACAGGCAAAGTTGAAGACACAGAGCGATGTCCCAAAGGCGGATACAAAGCCGCTTCGACTGCGCGTTGTGCATCTTCAGCCGTCTCAACTTGAGGCACGATCACGCCCATGGCACCCACATCGAGTACCCGGCCAATCAGACCCGCATCATTGTTGGGCAGGCGCACCAAGGGCGTCACGCCAGCGGCCCAAGCGGCTGTGCAAACAATGGCTGTTGTCTCCAAGGACAAAGGACTGTGCTCCAAATCGACGTACAAGGCATCGAGGCCTGCCGATGCCGCCAATTGACTGGTCTCGGGTCCGCGCGCCATGCGAACAATCATCGACGTCACCACGTCACCAGCGCGCAGTTTCGCCTTCAAGGGGTTGTGAACAAGTTGGGCCAAGGAGCGCATGCGAATCCGTTTAAAAGAACTCAGGACTGAATGACGTCGGATTCAAGATCTTGACCTCTTGATGCAGAAAGCTACCCACATTGGTTTTTTTAAAAGCAATCCACTCTGGATCAAGGTCCATGGCTTGTCGTTTTTGCTCACGATCGGCCATGCTGTCATACCCCCAGATGTGAACCACTTGGTTCAGGGTGCCAATGTCGGTTACAAAAAATCCAAGCAAACGCTCTAGGTATTTCAATTGAATGGGCAAACCATACTTTTCATAGCGAGCCAAGTAGGTTTGCATTTGACCGTGGGGCAAGGTGTAGGTGCGGTGTTCATAAATCATGAGAAGCCTTTTGAAAATTGCAGGGCATCAAGCCGGTGGCGTGAGTACTTTGCCTGTGTGCAAAAATGCGTTCAAGTTGTCAATGACCAGCTGCTCCATGGCTGCACGTGTTTCATGTGTGCTGGCAGCGACATGCGGCAAAATCAAAACACGGGGGTTGTTGCGCAATGCGGCAGGCACGTGTGGCTCATGCGTCAGCACATCCAAGCCAGCACCCGCAATGTCATGATGCTCAATAGCATGGGCCAAAGCATCCTCATCGATGACGGTGCCCCTTGAAATATTGATCAAATAGCCTTTGGGGCCGAGTGCTTTCAAGACATCTGCTGAAATCAAATGACGTGTGTCGGGTCCGCCTTTGCACGCGATCATCAAAAAATCGCTGTCTTGAGCGAGCGTTCTTAAATCAGGCTGAAATTTGTACGCAGCGCCCTCGACGGGACGGCGCGCGTAATAACTGACCGGCATGTCAAACCCTTGGGCCCGCCTGGCTATCGCCAAACCAATGCGACCCAATCCCACAATGCCCAAACGTTTCCCGCTCACCCGAGTTGACAGACCAAACCCACCTTGCGTCCAATGCCCAGCTTGCACAAATTGAGCCGCAGGAACCACCTGACGAGCCACCCCCAGCATCAGTGCAAAGGCAATGTCAGCCACACAGTCTGTCAGTACGTCAGGGGTCGTGCTCACAGCGACATGGTTAAGCTTGGCAGCCTGCAAATCAATGCCGTCGAAACCAACCCCAAAGCAAACCAGCACTGTGTTTTTTAAGCACGCAAACACATCGGCCTGACATCCATGCCTTGACATGGTGACACCGGCAACAAACTGGCCTTGATGGGATTGAAGAAAACTGGCACGGTCTTGGACTTGCCAAAGCGGCACCCATTCAAATTGGAGGGACAAACTTTTTTCAAGGCCCGGCGGAATCGGGCCAATGATCAGAATCTTGGGTAACGTTGACATCATTCAAGGACTGCAGGGTCACTCAATCTGCACGGATGTTGGCTTCTTTCAGCCAAGGCAGCCAACGCTCAAAACTGCTGTCCAGCAGTGTTTTGAAGCCCGCCGCATCACGTGGATTCATAAAGCCTGCATCGGCCAAACGCGCAGCCACATCCGGTTGACGTACCACTTTGGCGAAGGCATCTTCTAAACGTTTCTTTGCTTCTGCCGAAGTACCTGCGGGCACCAACACGCCATACCAGTTGCTCATCAGCATACCGGGCAAACCAGCCTCTACAGCGGTGGGCACGTCCGGCAACAAGGGGGAGCGCTTGGTGTCATAAATGACCAACGCTTTGATGCGTCCGTCCTTCACATAGGAGCGAAGAATAGGCACATCGGCATTGACGAAATCAACCGTTCCTGCCATCAAATCATTGATCGCAGGTGCAGCGCCTTTGTAAGGGATGTGCACCACAGACACATTGGCTGCTTTGCCAAAAAGTTCTGCCCCAATGTGCATGGTGCCACCGACACCCGTGGAGCCATAATTGAGCTTGTTGGGCCCTTTGGCTTTAGCGATCAATTCAGCCATCGAGCTAACACCCAAACTCGACCGAACGGCCAGCATGGTCTGCACCTCACCCAGTAAATAAATCGGCTCGAGGTCTTTACGGGGGTTGTAAGCCAAATTAGGCGTGATGCCTGCCGTGATCACGAAGCTGGACGTGGTGAGCAGCAGCGTATTGCCATCTGGCGGTGCTTTGGCTGCAGCCGCAACACCAATGACGCCCCCCGCACCACCGCGGTTGTCCACAATGACGGGTTTGCCCAATGCAATGCTCAAAGGCGCAGACACAATGCGCGCCACCAAATCAGCGGGGCCGCCCGCCGCAAAAGGCACAATGACTTTGATGCTATCGCTCGCGTTTTGTGCGCTCGCACCAAGCGACAAGCTCAGTGTCACCAAGCCAGCAATGAAGTGAATTCGTTTCATGACAGTCCAATCAATGTGAAAGTTCAACCTGCAAATCTTGACTCAAGCAAACCACCCACACCCACATCCAACGACAAGAGTGCGCCTGCAAGAGGTTCACGCGCTTGCTCAGCGTGCGTAAACCGCTGCGAGTGACTGGTGATGAACAAGGTTTTCAAATCTTCGCCGCCAAAAGAAGGGCACGTGGGATTGGTCACAGGCAATTGAATGGTTCTGACAACCTCCCCATCGGGCGCTTGTCTGACCAAATGGCCGCTTGCAACCATGCAGGTCCAAAGGTATCCCTCTGCATCGACCACGGCACCGTCTGGGCGGCCCAATTGATGAGTCCAATCTTTGAACACTTGGCGATTGGAAATATGGCCTGTGTCAATGTCGTAATCAAATGACCAAACCATTTGACGGTGCGTGTCGGCAAAATACATGATGCGGTCGTCAGGACTCCACGCAATGGAATTGGGCAAGACAAAATCCGTCAACATGGGGTGCACGCTGTGGTCAGGGTCTACTCGGTAGAGCGTGCCAACAGGCTCACGTTGCGTGTCGTGCATGCTGCCCACCCAAAACCGGCCTCGTCGGTCTGCGCGTCCATCGTTCAGTCGCATGCCTTCGCGGCCTTGCTCAGGATGACCCATGCAGACAGGTGCTTCCTGCAAATGCGGATTGAACAAAAACAAACCACTGCTGGTGGCCAACAAAAAGCCGCCACTTTCGCACAAGGTCATGGAACCCGTCACCAGGTCTGGCGGCAGTCGCTGCGCTGCATAGTTTCCAGTCTTGGGTTCGTACGACTGCAAAGCAGGACGTCTCACATCGACCCACCACAGCTTTTGAGTGCGCTCGCACCAACGCGGAACTTCACCCAAGATGTCGGCACACTGCACCACGCAGTCAATCTGAACATGGGTCTCAAGCTTCATATTATTTGTATTTGGTTTGCGCCAAGGTGGCCAGATCAATGCCATTGGCAATGTCAGATTTTTGTTTGCGATCACCGCCGTCAATGCGCTCAGCTTCTTTGAGAACGGCCTCCACATGTTCAAAGGGTATGAACACGACACCCGCATCATCGGCAGCGACCACATCGCCTGCAGACACAGCAATGCCGCCGATGCGAACAGCGCCATTGATTTCCATGGTTTCTAAGCGCCACTTGCCTGTGACAGGCGTGACACCGCGCGCCCAGATGGGAAAATCACAATCTCTGGATGCTTCTGGATCGCGGTAGCCGCCATCGATCACGGCACCGGCGCAACCACTGCGCGCAGCCAAGGTGGCCGACTGGCCACCCATATTGGAGACACCATGCAGACCTTCAATCACCACGACATCACCAGGTTCTGCCAAGTTGTAGGCTTCGTGCTCGCCCATTTTGCCAATGCCACTTTGGGCATTCACATAAGGGCTGCCAGAGCGTTCTACATTTCTGACCGTCACCGCTTGACCCACCAGCCGCCTGCCAGACAGCGTAGGCTTCAATTCGGATGCGGGCAACGCACCCACCAGCCCCAATTGGTCCATGGCATCCGATAAGTTGCCGGTCAGATCTTCCAGCTGGCTGATGCGCGCCAATACATCGGCACCGACCCGGTTGATGGTCAAACTTCGCACGCGTTCAGCGGGCACTCGCCCTGTTAAAGACTTGGTGCTCAACACATTATTCCGCCATCAACCATGTGCACGGTGCCAGTGACATAAGTACTCAGATCACTGGCCAAATAAAGCACAGCCCCTGCAATTTCATCGGGTCTTGCATGACGCTTCAGGGGGACTGTTTGATTGAGCTGTTCAGTGATGTTCACGCCCAACAAGGCGCCCATCTCAACTTCAATGCCGGTTTGGAATTCATTATCGACAGGACCAGGATTGATCGTATTCACCCGAATGCCACGCCCCGCCAACGCCTTTGCAGCCACACGCATGACGCCAATTTGTGCGTGCTTGGCCGTCACATAAGCCATGTTGACACCATTGCCCCCTCGCACACCCGACACACTGGACGTGATGATGATGCTGCCGCCATCGTTCATGAGCGGGGCACCGTATTTACACGCTAAAAATGCACCGCGCGCATGGATGGTCAGCGTGAGGTCAAAAATATCTTCTGGGTAGTCTTCGATCCGTGAATTGCGGCCAGCATTGCCAGCATTGCTCACAATCACATCCAACTTTCCCCATGCCTGCGTGACTTTGCCAAATGCAGCTTGCACCTGATTGGCATCCGACACATCAGCAGCAAAGCCCATCACGTCTTTTGAATTGCAAGCTTTGACGGCCTCATCCAAAGCTGGTCCCGGCAAATCAATCAGCATGACGCGTGCACCTTCAGCCAGGAAGCGTTTTGCACTGGCCAAACCAATGCTGCCTGCACCACCGCTGATGACGCAAACTTTGTCTTTCATGAGGCTCATGACAATTTCCTAATTGGGTTGAATATTTCAGTCCAGCTTGGCGCCAGAAATTTTGATGCGTTGCTCTTGACGCACGCGGTCTTTCACAATGTATGCACCAAACTCTTCAGGCGTGCTTGCCACCAGATCAAAGGCGTAGGCATCAATGTATTTTTCGCGGAATGCCGGCTCACGGATGATTTTGCGAACATCGTTGGCAATCTTGTTCACCAATTCTTTGGGGGTGTCTTTGGGGGCGAGCAAGGCAATGTTGAAATTGGCATCAATGTTTTCATAACCCGACTCAATGATGGTGGGCAAGTTGGGCAATAACTTGGGCCGATCTCCTCCAGAAATGGCCAAAGCCTTCAGCTTGCCTGCTTTGATGTGAGGCTCCAGCACAGACAGGGCACCAAATGCGGCTTGAACTTGACCGCCCAACATGTCCTGAATGACGGGCGCCAATCCTTTGTAAGGAACATGGTTCAACTCAATGCCCGTGCGGTTTTCAAGCCAGGCCATGGAAAGGTGTGTGGCGTTGCCAATGCCTGTTGAGCCATAGGCAATTTTTCCAGGATTTTGTTTGGCGTAAGCCACAAATTCCTTCATGTTGTTGACAGGCAAATTGGCCGGTACAAACAAGGCCATGTTGGCCAAAGCCACACGCGTGACCGGTGCAAATGCATTGATCGGGTCATAGGGCAGTTTGGAATACAAGTATTGATTTTGAGAAATTGAGGGGTCAGTGGCCATGAACAAGGTGTAGCCATCACCCTTGGAGGACGCCACGTTTTCAGCACCCACAATTTCGTTCGCACCAGGCCTGTTGTCCACCACCACGGGCTGTCCCCACACCTCCGTGAGTTTCACAGCCAAAGCCCGTGTGATGACATCCACAGGACCACCCGGTGACAAGGGCACCACGATGCGAACTGGCTTGGTGGGATAGTTTTGAGCAGAGGCGCCAAAGCAACTCAAGGCCAAAGAAAGGACTGCTAAAAGAATTTTCACGGTTTGTCTCCTAATGAATTGTTGTTGGCGAATTATTGATCCCATCGTGTCTTGTGCGTATGAAATTTTGGAATATCAGTTATGATTTTTCTGATGGACTTAAAGCAACTGGAATACTTTGTGCGTGTGGCAGATGCCGGCGGCTTTAGCGCAGCGGGCAGCGGACTGCAACTGACTCAATCGGCATTGAGCCGGCAAATCAAATTGCTGGAATCGGAAGTGGGTCACAGACTGTTCATTCGCACGGGCAGAGGCATTCAAACCACGCAGGCTGGGGCTGTGTTGCTGACCCATGCGCGCAGCATGTTGGACGCGGCCCGACTGGCCAAAAACGAACTTCAAGATTTACAAGCAGATCCCTCTGGCAGACTGGTGATTGGCATGCCACCGCGCGTCGCCTTGTGGGTGAGCCCCACACTTGTGAGAGACTTTCGGCAGAAGTTTCCCAATGCGGTACTGTCAATTTCTGAAGGTCTGAGCATTCACTTAAGAGAGTGGCTGATAGCGGGCAAACTGGACGTCGCCCTGCTGTACGACCCGCCGGCATCACCCCAGTTGAGCTATCACACACTGCTGCAAGAGTCCTTGGTCTTGGTCTTACCCGCCAAATGGCCATCGGTCCCCGAACAAATCACCCTGAACTCGCTGCCCAGCTATCCCATGATTTTGCCCAGTCAGCCCAACGCGATTCGCAGCTTGGTTGATTCCAAACTTGCGCCGCGCAACATTCAGCTCAATTTGGTGGCCGAGGTCAGCGCCGTTCAAACCGTGTTGGCCTTGGTCTCTGAAGGCGTGGGCTGCGCTTTGCTTCCCCAAAGTGCACTGAACTTGGCCGCAAAAACCATGGCATTGCAATACCGTCACGTGGGACCGCCCACCATTCGAAATCGATTGGTTCTGGCGGTGGCCAAAGCAGGTCCGAATACGCAATTGGCCAGTGGCGGCATTGAACTGATCAAGTCATTGAAATTCAGCCAGTTTGCCTAAAGTCACACTGAGTCATTTGGCATCACACAGTCACTGGCCGCCTGAAACAGCAGGCGTGCCAAAGAAGATTCAGTCCTCGTCTTCAAAGTGACCCAACCAAAGCGTGCGTTGGCATTCAATGCAGGGCTCATCGTGAGTTCGACCAAATCTGGCGCCAGCGCTCGCACAGCCACCACCACCGTGTCGGTCTTGCGAGCCACCTCCAAGAGGCTGGAGATTTCCTCGCACTTTAATTTGACCAACTGATCTGGATGTGCATGAGCGCCATAGCGCTCTATCAGCACCCGGGCCACTTCGTCGCTTAACGGGGTGGATGCCACAGGATATTTCTGAATGTGGTCCAAGGACACGCTCTTGCGCTTAGCCAGGGGGTGCCCCTTTCGGCACATGAATGCACCCGGCAATTCACACAAGGCATCGACCTTCAAATCGTTAGAAGGGCTCAATGAACGAATGTCCAAAATCAATGCGTCCAGCGTTCTGTCACGCAACTGTTGAACCAGCAATGGCGTTGCGCCACGGGCAATTTCCAATCGAGCTTCAGGATATTCGGTGGCCATGAACGTCAGCAAAGGGGTCGTCCAGATTGCACCAGGTCCAGAACCCAAACCAAGTTTGACTTGACCCGTGTGGCCACTGAGCAACTGCTGACTACTTTGTTTCAAATTGTTGGCCGCATCGATCAACTCTCTGGCTTGCAACAAGATGTGCTGTCCAAAGGCCGTCAGTTCGTTTTTGCGACCGACTCGGTCAAACAATGGCTGACCCAACTCTTCTTCCAAAGACTTGATGCTCCTGCTGAGGGCCGGCTGCGTCAGGTACAACTTGTCTGCCGATTTGCTGAAGGAGCCGTTGTTGGCCAATTCCAAAAAATGCTTCAGTTGAACCAATGTCATCCACCATCCTCCATGCATTTAAATCATGCTAATGCATATTATTATGCATTGGACTTTAATTTGAGCTGTTTTTAAAGTGAACCTGTCACTCGATCAGAAAGAATTCGACATGCACTCTTTTTTTGAAAAAAGTCTTCATCGCACCTTGATGGCTTTCGGCTCACTGCTATTAGCAAGTGCAGCCCTTGCGCAAAACTACCCCAGCAAACCCATCACCTTATTGGTGCCCTACCCGGCTGGCGGCTTGTCTGATGTGATTGCACGCACGGTCAACAACGCCCTGTCTAAAAACTTTGGCCAACCCGTGTTGGTCGAAAATTTGGGCGGTGCCAGTGGCGCGATTGCCGCGCAAAAAGTTTTGAATGCACCCGCCGACGGTCAGATCATTTTTCAAGGCTCGCCCAATGAATTGATTTTGGCGCCTTTGGCCATTTCAGCTGTCAAATTCAAAAGTGAAGATTTCAGATTGGTGCAAATGATTGCCACGGCGCAAATTGGCTTCATTGCCCGCAAAGATTTGCCGGCCAACAATGTGGATGAATTTTTAGACTATGCCCGAAAAGAGGCGCAAGCCGGTCGCCCCATCACCTATGCCAGCGTCGGTCCCGGCTCTTTTTATCACTTGCTGGGTGAGCACTTGTCCAAAGTGACCGGCATTCCCATGACCCACATCCCTTACAAGGGCGCCGCGCCGGCCAACCAAGACTTGATTGGCGGCCAAGTTGACATTTTCTTGGCACCCTTTGGCAAGGCCTATGACGAGTTGCACAAACAAGGCAAGGTCAAAGTATTGGCCATGCTCAACACAGAGCGCTTGGAGTCTGTGAAGGCCTACCCAGCCATCACCGAAAGCAAATCCTTGAAGAATTTCAACTTCAACATTTGGACCGGCTACTTTGTCAAGAAAGACACCCCCGAGCCCATCGTTCAGGTCATTCACAAAGCCATTACCGATGCGCTGAATGACCCCGCTGTTCACAACGGTCTCGAAGCCAATAGCCAGTTGGTGGCCAAACCCTTGAGCTTGCAAGCCGTGAGCAAGGCCTATGCAGATGGCACCGCACAATTTCGCGCCATTGCCAAATCCATCGACCTTCAACCTCAGTAAACATGACCTATTTGCGAGAGGCCATCACAGCTCGTGTGGGTGAATTCATTCAACTTCGGCGTGACATCCACCGCCATCCTGAGTTGGCGTTTGAAGAACACCGTACCGCCGCTTTGGTGGCAGACAAACTCGAAGGCTGGGGCTACCAAGTGCATCGCGGCTTGGGCGGCACCGGCGTCGTAGGCAGCTTAAAGCGGGGCACCAGTGCCAGAAGCCTAGGTCTGCGCGCAGACATGGACGCCCTTCCTATCCAGGAAGCAACGGGGGCAGAGTGGGCCAGTCAAACAACGGGTTTGATGCATGCCTGTGGCCACGATGGCCATACGGCCATGCTCTTGGCGGCTGCGCATGAGCTTGCCGACAACGCTGAGTTTGACGGCACGCTGCACCTCATCTTCCAACCCGCTGAAGAAGGGGGTGGTGGCGCATTGCAGATGATGAAGGATGGACTGTTTGAGCAGTTCCCCTGCGATGCCATTTTTGCGATGCACAACATGCCGGGTGTGCCCACGGGCCATTTGGTGTTCAGAGAAGGTCCCGCCATGGCCTCCAGTGACTATGTGACCATTCGATTAGCGGGTACTGGCGGGCATGGTGCCATGCCGCACCGTGCAGCCGATCCCATTGTGGCGGCAGCCTCTCTCATCATGGCCCTTCAAACGGTGGTGTCCCGCAATGTAGACCCCTTGCAAACGGCCGTGGTCACAGTGGGTGCGATCCATGCAGGTCAAGCCAACAATGTGATACCCGCAGAAGCTCGATTGGAATTGAGCGTTCGCGCTTTAGACCCAGAGGTTCGAAAATTGCTGGAATCAAAAATCAAATCCATCGTGACCTTGCAAGCAGAAAGCTTTGGCGTACAAGCCCACATTGACTGGAAAGAGGGCTACTGCGTCTTGGTCAATTCAAGTGACCAAACGCAGTTTGCCAAACAGGTGGCCTTGGACCTGGTGGGACCAGATCGCGTGATTCAAAACGGCCCCCCGCTCACAGGCAGCGAAGACTTTGCCTTCATGCTGGAAAAAGTACCTGGCAGTTATTTGTTGATTGGCAACGGCGACGGAGACAGCGCGGGCGCCTGCATGGTGCACAACCCCCGATACGACTTTAACGATGACAACATCGCGACAGGCTCAAACTACTGGGCTCAATTGGTCAGGACTTATTTGAAACAATGATCTTTTTTTAAGTGACATCGGGAGAGATTGCTCTTAGAGCAACGCCGAAGGAGCAACCGCCCCGGAAACTCTCAGGCAAAAGGACCGATGTCACATTTCATTCTGAAGAGTGGTTGACGTATTCGTCCGTTGACCCACCGAAGGCGCAAACATCCCCAGTGGGCGATGTGAATCTCTCAGGTTCAAAACAGAAGGGGCGCTGACATCGCACGGTGTGATGCTGCTCAACCCTCGACGTTTTGAAAGACCTTCATCATGAAAAAAATTGCCATCATCGGCGGCGGCATCACTGGCGTGACCAGCGCTTACGCGTTGGCCAAACGCGGCTACAGCGTCACCTTGTTTGAACGCCAACGCTACGCCGCCATGGAAACTTCGTTTGCCAATGGCGGCCAACTCTCTGCCTCCAACGCAGAGGTCTGGACGCATGGGTCCACCATTTTGAAGGGCCTCAAATGGATGCTCAAAAGTGATGCACCGCTGCTGGTCAACCCCAAACCCAGCTGGCACAAACTGTCCTGGTTCATGGAATTCATGGCTTCGATGAAAGACTACGAACGCAACACCATTGAGACGGCGCGCATGGCGGTGGCTGCACGAGCGCATTTATTCTCTTGGGCGCAAGCAGAGAACATCGACTTTGATTTGAAAAAACAAGGCATCTTGCACATCTACCGCGACAAGCAATGGTTTGACCATGCCGGCCGAGTTTCAAAACTCCTGGCGCAAGGCGGCTTACCGCGCCGCGCCGTGACACCCGAAGAAATGAAAGCCATTGAACCCACCTTGGCAGGCCATTACTACGGCGGCTATTTCACAGAGAGCGACTCAACAGGCGACATTCACAAATTCACCCATGGTTTGGCTGCGGCCGCAGAGCGCTTGGGTGTTCAAATTTTGTACGATCAAGATGTCAAATCAGTCAGCACCAACAATCAACAGGCTGAAGTCAATGTCGCCAACCCAGACGGCGCCCTCACTGCACACACATTTGATGGCTTGGTCATTTGCGCTGGCGTGGCCAGCAAACAATTTGCCGCGCAGCTGGGCGACCGCGTCAACATTTACCCCGTCAAGGGCTATTCCATCACAGTCAATCTGAACGACGCAGCCAGCCAAGCCGGTGCACCCAACGTCAGCTTGCTCGATGATGAAACCAAACTGGTCACCAGCCGATTGGGCCTGGATCGATTCCGCGTCGCAGGCACCGCCGAGTTCAATGGCTACAACAAGGACATCCGCGCAGATCGCATTCAGCCCTTGATTGACTGGGTGCAACAGTGCTTCCCGCAAATCAACACACGTTCAGTGGTGTCTTGGGCCGGCCTGCGTCCCATGATGCCCAACATGATGCCCAAAGTGGGCCGTGGCAAGGCCAGCAATGTGTTTTACAACACAGGACATGGCCACTTAGGCTGGACACTGTCTGCGGTCACGGCTGACATGATTGGACAAGTGCTGGATGAGCAGTTCATCCAGAATCAAGGCTTTGCCACTCCGGGGGGCCTGCAGGCATTTTTGAAACCCAAACCAACTGCCTCTGCTTGAGTCAATCAGCTCCAAAGAATCACTTGAAAAAGTGGTTCTTTGGAAAGCTTGCGTTCACCTTTCAGCCATCAACTGCCCGAAGGTCCTTCAACTTGAATGACCACACCCTTCACATTGGCAGGCTGTACATCCAATCGCTCTTTGGCTGTTGCCATGCCAATCAGGGCCAAACTGCGATCGTCTGAGGCGGCCTTCATTGCAGCAGGCACTTTGATCACCAAGACACCATCTGAAGACACACCCACCGTCATTTGATTTTGTCCACCACTAGGCAAGCGATAGTCAACATTGACAAATCGCATGCTGCTCAGATTCAAATTAGACGGTATTGGTTGAGACGCTGCATTGTTTGCTGTCGAAGCACGAATGCTTCGACCTTGCTCCACGATACTGAGTGCTCCCCCAGCAGCGACTTCTGTACCTGTTTGTGTGAACAAACCAACAGAGCTA
Organism: Comamonadaceae bacterium; assembly: GCA_947373185.1. Lineage (GTDB taxonomy): Bacteria > Pseudomonadota > Gammaproteobacteria > Burkholderiales > Burkholderiaceae_C > Limnohabitans_A. The sequence goes on along the minus strand of CANBWP010000001.1, from coordinate 49,297 downwards.
GTTTTGACAGTGCCGTCATCTGCAGCCTTGCCATCAGCAGCAGGACTTTCTGCCAATGTCAGCGATGAGGCAACTGGCGTCACCACCAGCTCCACATTGACATCGGACGAACCAATGCTCAAAACTGCAGAAGTTTTAATTTGCGGTACCGCAATCGAAGCAACTGTTGATGCAACAGCGGCCACGGCCAATTCCTTATCTTTGCTCACTTCAGGTGTTGATGCAACGGCCGCATTGGTCGTTGTGGCCTTAGATTGCGGCTCGGGCGGCAATGCAGGTGGCAATTGAATGATCTTGGCAGCCACCGACTTTTCCAAAGCGTCCAATCTGTAATCGGACGTTCTAGAGCCAATTGAACCCGCAATTGCGTCAATGTTCAGAGACGAAACAACCACTGCGCTGGCAGTCAAAGGATCTGGACTGTTGAATGCAGCATTGCCACTCAAAGTTGCAGAAGTGTCACCCGCAACAAACCCAGACACGGCAAACTGTGGCAAGAATCCAAGTGGAGGCGTGTTCGTGCCATCAAAGGGTTTGCTGACATCTGTATTGGTCAAAGAAGCCAACAAAACCTTAGGTCCAATTGAAGCATTCACGCTGGCAATCGTTGGCGCTGCATAGCTGTAGTCAGTGGCCACGCTGCCTGCAGTTGAACTGCCAATCACCAGCGCTGCATTACCTGTTGCGCTGATGGTGCTTGCACCCACCACGTGGGCGTTGTTGTACGCCAAGCTCACGCCGGATGTGTCAACACTCAAGGTGTCACCGCTGATTGAACCAGTTACAGAACCGGTCACATTGGCAGCTGGCGCTGCCGTTGTGCCGTCATAGGTCTTGATCAATATGCCGCCAATGCTGGCTGTAGGCATCAAAGCCTTCGGTGTGATGCTAGCGTTCACGCTAGCAACCGTGGGGGCTGCATAGCTGTAGTCGCTTGCCACACTGCCCGCTGTTGAGCTACCAATCACCAGCGCGGCATTGCCTGTTGCGCTGATGGTGCTTGCACCCACCACGTGGGCGTTGTTGTAAGCCAAGCTCACGCCGGATGTGTCAACACTCAAGGTGTCACCACTGATTGAACCAGTTACAGAACCGGTCACATTGGCAGCTGGCGCTGCCGTTGTGCCGTCGTAGGTCTTGGTCAATGTGCCGCCAATGCTGGCGGAGGGCATTAAGGCTTTGGCTGTGATCGTGCCTGACACGTCAGCAATCACTGGTGGAGTAAAGCTGTAATCTGAGGCAAGACTTCCAGAAGTTGTGCTGTCAATGACCAAACTTGGTGTACCCGAAGCACTGATGGTTGTTGCACCAACTACACGTGGACTGTTGTATGCCAAAGTCATGCCGTTAGTTCCGAAGCTCAGCGTATCGCCACTGATCGCGCCTGATATTGAACCTGAAAGTGAAGCACCAGCAGCAACGTTGGTTCCGTCGTAGACCTTGCTAAGAGTCCCAACAATATTTGCGTTTGACACAGTCAACGTTGCTGGCGTGATGGTTGCTGGAACAAATGCACTTGTTGCACTCAAAACATAATCTGTCGCCAAAGAACCATGAGTACCTGTTACACCAGAGATAGAAAGCGGCGAAGTAGTCACTTTATTGGCTGCCAGCACATGAGGATCGTTATATCCCGCAGCCGAATAAAAAATAGACACAGTATCACCAGGCAATTGACCTGTGACAGCAAAATTAGGGGTGAAACCTAATGGCGCTTGATATGAACCATCATAAGTTTTTGTCACACCTGTGTTTGTCAACGAAACAGTCAAAACTGCTGGGTCAATCGTCAAGTTTGCAGGCACATATGTAATTTGGTAATTGTTACCATAACTTAAAGTGTTTTGACTGATGGCATATGTATCTGCATGCAAACCCGAAGCGCGACTTAGAGCACCTGAAACAGGGTCATTGTTCACAACGTTGCCTGCGGTTATTTGATATGTCAATGAAGGCTCAACACCTCCATATGTCATATTCTTGGTATCTGCAGTAATCGTAATGGGGCGACGATTGATAGTTAAACTGTTTGCAAATGTCAGCGAGTAGTTTGATACGCAAGTAACCCCTCCGCCATTACAAGTAAAGGTTGGGATCACTAAATTAGTTGTGCTGTATGGATACGTACCTTGAGCTTTATAGGCCGTTGCAGCAGATCCCCAGGCAATTGAACTAATTGAATCACCCGTATTCAAGGTACCACTTGTAATTGAGTAGCTTGGGAAAGTTGGATACACATCGCCATAATTCATTGATGCATTAGCTATGGTGATCGTCAACGGCATTGTGTCCTGACGGAACAATGCATAGATACCAGTGGTCACACCCGAAGAAGGCATGTGAGTAGGGTCGACGTTGTAGTATGTGTTGGCTGCAGTTGCTAAAGCTGAGAGGCCCGTACTACCACTGCTACTTCCTGCAAACATCAACGCACTTCCGCCAGTCCCAGTCGTTAATGATCTTGTGCCAGTCCCTGCCAACACAATTTCCCCACCCGGTACTGTTGGTGCAGTAATAGCAGATCCAGCTTTGAGTGTGATAGCACCCGCAGCGTTATTTGTCGTTGCAAGATTACCCTGCAATGTTATGTCGCCATTAATGGTAGAAATATTTATCGCACCTGTGACAAGTCCAGTTCTACCAGTACCAGTTAAACCAGTTGTTGAGGCTACACCTACGCCTGCAGCACCAATAATGACTCCCGAACCGGATGTGGTTCCATTATTGGTGACAGTCACATTTCCAGCATTCGGAATTTCTCGTATGGTTATATTGCCACTTGTAATTGAAGATGAATCTGTAGTTGTCAAACCTGATCCATCCATCACCGCTAAATTGACGTCGCCATTGGTTGCACGAATTGAGCCAAAACTTCCACCCATAGTGATCGCAGCATCACCTGGTAAGCGAATTGAACTGACTGTTGATGTATTGTCAAAATAATTTGCCTTGACCGTAAGGGGAGATCCAAGGGATTTGAATTCTGAATTCAAGGTCACTGAGCGGCCAGCCAATAATTGCATTAATCCCGCAGGATCTGTACCCAAAGTAACTGTTCTATCCACAAGTGCATAGTTCAACGAAATATCATCTCGGGCTCTAAACACAACAGTATTTCCACCCGAACCCTGGTAAGAACCCAAAGTCGCGGAAATACTTCCGTAATTTGCTACAACGTTAGTTTCACCAATTGAAATCAACGCATTGGTTCCAATGTCGTAAAGCCCGTAGGATGTGATTCCGCCATTCAATGTTATTCCAGTACCTGAAGTGCCATTGTGCAAAATATTGACATTACGGCCAAAAACTGCGGCTAAACTCATTTGGCCTGTCGTTGTGTCAGCCAATCCTGATCCATTTGCTAAAGTAATAGACAAATTGCCATTTGTAAAACTTGGGTTAGCGGAATCAGTTGATCGGACAGTACCCGTGATACTTAAACTTGCAGCACCGGCTGTTCTAGAAGCACTCACACCCGAGCTTGCATCGTATGGTGTATTCGCACTAATTGTCACGTCACTAGGTGTCGCGATATTGTGAGTAAGAGTGACAGATCGACCAGCCTTTAATGTCACTACACCATTAGAGGCGGTGTTTGTAATTGCCCTAGTGCCATTCGTTATATCGTCCATTGCGAGCATCGTAATTGATGCACCCGGCGTAACCGTACCGTCTGTCGTAACGCCAGTCACACTGATGCTGCCTTTATTGGCTTTAAGCATGACATTGCCTTTTGCAGCAATGGTCGATGATGGGCTTGAAATACTTGAAGTACCAAGCGTTGGACCGTCATTGATGACAGTCACATCGCCACCCGCTACAGATCTCAAAGTAATGGCGTCTGAGGTGACTGTACTGGAGTCCAAAGTCGTCAGGCCTGAACCATTCATAACACGTACATCAACAGCACCAGTTCCTGCAGAAACGGTTCCAGTTGTGACCGCTGCGGTAATTACCGCATTTCCTGTCGATCGGATATCACTGACAGAATCAGTGCTATCTGCATAATTTGCCTTGATCGTGATGGGACCATTTTTATTATCAATCGCCTGATTGATGAGAACAGAACGACCAGCCAACATTGACAGAGAATTTGAAGAATTAGTTGGTGCTGTCATTGCAGAGTTGACGTTGATGTCATCTCTTGCTTGAATAACAGTCGTACCACCTCCCTGTAAGACATTGCTACTGGCTAAAGTTACATTACCGTAATCAGCCTCTAGCCTTAAAGAATTGCTAGCCGTAATCAAGTTGTTGGTATTGATACTTGAACCAGATGTGGTACCTGCATTCACTACGCTTACAGTAGAGCCTGTCACAGTCCTTAAAGTGATATCTCCAGAAGCATTATTGGTTAAGCCTGCACCAGATCCCAACGTCATCGATACTGAACCTGTCCCGGCATTGATAATTGTTCCGCTGGCCATATTGATACTGGCAGCTCCAGCATCTCTTTGTCCATCTACCACGCCCGCGGCCAAAGATTCATTTGCTTTGAGGGTTAGATTTGCACCGCCTGTCGTAATGTTCGCATTCACCAGAATTGAACGACCAGCTTGCAACGTTAAATGACCCGCAGAATTTGTGCCAGTTATAGCGGTTGAAACCGTAATATCGTTATTTGCTTGAAGTACGACAGGCGTACCGGCATCCATACTGGCTTTAATATCCAGTGCACCTACCTGCTGAGATGAGCTTGAATTGGCCGCATAAACAGCTGCATCACCCAACGTAGGCGGTAGCATGTAAGAAAGGATGTCAAAACGACCCGCAAGACTTGTGGTGCCAACCTTGCCAAAGTTAGTCATGACCAAGGCTCTGCCATCAGACAAAACAATTGCTCGGCCAGAACCCAGTTGTTCTGCATTTGAGCTAAATGTCCCAGACCCCAACAAGCTGTTCCCATAACTTACATCACCAAATGTGCCAGTAGGTATGCCCCATGTCACTGCGCCACCCATATTTGTACCTGTTGTAATTCTGGTTGGAGAGTACACAAGGTAATTGCCTGATAACAAAGCTTCTAAGCCATATGAACCAATTTTGTCATTTGCCAGAACGCCTAACAAACTATTGCTATTACTAATTTCTCCAGAAACACCACTTGAACCGGAGCCCCATGTAACAGCTCCTGCATTCGCTAGTGAACCTCTATCCCAGTTGGGGGTTGCAAGTACATAGTTGCCATTAGACAAAGCTTTGAAAAAAGAATAGCCGTTTGATGACACGTTACCAACGTTGTCACTGGCTGTAGAACCAATCAAACTGTTTGAAATACTGACGGCTCCAATTACGCCAGTAGTGCCGCTACCCCAAGTTGCAGCACCTGCATTAGCAACAGTTCCCGATCCAGCACTAGTTCCAATATCAATAGCTAGATTTCTTGTCCAATTTGGAGACAAAGCGACATAATTTGAAGTTGTTGAGGATTGAGGAATGGCATAGACGGTAGATCCGACTTTGTCATTTGCCGTCACCCCAACCAAGCTGTTGGTAGCGTCAATTGCGCCTACAGTTCTTGAACCGGCAGTTGAGCCGTTACCCCATGTCACGGCACCGGCAGAATTTACACCAGCATTGTCCCACCAGGGTGAGCCGACAACATAATTGCCATTATTCAATACCAGGATTGACTCGCCAACTTGATCACTGGCAGCACTGCCAATCAAACTATTCGTCGAATTGACTGCGCCTGTTGTGCCTGTTGCTCCGTTGCCCCAAGTTACTGCGCCAGCTACAGCATTCCATGATTTTGATGAAACAACGTAGTTGCCGTTGGGTAGTGCAAACACGCCCCCGGAGCCAACCCTATCTTGCGATGTTGTGCCATATAAGCTATTTGAAGTGCTAACTTGTCCATTTAATCCAGTTGAGCCAACCCAGGTAACCGCTCCAACGTTGTTAAGAGCTACCCCATTATTCCAATAGGGTGAAGCAACTACAAATGTATTGTTATTTGTGAGTGCAACTACACCATTTTTGTCATCGTAACCACGGCCAATGAAATCACCTTCGAAATTCCCAACGAGACTATTGCCTGAATTTATCCAACCAAAAGTATCTTTTACTGTTGAAGAATTTGCGGATAGTCGGGTGACCGAACCTTTCTTCATATTTCCAGCTGACGTTGCTGTGGTTGTAGCGTTTGTATTCCAATTTGGTGAAGTCAATACGAAATATTGACCTCCAGCAAGTTCAGTGATACCACTGAACATATAGTCTGTCGTGGTGTTAGATGTTGACGTATAGAGTCCACCTAAATAGGTATATGCTTTTTCACCAATAAGACTATTTGATGAGCTTACTGCACCGACTGTACCCCCAGTACCATTTCCCCAAGTGACAGCACCAACATTGGCTAGTGCTCCGTTGTCCCATTCACTGGATACGACAACATAATTCCCGTTGCTTAAAGCAGTAACACCTCGCAAACCTACTAAATGCGTAGTACTTGAACCTACTAGACTGTTCGTTGCATCAACTTGTCCAACTGTCCCAGTTGTACCACTACCCCATGTCACGGCTCCCATACCAGTACTAGAATTTGAGCCGCTATTCCAATATGGCGATGTCACAACGTAGTTACCGTTGTTCAGCACAGTGATCCCTTTGGATACGGCCTGAGAAGTACTACTGGTTGTAGTCGTTGAATCTAATCCAGAACCAATACGATCGTACGAGCTTGCACCAACAAGACTATTGCTGCTACTGATTTCGCCACTAATGCCTACAGTTCCACTTCCCCAAGTCACAGCACCGGCCTTGGTCAAACCGTTATTTGACCAGTTAGGCGTACTAACCACATAGTTGCCATTGGTCAGAACTGCAACACCCACGACGTTGACACCGTTATATCCAACACGATCACCAGATGTGCTGCCAACCAAACTGTTAGCACTACTTACGGTGGCAGTTAAGCCATTAATGCCACTCATAAAAGTGACTGCACCAAGGCCTGTAGTCACATTCGTTGGATTTAAATTACTTGTGTTACCCCCCCAAGCCTGGGAACGCACGACTAAATTACCGTTACCAAGTTGCACAAAGCCGGTGCCAACGTAGTCATAAGCGCTGCTTCCAGTCAAAGTAGAGATCAAGGCACCTGTCTGAGAGTTATAAATTCTCACAGCGCCTGCATTCGTAGCAACAGTACTATCTAATGGAGATCGTATTGCAATTCGATTTGTTGAAACTCCAGCATTAGTTATTTCCATTGCCAGCGTTGATGCAGAAGCAATGTTGCACCCATATGTCGTATCGAAACAATACTCGTTGCCTGAAGGAGTTGGGTCTAATAAGGGTAGAACTTGAACTGAAGAAACAGCAGAAACAATTTCAATATTCTTTGGATCTAGCAATAAACGTCCGTTTACACCTGCAGCAGCAGTTGCATCGACTTTGCCAGCAAATGTTAATTTGTCGTGGCTAGAAACTTCGACAAAACCACCATTGCCGCCGTTTTGTCCACCAGTTGCTTTAACAACACCACCAAATACAGTTTCAGATTCAGACCAGACAATGACTTGACCCGCAGAGCCTGTTTGACTCACACTCACATCAAACTCACTCGCCATGACTTTTGTAGTTTGAGCGTTCACGATGTCGGAGTCTTTACCTTGGAAACCTCCACCAATTCTTAAATTTCCACCGTCACCCATATGACCCGTAGCTGAAACTTTAGCTTCAGCCAATACGATGTTGGGCGCCTCAATTGTTACGTTGCCTCCTTGCGATCCGTCAGCGGAAACTTTGCCAGATACCCAGACACTATCAGTTGAACTAAGCTGAACCGAACCACCCAACCCTTGACCACCATCAACACTCATTCGCCCGGTAGCTGTCTGTTCAATGTGACCAGTTGCCTGAATGCTAATGCGCCCACCTTGTGCTGCGCCATTGCTATCTGCACTGGCATCCCAGATACCACTGGTGATAGCGTTGTCCACTTTGGCACTGATGTCAGAAGCCAATACAGTGCCAGTTTGTACCAGCGCATGTCCTTCCAACACAATTCGTCCATCTTTGTTTTCCAAACGCTGCGCACGCACCAATCCAGTGTTGTTCACCACACCTTGCGTCACACTGTCCACAGATTGGGCAGACAGCACGGCCACGCCACCATCCGCACTGACGCTGCCTGAGTTTTCAACCAAGGCACCTGCAGCACCCGAATTGACGCGGTAGTTGATCAAGCCATCACCCCCAAAGTCAACCGTAATGTCTTGAGCTGCAGCCAACAATGTGCTGCCGCGTGGTGTTTCAATTTGGCCTTGGTTTTTAACCACTGGCGCCAAGAATGCCACCGTACCGCCATTTGAAGTTGAGATGCGACCTTGATTGCTCACCGTGCCAGAAGGCGTACCGCTTTCATTTGAAAACCGGTAGTTGCCACTCATGAAATTGGCGTCACTGATGGCCAAACTAGAAGCCACCAAACTTCCCACATCCACTTGACTCCCCTGACCAAACATCACACCAGCAGGATTGACCAGCATGACTTGGCCATTGGCCGTCAGGCGACCTAAAATTTGCGAGGGATCTTGGGCTTGAATCCGGTTCAATGCCACAGCCGATTTCGAGGGCTGCACAAAGTTGACGCTCGCGTTGGCACCAATGTTAAAGCTGCTCCAATTGGCAATCATGCGCGTCGTGTTTTGATTGACCGTCATGGCAGCACCCTGCGCACTGATCGATCCACTGCCCGACACAATTTGCCCGCCCGTTGGCAGTTGCTGTGTGCTCACGCCTTGCGCCAACGCAGCGCCTGCAACGGCCGTCAGCAAAACAGCGCCTGCAGAGCGTTTGCCTCTTCCTTTGACATTTTCTGCAACAGCAATCCAAGTGTTGGCAATTTCGTTCCAGATGAGGCGATAGGTATTGTTCATGTTGATGTACTTAAATTTTTGATCAAGGTGTGTTCAGTCATTTCAAACGTGAGGGCTTAAAGCCACCAAGTTCCTTGCAGCCAAACACGCGACGCACTGGCCTTGCCATCTGCATCCAAGCCTTCTTTGCTCGCACCCCAATTGGTCCCAGACTTGTGCGCCCAAACCAAGCGCACTGCATGACTGGCCGACTTGTTTAAATTGGCACCCAAGCCCCATCCCGAAAGGCCATACGTGTTCAAACCAGACAAGGTGGTGATCGGCAGGTTTCCGACGTCCTTATGCAATCGCACACGCCCCGCATCGTAAAAAGCAACCAACTGCAACTGACCCACGTTCTCCGTGGACAGCTCTTGCCAGTCGTAACGAATTTCTAAATTACCAACCCAACCCCTGTCGCCCATGCCTTCGCCACCCGTATACGCACGGATCCCGCTAGGTCCACCGAGTCCAAATTTTTCTGAGGAATCAAGATTTTTGCCAGCGACTTGGCCGTACACATTGACCATCACATTCAAACTGGTCGAGATTTTTTGCAAGCGGTTGATGCCAAAATTGAGTTTCTGATAGGCACCCTGCGTGCCGTATCCAATGGCATCGGCGGCACGGTCTGTGGCCATGCGGCTCAAATCCAATTGACCGGCTGTCCAAGCCGCATTGGCACTGAGCAATCCGCCGCCGCCCCAACTGTCAAGTTGATCTGCAGACACACTGGCGTTGAGTGATTGAGTCACTTTGCTTTTAAGAAGACCGCTGTTGGAGTCGTCCTCCAAAGCTTTTCGCATGATTGCCAAGCTGCTGTAAAGGTTACTGACACGACTGCGTATGAATGGATACGACAATGTCACGCCAGTGGTCTCTGAAGTGCCCTTGAGACCTGCCGTCACGCCCAAACCTTGAACGATTTTGTAGGTCATGGGCGACCATGAGGCAGCCAGTCGCAAACCATCAGAAGTCACCGGCAATGAGTAGCCCACACGCACCAAACTCAAACCTTCAGTGCGCGTGGCATTCAAAGTATATTGATCACCTTGTCCCGTTGGATCATTGACTTGCAAATTGGCGTTGACTTGGCCGATACCAGTGAATCGACTTCCGTAGTTGTCTGCCATCACTGAGCCACTCCATATCGGCCCCTCTTCTATGTTGAGCATCACACTGGTTGCGCCGGGACTGGCCCCAGGCTCCAACTGTGACCGGGCACTCACCCCAGGCATTTCACCCAACAACAACAAGACCCTCTCTAGATGGGCCTCGTTGGCCACGGCACCTGGCTTCAAGTGTTGCGAAGCGACTGACTCAATCAGCCCTTGCGACAGTCGAACAAGCTTTTGAGCATCCTTCGCAATAGAAAATGCTTTTCCTGCGCCTTTGCCACCGTCCAAGAAACCAGGAAGGATGGCAATTTCAATGTGACCGGCCGTAACATCTTGTTGAGGTAAATAAGCCTGTGCCAGAAACCATTGTTTGCTGCGCAAGAGTTCTGTCACTTGCCGCGTGATGCGATCAAGGCCGGCAAAATCCACCTCTTGCCCCAACCAACGGACTGTCAGTTCTTCGAGTTCAGCCTTAGAAGCAAGGCCATCATGGCCAGAAAATTTGAAGGACTTAACGACAACGCGAGGGCCCGACAATGGGGCGGTTTTTTCTACTGCATTCTGTTTGGGCAGTTCGGGAAGGTGATTAATTTGGCGGCTGTCTTGTCGATTTTGTTGTTGCAAAATCGCGCCTGCATCTGTCTGAGCGTTGGCAATAGCACATGCCAGCCCGACCTGAAAAGCCAATGTCTTCAGGCCAAATTTTGTGATGTTGTTCATCTCTTACCTTCAAATCGAAGGTATGAGGATATAAACGTAAGCCCGCTCTTTAACTGCCAAATTGGCATTTGTAAACTTCTAAAAATACATTTATAAATATTTAAAATACACAAGCCAACTAATTAATGAATGAAACATTGTGACAACTGACCAAAAGGCAGCCTAGAGACACATAATCTGCTTCATGAAAGATTTGGATCTCACCACCCTGCGACTTTTCGTTGAGGTCTGCGACTCGCAAAGCATCAAGCGCGTTGCAGAACGAGAACAGGTTGATGCTTCTTCAATCACAAAGCGTTTGGCCAAGTTAGAAGCGCAACTTAAAACACCCCTGCTTAAACGCATACGGCAAGGCGTACAGCCCACCCCCGAAGGCGCACTTCTCAGCGAACAAGCGCGAAGGCTGGTCAATGATGCTCAGAAAATTTCCAACGCAATGCTTCAACGCAACGCGCCATTGAAGGGAACGCTGACCATTGCCACGCACACGTCAAGCATGGCTTCGGTACTCACCGACGACCTGGCTCATTTCATGAACTTGCACTCAAGTCATCAAGTGAATTTGATTGTGAAAGAAATGCTCAGCAAGGATGTGGTTCAAATGGTGCGCGACGGTACTGCCGCCGTTGGCGTGATTTGGGACATCACAGAAACAAGTGATCTTCAACACGTCGAGTACTACACCGATACTGTTGCGGCTGTGATGAAGCGCAATCATCCCTTGGCCGCACGTTCTGTTGTCAGTTACGAGGAACTCATTGAATATGATTTGATCACTGACAGAAATGCCCGTCACACAGAAGCCATGCTCAAACGCTCAGGTGGCATTGAAGGCAAAACTGGCCGCTTTGTCGTTCAATTGGACACGAGAAATAGCGCGATTCGAATGGCAGCCCATGGCGTCGGCATTTACATCTGCACACTTAAAGTCGCGGAAACTCAATGTCAAAATTTAGATGTGGCAGTGATCCCTCTGACCAACAGTTGGGCACAGCAACGTATCAAAATCATTTTCCAAACACAACTACAAACGCCCTTGGTCAAACGCCTGATTGACCATTTGGCACATCAGCATCTTGAGGTCAGTCGAGCGTTATCTTAAGTTGTGAAACCCAAGCGACTGAATGAGTCCAATCTTCTCGCAAGAATTTGTTGAAGTCCTGGTTGGACATGGTTGAGGGAGAAACACCCAATTGACCGAACCGACTTTTCATTTGTGGATCTTTGAGCACTTTGCTGACAGCATGATTCATATTCTGCAAGCTCCCTTCGGGAGTTCCCAAGGGCGCCAAAAGTCCAGTCCATGCGATCCATTTGAATTTACCAAAACCAAACTCAGAAATGGTCGGCAACTTGGGGAAATATTCGGATCTTTGAGGGCCAGTCGTTGCCAGCAATTTGATTCTGGGGTCCGTTTTGAATGGCTGAATGCTTAAAGCAGAAACCATTGCAGCCTGCACGCGCCCAGATATCACTTCATTGATCACTTCATTGGTCCCTTTTAAAGGCAGGTGCACCATCTGCAATCCAGCACGTTCTAAAAAAGCAGCCATACCAACATGGGTTGTGCTTCCACGACCTGAAGAGGCAAAGTTATAGGTCTGAGGATGAGTTTTGATCACATTGATAAAAGCTGCGAGATCTGGCACATTCAAGTCACCGGCAGCAATCAGTACATATTCAGAATACCCGGTAAATGCAGCACCGCTAAAGCTTTCAAGGGGGTGATAGCTCAGTTGATGGCTCAGTTGATGGCTCAGCGCGCCAGCAAGGTGATGGCCCGAAGATGCCAACAAATAGGTTTGACCATCGGGTTTTGCTTGGGCCACATAGGCAGCACCCAAAGCACCACCTGCACCAGGCTTGTTGACGACAAGCACCCTTGCACCGAGTTCTTGGGCCAAGGGGTCACTCAACATTCGAGCGTAAATATCTTGCGCAGACCCCGTTGAAAAAGGAACCACCAAGGCAATGGTTTTGATATCTTGCGAAAAAGCACAGTCCCAGAGCAAAACCAAGCTCATCAGGACTGCAATGCGTCTGGCCATTGGTCGGTGTTGTGGAATATTTTCTTGATTGTAGAAGATATTCCGTGGACCCAATGCGCTATCGCCTGCATCCTGTCAGAGTGACTGCTGTCTTTAATTTATCGCGAAAAAAATTAGCCGAAAGGCATTGCACTGCATGACTACTCAAAGGCATTTCGCAAGAACGTCTTGCACATGAAGCGGGAATTGAAGTTTCACATCACTGAAAGTCCTTGGCGAACATGACCTAGAATACTCCCCAAAAAAGGGCATGTGATGGTCAATAATTGGAATTCCAAAGTCAGTGACGTAGAGCTCGATGCGTTGATCACCCCAATCGGCAACTCATCCGAACAGTCAATGGACGTTTGGGCGCCAGCGCGTTTCTGGTTCATGTTCGCGGTTGTCTTGTCATTTGCATTGTGGCTACTGACATCGCCAGCACAAATTGCAAGCACCCTCACACTGATTCCCATAGAAGCGAAAAGGCTCACCACCTTCTTGTACTTTCGAGGGTGGTTCCTTGTGTTGACCCTCTTGGTGGGCAGCTACGCCTACCTTAAAAATTGGTACACCGGATTGGTTTTAGGCGCACTGGCGCTCATCTCCGCCATGAACATTCTCTTTGATCTTTTTACCATTTTCCCGGATTTAATCGCCAACCGGTCGCCATTTTTCACTGGCATTGTTTTACTCAGACTGGTTGTGTTGTTCATGGCCTTGAGCATCGTCTTCAATCGCTCTCGTTTGCCTGTTGGCAGCGACAGAGCCAACCTCTTCTTGCCGTTTCGAAAGATTTCAAAAAGGCCTCTGTAATTCAGACCCGTCGTTAATCAAACGCCCACGCACCCAAGCATGTTGGCCCCACTGAGCCTCGCCAAATAGGCCGCCCAGGCAAATCAGAACCCGCGCCGCTGGCCACCATCAAGGGCAGCAAATGCTCTTCGCGTGGATGGGAGGCGCGCCCCCCAGGGGCTGCGTGCCATTGCGCCAAACGATCACATCGCTCTGCCCAATTGCCCGCCAGCGACTGGTCCAGCCAGTCGTGAAATGCAAAAGACGCTTGCGCGTGGTCTGCAAAATTGCGCAGGTTGTGATAACTCATGCCCGCCCCCAAAATCAACACCCCTTCGTCGCGCAAAGCGCTGAGAGAACGGCCCAAATGGCTGTGCAACTCGGGGTTCAAACTCTCGTGCAATGACATGGCCACCACAGGCACTTCAGCGTCGGGGTACATCACTTTAAGCGGAATGAAGACGCCGTGGTCCCAGCCATATTCAGCGTCGACCACAGCGGGAAAACCTGCTTGTTTGACCAATTCGGCGGCACGCTGAGCCAAGGCTGGGGCGCCTGGCGCGGGATAGGTCAACTCATATGTCTCTGGTGGAAATCCGTAGTAGTCGTAAATCAAACCGGGATGTGCGCCACCGGTCAACGTCGGAATGCGTGTTTCCCAATGCGCCGTGATGATGAGGATGGCGGTCGGTTTGGCTGGCAAGATGTCTTGAATACTTCGCAAGAAATTTTCTGTGGCCTGGTACTTGAGCTTGCGTTCTCCGGTCATGAAGAATGAGGGTCCACCGCCGTGAGGAATGTACAAAGAGGGCATGCGTGTCATGCTTTTAAATCCTGTGTGAGTTTCATGGCGCGTGGATTTCAACAATCAGCGCCTTGCATCTGAGAATTATCAAGCCGAATCGCTTTCTAGTTCTTGGCCCCAATTTGCAATTTTCGGAGCACCCAAGGCAACACCACTTTTTCCGTAATTTGCGGCGCTGACCACTGGGAAGAGCGCCCCATGTGGCCACCCGCAGGGTTCATCCAGACATCCTTTGGATCGCCGTGGCTCATGAGCAAAAACAAGTCATCGATGGGCTGCTGCGTGTCTTTCAGTCCATTGATGAGCAACATGGGCGCTGATGGCTTGTCCAAAAAGCCCTGGGTCAACAAAGACATGCGTGGGCCGTAGGCCAAAAATTCCTCACGGGTTTGAACGCCATAGACTGCTGCACGGGCAGGCAGCAGGTCAAACAAATACTCCTCGGTGGCCAAGCCTTTGTCTTGCCACTGAGAGGAAAAATAGCCATGAATGCCTACGCCATGGACCACAGTGCCGCGAATTCGATCTTTCTCGGTGTAGCCCATGATGGCGGCCCAATAGCCGGCCCAACTTTGACCTCGAACCACAATGCGTTTGGCATCCACATCCGTTCTGGTTTGTAAAAAATCGAGGGCCGCACTAAAGACCCGCTCTGAACCAACATCAATTTTGAAAGGAGATTGGCCCGTGCCAGGCTGATCAATGGCAAAAATGCCTACGCCATTTTTCAAGAAAAGATCGTTGGTCACCACCATGTCCTCCTTGCGCGTATCTAAGCCGCTGATGGCAAACAACAAGGGCGCAGGTCGAACACCCGTTGGCAAACGCAAATACGCAACCACTTCTTTTCCATCAAAGGGGAAACGAACGACTTCCATCTTGGGGGTCAACAGTTGGCCATATTGAACAAATGCTGCCAAGGCCTTTTGATAAGCTACTTTTTTACGATCAGAGTTTTCTGTGGGCCAGCGCGCAGCGTTGTAGACCTCCCAAGCCTGCTTGTATTTTTGGGCTGCGATGGCAGGCTCTGTTTTCAAAACTTGATCGGCTTGCTTCACGTACTCATCGCCGATGGCCATGAATGCATTGGCCCACTCATCGGGATTCAACGATTGAATGTTGGACAAGGCTGTGCGCATGTCTTCAGAGCCCACATGGTCGACGGGTGGAAGTTTTCGATCTGCTCTCGTTTGCGCTTCCAACTTCAGCGCTGCCAAATTGCGAGGACCCCAACTTTGGGCCAGGCTCGTGCTGGGCACCATGCATGCGCTGAGCAGGCAAGTCAGAACCCACGCGGGGCACATGGAAGAGAAAGTCGGAATAAAGAAACGTTGAAGCATGGTGTCAAGCCTAGTCTGCGGTGGGCTCACCATATCAATGAAAGTCGCTCCGGCTTATTCTGACAATCCCTAAGCAGCGCTCCAGATAGAAGAACAGGCGTTCCATTTCTAGCGGACATTCACGCGCGTAACTACCTATTTGTCGACATCCAAGCCTGCAGGAGAATCCAGCGAAACCTTTCAAGCAAGCACCCCTGAGGACACTCCCCATGTTGAAACGCATTGATCGCGGCACTCGTGCCGTCCTGGCCCTGACGCTCATTGCTGCCCTTGGCATGCAAAACGCATGGGCAGAAAAAGCAGAAAAAGCAGAATCAGCCGAAGCCCAGAACATGAAATTGGTGGGCTACAGCGACCTGCAAGCCAGAACAGCCTACCAACCGACCATTCAAAAACAAGGCAACCGCTGGATTGCCTACATCGGTCACCACGGCGATAAAAAAATCAACCCCTTGAACGGCAAAATGGAGGACAACGGTACCTCCATCATTGACGTGACCGATCCAAAGCACCCCCAGTATCTGGCCCATTTGCCTGGTGAAGAGGGCAAAGCGGAACAAGGTGGTGCGCAAATGGTGCGCATCTGCAGCGGTGCGACCTTGCCCAAAGCCGACAAAAATAAGTTTTACATGTTGCGTGTCTTTGGCAACCAATCGCATGAAGTTTGGGACGTTTCTGAACCCGCCAAACCCACCCTGTTGACCACCATCGGCAAAGGCCTCAAAGGCACCCACAAAAACTTTTGGGAATGCGACACAGGTATTGCCTACTTGGTCTCTGGCAATCCTCAGTGGCGCACCAACCGCATGACGCAAATTTACGATTTGTCAGATCCTGCCAAACCCGTGTTCATCCGTGACTTTGGTTTGATCGGCCAACAGCCTGGCGCAGGTGGTCCTGTGCCCATTTCCTTGCATGGCCCGATCTCCACAGGACCTAAAGGCAATCGCGTGTTCTTTGGTTATGGCACCAACACCGAAGGCGTCCTGCAAATTGTGGACCGCGAAAAATTGCTGAATGGCGCCAAAGACCCCACACCCGAAAACTTGCTGTACCCCCAAGTGGCACGCCTTGACTTGCCACCCATGCATGGTGCACACACAGTTTTCCCCATGTTTGGCGTTGACATTCCAGAATTTGCGCACAACCATTTGGGCCGCGTTCGCGACTTCATTGTGGTCACCGATGAAGCCATTCAAAAAGAATGCATGGAAGGGCGTCAGATGGTTTGGTTTGTGGACATCACCACTGAGACCAAACCCTTTGGCGTGGCCAGCTGGACAGTGCCTGAGACCAAAGAAAATTTCTGCGCCAAGGGTGGACGCTTTGGCACCCATTCGTCAAACGAAAACATGACGCCGCTTTATTACAAGAAGCTCATGTTCTTTGCGCACTTCAACGCGGGTGTTCGCGTCTTGGATGTACGCAACCCCATGAACCCCAAAGAAGTGGCGTACTACATTCCGCCGCTCAACGCCAACACAGTCGCCCTCTTGACACCGCCCGGTCAAGAGTCTGCCCTGCCCTTTACCGCCGCTTCCAAAAAACGAGCCATCCAAACCAATAACGTTGAAGTGGATGAGCGCGGCTATATCTACATCGTTGACCGTGCCAACTCCGGCATGCACATTTTGGAACTGACTGGCTCTGCACGAAAAATTGCAGATTGGTCGCAGGCCCAGAAGTAAGCAAGCCTTGTGATTTGGATGAGGTTTGCCTCAATGATGCTTGCGCTCTGTTTGAGCGCAGGCATTGCCTTGCCTTCCTATGCAGCGCCAACGGACGTTTCATTGTCATTGACCATTCCAGACAATGCCCAGCCGATCAACACGGTCGTTTTCAAAGTTCCCCAACATGCCAATGTCCACCTTCAGGTCACCAGTGCTGTTGCGGGTGAACTTCATTTTCATGCCTATCACTTGAGCTTGTCGCTCAAAGAAAATGACGTCCAAACTTTGAATTTTGTGGCCAAGTCGAGTGGCAAATTCAAAATTCAATGGCACCCTCATCCCGCAGTCAGTTCAGCCGCCAGCTCGGCCACCCACTCGCACGCTCCGCCCTTGGCCAGTCTTGAAGTCTTGCCCCCTTAATTCTTGGGCTCAACACTGCGTAGATTCATGTTGAAGTTGAAACACCTGCGCTGTCTTTTGCTGTGTGCGCCACAAGTCGTTTGGGCCCATGGCTTTGGCGAACGCTATGACTTGCCTGTGCCCATGAACTGGGTCATTTTTGCCGCATGTTGCGTCGTGCTCTTGAGTTTTTTATGGACACCGTTCATTCAAAACAAAGACCTTGATGTCACCCGTTTCACGCTGAACCTCCAAGCGCAAAACCCAGCGTTCAATCCCCCAGGTCCGCTCACAGCCTGGACCCTGATTCTCAAGGTGTGTGCAGTCGCTTTGTTGCTGCTGACTTTTCTGTCTGCTTTTTTTGGCTCTGCAGATCCTTTGATGAATTTCTCTCCCACGTTCATCTGGATAGTCTGGTGGCTGGGCAGCTCATTCGCCTGCATGCTGTTTGGCAACCATTGGCAACACCTGGATCCTTGGTTGTGTGTCTATCAATCAGCGCGAGTTGCATGGCTGCGCGTTGGCAATGCTTCGCGCCAAAAACCCTTGCTCAATTGGCCCTTGACATGGGGACGTTGGCCGGCATGCCTCTCACTGTTGACGTGGTGCGGACTTGAAATCATTTATCCCATTGCGGCCATGCCCCATCGACTTGGCTGGTTCATTGCCGCTTATAGCGCGATCACATGGCTAGGCATGACACTTTGGGGGCCCTCACAATGGCGTTCGCACGCTGATGGGTTCACTTTGTATTTTGAGTTGATTGGACAAGCTCGGCACATGTTGATGGGTCATGGCAAAGAGGATCAAGCGACAATGTCTTGCCCTTCGCAAGCTGACATCAGCACAGTTGCGTTGCTCATTGCCATCTTCACCAGCGTTTTGTTTGATGGCATTCATGCAGGTCCTGCCTGGTTGGTTTTTGAAAAGTGGATGACCCATTTGGCCTTCATGCGATCCGACACCAATGGCTACTGGCTAGGTGCATTGGGTTTGATCGGACTTTGGCTTTCCCTACTCTTGAGCTATTTGTTGACCTGTTATGCCACCCGTTGTTTGCTGAACTTCTGCGAGCGTCATGCGTCAACGGCCAACGATGTTCAAGTGACCACGGTTGAGCTTGCCAATGCCTTTTTAGCCAGCCTGTTGCCCATTGCCATGGCTTACTTGCTTGCACACAATTTTTCTTCTTTTTTCATACAAGGCCAGAACATCATTGCCTTGTCATCAGACCCCTTTGGCTTTGGCTGGAACCTGTTGGGGACAGCGCAGTACTATCCCGACATCAGCTTGGTTGATGCAAAACTCACTTGGTATGTGGCCACCTTCAGCATTGTGCTTGGCCACGTCATTTCAGTGTTCATGTCACACCGTGTTGCCAACTTTTACGCAATGCGCACTCGCGGCGTACGCCTCAAAGCTTGGGTCCTGAATCTACCTGTCACACTGGTCATGATTGCCCTCACGGCGATCAGTCTGACCATCATTGCTGAACCCTTGGTCAATTGAAAATTATTACAATGTGGCATTATTTTTGCTTTAATGGCTCACTTACTGAAAATACTGCACCAATTTAGAACTTAAAACAATGACTTGGTCTTTGCTGGCTCGAGCCCCCGATGGCACATTTGGCGTGGCCATTGCCTCACGTTTCTTTGCGGTCGGCGCCCTGTGTGTCCACACCCAAAGAGGGGTGGGCGCCGTTTCAACCCAAGCCCTGATGAACCCTCTGCTCGGTCCATTGGGTTTAGAGGGCATGCAAAAGGGTATGACCCCAAACCAAGTCATGCAAAACTTATTGGCCACGGATGAAGGCCGTGACCAACGCCAAGTTCACTTACTGCCCGCGCAAGGTGAACCGGTTGCCCACACTGGCAAGTCCTGCATTGATTGGTGCGGTCATTTGGCGGGTGAGCACTTCAGCATTGCCGGCAACATGCTGGCGGGTCCCCAAGTGCTAGAAGAAACAGCCAAAGCTTTTTTAGCTGCTGAAGGCTTGCCTTTGGCTGAGCGACTTATTTTGGGCATGCAAGCCGGTGAACTTGCCGGTGGCGACAAACGCGGCAAACAATCTGCCGCTTTGCGCATTCATGCAGACGAAGATTACCTCCAGCTTGACATCCGGGTGGATGATCACGAAGACCCCTTGAATGAATTGAAACGCTTGTATGACAAAAGCCTTGAACGTTTTCAAGCCTTTTTAACCTGTCTGCCTGGCCGTCACAGTCCCAGTGGTGTCACAGACAGAAGTTTGATCGAAGCGCGCATTGAATCGTTTCAGCAAGAGCGTCGTCGAACACAAGCCAACCCTTCAACCGATCCCAGAGTTTGATACCCCATGTCGACTATTTTGCAAGTCAAGGATTTGGTCACCAGTTTCAAAACTGATGTGGGCCCATTAACGGCAGTCAACAGCGTGAGCTTTAGCGTGGATGCTGGTCAGACCCTGGCCATTGTGGGCGAGTCGGGTTGCGGCAAAAGCGTCACCTCGCTGTCCATCATGGGCTTGTTGGCCAAGCCAGCAGGCACGATTCGCAGCGGCTCGATTCAATTTGAGGGCCAAGAGTTGGTGGGTGCCTCACAAGCAGCGTTGCAAAATCTGCGCGGAAATCGCATGGCCATGATTTTTCAAGAGCCCATGACATCCCTCAATCCTGCGTTCACAGTGGGCGAACAGATCATTGAGGGCCTGATGCGCCACTTACCGCTAAGCCGCATTCAGGCCAGTGCGCGTGCATTAGAGATGCTTGAAAAAGTGCGCATTCCTGCACCAGAAAGACGCATGAATGATTACCCGCATCAATTGTCGGGTGGCATGCGCCAGCGGGTCATGATTGCCATGGCCTTGTCTTGCAATCCCAAACTGCTGATTGCGGATGAGCCGACAACCGCTTTGGATGTGACCATTCAGGCGCAAATTCTAGAATTGATGCGTACCCTGCAAGAGGAAACCAACACGGCCATCATTTTGATCACACACGATTTAGGCGTGGTGGCAGAAGTAGCCGATCAAGTGATTGTCATGTATGCAGGGCAGGTGGTGGAGCAGGCACCTGTTCAGGCCTTGTTTGACAAGCCACAACACCCCTACACAGTGGGCCTGCTGGGGTCCATACCGCAACTCGATGAAGTTCAAGATCGGCTCTCCGCCATCGAAGGCCAAGTTCCAAACCCTATGAACAGGCCTCAGGGTTGTTCATTTGCGCAGCGTTGCCCGTTTGCACAAGATCAATGCAAATTGCAAACACCTCAACTGACAGAGATCACACCCGGTCATTGGAGTGCATGCTTGCGTGCACCGCTTCATGCAGAAATATTGATGCCCCATGCACAGCACTGACACACCCTTGCTTCAAATTCAGGGACTTGTGAAACATTTCCCTGTCAACCCCAGCTTGTTTGGGCGCAAGCACGACACCGTGCGCGCAGTCGATGGCGTGGACCTGCAATTGCGCGCTGGCGAAACACTGGGCATTGTGGGTGAATCAGGTTGCGGCAAGTCCACCTTGGGCCGCTTGGCGCTGCGCTTGATAGAACCGACGATGGGTCGCGTCATCTTTTCTGGACAAGATTTGGCGGAACTTTCGAGCGACCAATTGCGCTCGCAACGCAAAGAAATGCAAATCATTTTTCAGGATCCATTTTCTTCTCTGAACCCGCGCATGACCGTGTTTCAGTGCTTGAGTGAACCCTTGAAATTACATCAATTGCACGCAGGCCGACACCGAGAGCGGGTGGAAGAACTGCTGCAGCTGGTTGGTCTGGCACCCGAGTATGCACAGCGCTACCCGCATGAATTTTCAGGCGGGCAGAGGCAGCGAATTGGCATTGCCAGGGCCTTGGCGGTAGAGCCCAAGCTCATCGTGTGCGATGAGGCGGTGTCCGCGCTGGATGTCTCTGTACAAGCGCAAGTTGTCAACTTATTGCAAGACCTGCAACGTCGCTTTAACTTGTCTTACTTGTTCATTGCCCACGATTTAGCCGTCGTGAAACACATTGCCGATCGTGTCGCCGTGATGTACTTAGGACGCGTGGTTGAGTTGGCTGACAAGCACCAACTCTTTGCAAACCCCCAACACCCCTACACGCAAGCCTTGTTAAGTGCCATCCCCAGGCCGCATCCAGGCATCCAAATGCAGCGCAGTGTGCTGGGTGGCGATGTGCCCAGCCCGTTGAATCCACCAACGGGTTGCCACTTTCACACGCGCTGCCCGCATGCAACGCGCCTTTGCAAAGAGACAGTGCCGCTGCCGCAAGTCAATGGCACTCACGCCATCGCCTGCCATCTCTGGCAAGACTTACCTGCGGCCTTGCAGCCAGTGCACCGCCCTAAAAATGACCGCGATGCGCAACATCTGAAATTACTGCAATCTGCGTTTTTACAAACACCCTCATTCACAGCAATAGGAGAGCCCTCATGACATTCAGCACCCGCAAGTTTTTACTTGCTTCCATCACAGCCTTCTTGGCCATGAGTCAAGGCATGGCAAGCGCGCAAACTTTGCGAGTCGGCTTGGCCGAAGATCCTGATGTGCTCGACCCGACGCTGGCTCGCAGCTTTGTGGGTCGCATTGTCTTTTCTGCTCTGTGTGACAAGCTGTTTGACATTGACGAGAAGCTCAACATCTTGCCGCAGCTGGCCGCCAGCTACGAATGGTCTGCCGACAACAAAGCCCTGACGCTCAAAATTCGCCAAGGCGTGACGTTTCACGATGGTGAGAAGCTAGACGCTGCAGCTGTGAAATTCAACTTGGAGCGACACAAAAACATGGCCGGCTCCAACCGCCGCGGCGAGTTGGCCCCTGTCACAAGCATTGATGTGATCGACCCTTCCACAGTGCGTTTGAATTTGAGCGCACCCTTTGCCCCCTTGTTAGCGCAGCTGACTGACCGTGCCGGCATGATGGTCTCGCCCAAAGCCGCGACGGCTGCAGGCGACAAATTTGGCAGTCACCCCGTTTGTTCAGGACCTTTCAAATTTGCAGAGCGCGTGGCACAAGACCGTATCGTCTTGGAAAAATTTCCAAATTATTGGAACAAAGAAGCTGTCCACTTTGACAAAGTCATTTACACCCCTATTCCTGACGCCACCGTGCGTTTGGCCAATTTGAAATCAGGTCAACTGGACTTCATTGAGCGCATGGCCTCCAACGATGTGGAAGGCGTCATGAAAGACAAGAAGTACAAAGTCTCACGCATCACTGAAATTGGCTACCAAGGCATCACCATCAATGTGGGCAAAAGCGATCAAGCCAAAAAGAATCCTTTAGGCAGAGATGCCCGAGTGCGCGAAGCCTTTGAACTCTCGCTTGACCGTCAAGGTTTGGCGCAAGTGGTCATGGACAACGAGGCCGTGGTGGGCAATCAGTGGGTTGCGCCGAACAATCCGTTCTATGCCAAGAACGTTCCCATGCCTAAGCGTGACATTGAAAAAGCCAAAGCCTTGCTCAAAGCAGCGGGCGTCGAAAAACCCAGCTTTACCCTCGTCACCACAACAGCCTCAGATGCGCAACGCCTGGCGGTGGTCATTCAAGCCATGTCGCGCGAAGCCGGTTTTGATGTGAAGATTCAAACGGCAGAGTTTGCAACGTCCCTGAACATGGCCGACAAGGGTGACTTTGAAGCCTACACCTTGTCTTGGAGCGGTCGCCCCGATCCCGATGGCAACATGTACAGCTTTCACGGTTGCAAACAGCCACTCAATTACACAGGCTATTGCAGCGCTGAAACCGATGCCTTGTTGAATCAGTCTCGTGCTGAACGCGATCCTGTGAAACGTAAAAAAATCATGGAACAAATCACGGCACAAGTCATGAAAGAGCGTCCCATCATTTATTTGTACCACCGCAATTGGCTCTGGGCTTACAACGGCAAATTGGCAGGTGTTCGCAATATTCCTGATGGTCTCTTGCGCGTGACAGGTCTGAAAATGACGCCATGACAAACTACTTGGTCAAACGCTTGCTGGCGGTTTTGCCAACACTCCTGTTGGTGTCCATGCTCATCTTCGGGTTGCAGCAATTGCTGCCCGGAGATCCTGCCAAAATTTTGGCAGGTGAGGAGCAAGACCCCAACGTGGTGGCCTACCTGACTGCCAAGTTGCATTTGGATGAACCCTTGCCTGTGCGATATGGCTACTGGGTGGCCGGGGTGGTGCAAGGTGACTTTGGTGAATCCATTCGAACACAGTCTCCTGTCTTGAGTTTGATTTTGCAAAAGTTACCTGTCACCGCCGAGCTGGCCTTGTTGGCCATGTGTGTGGCACTGCTGATTGGTATTCCTGCAGGCATTGCGTCTGCAGTGGGGCGTGGTAAGTTTTGGGATTACGCGGCCAATGTGTTTGCATTGTGGGGGCTCTCAACACCTAACTTTTGGTTGGGTATTTTGATGATCATGCTCTTTTCCGTGCACCTAGGATGGCTGCCAGCCTCCGGCTACATCAGTCCGTCCGAGGACCTGCTGGGCAACTTGGCCAGCATGGTCATGCCCGCATTTGTTTTGGGCAACGCCATTGCTGCAGTGCTCATGCGACACACCCGAAGCGCCATGCTGCAAGTCATGCAATCGGACTACGTGCGCACTGCACGCGCCAAGGGTCTGAATGAGCGAACCGTCATTTTGAAACATGCCTTGCGCAACGCCCTCACGCCCATCATCACCTTGGGTGCTTTGGAGCTGGGCACCTTGCTGTCGGGCGCTGTGTTGACCGAACAAGTCTTCACCATTCCCGGGTTTGGCAAACTGATTCTGGATGCCGTTTTCAACCGTGATTACGCGGTGGTTCAAGGTGTTGTCCTGTTCACAGCCACCACTTACATCACACTCAATTTAATGGCCGACATGGCTTATTTCTGGGTCAACCCAAGGTTACGTCGATGAGGCAAAGTTTGACTTACACAGCATGGCTTCGCTTGCGCAGAAGACCCAGTGCATTGATCGGTTTGTTGGTGGTGATTGGCTTTGTCTTGATGGCCTGTTTAGCTTCCTCTATTTCGCCACAAGATCCGATTGCCACCAGCTGGGGCGCCATTCGCAAAGCGCCCAGTGCTGCGCACTGGTTTGGCACCGATGAAATTGGGCGCGACGTTTTATCGCGCGTCATCTGGGGCACACAAGCCTCCCTGATGGCAGGCGTGATTTCGGTCAGCATCTCCTTGCTCATTGGTGTGCCAATTGGGTTATTGGCCGGTTTTCTAGGGGGGTGGGTTGACACCGTGATCTCCCGCATCACCGATGCGTTTTTGGCGTGTCCATTTTTGATCTTGGCCATTGCACTGGCTGCTTTTCTGGGCCCCAGTCTGACCAATGCAATGGTGGCCATTGGCATTTCGGCGGCGCCCATTTTTGTTCGTCTGACACGGGGTCAAGTGTTGCAAATCAAAGTCGAAGACTTTGTAGAAGCTGCTCGCGCAGTAGGCAACCCACCCTGGCGCATTGCCATTTTGCACATCTTGCCCAACATCTTGCCGCCCTTGTTGGTGCAGTCCACGCTGGCAATTGCTTCTGCCGTCATTGCGGAGGCCAGCCTTTCCTTTTTAGGACTTGGCCAACAACCGCCCGCCCCCAGTTGGGGCAGTATGTTGAACACCGCTAAAAATTTCATTGACCAAGCCCCGTGGATGGCCATTTGGCCAGGCCTTTCGATCTTCTTACTGGTCTTGTCCTTTAATTTATTTGGCGATGGTTTGAGAGACGCACTGGACCCAAGACAAAGTTAATGCAACGTCATCACCGGCCTGAACTCGCGTGATCCACATATCTTTCTTGAGGTGAGGGCCTTGGGTCGCCCACCGTGGGCCGCAATTGTGGCAAGGTGGGAAATCCCATGGCATATTTATGGGCCCACCCCGCAAGGTGCGATTGACTCTATCGCAATGAAAGACCAGATTGAATTTAACTCAGGGCTTTGACTCTGCATCCATTTGAATAGGGCAAGTGCTGAATCCAAACAAGGTGTACACGCCACAAAAGCTGAATGCGCCTGTTGCAATCAGAATGAGACCCAACCAACCCCAAGTGCCCACCTGCCCCAAAGCGGCCAAAGCGACCATCACGAGTCCAAGCACAATTCGCAAAACACGGTCAATACCGCCGACATTTTTCTTCATCGTAGCTCCTTATGTTGAATCAACTTTGCATTTTGCATCCAACAGTCAATTTTCACATGATTTAAATCAGTTTCATTTTTGTAGTCGGTGGGCCTACAAAGTCTTTAAATCCACAAATTTATTAACCCGATGTTTTCTAACTGAGAAGATGTCCTGTTTTGACAAAAATAGTACATCCTTCTTGGCTGAAGGGTTTGTGCTGACTCATGTGAGGACTTCTGATCCAAGTCCCGGCAGGATAGCGGCCGTGTTCATCTTCAAAAACACCATCCACAACAAAAATCTCTTCTCCGCCAAAGTGTCTGTGAGGATTGAAATACGTTTGGGGTGCCCAACGAACCAATGTGGAGCCACTGCCTTGTTGCATGAGCGGCATCACCGTCAGACCAGGAACCATGCCCTGTAACCAACCGGCTGTATGGGTATGAATGACTTCCCGCTCAACCTGATCTGACCCCAGGTGCCGTAACTTGACGAAGAGCGTACAGCCAGATTCACTGAAGGGCGCGTGCGCAGAACCTGGTGGATTCATGACATAGGAACCTGCAGGGAAATGGCCCGTCTCATCGCTGAAGGTACCCTCCAACACCAATATTTCTTCACCCCATTCATGGGTATGGGTTGGGAACTTGGCGCCGGGCAAGTAGCGAACGATCGACGTCGCTTTAGCGACCTCGTCACCTTGACGCTCAAGCATTCGCCGCGCCACCCCTGATGCGGGACTGGCGATCCAAGGCAGGTCATGGTGATTGATCACGACCCTTTGGCTGTCATCAGCATGGATGTTCATCTATCGCAATTCTCATCAAGATGGGGGAACGATCGTCGTTTTCAGTGACGGTGATCATGGTGATACTCAACCTTCAGCAGCGAATCAAGGACCAGACCCAGTATGCCGCCAACCATTTGCGCAGCGACAAAGGCAGGCACATCAGCAGGTGAAATGCCGGCAAAGGTGTTGGAGAACATGCGTCCGAAAGCAGCAGCAGGGTTTGCAAAGGAAGTACTTGCAGTGAACCAATAAGCCGCACCGATGTAGCAAGCCACGATGCTTGAGGCCTTGCCTTGCGGTGAGCGCAAGATCACGAACAGCAAGCCGCCCGTCGCAACGGCTTCAGCAAACCATTGTGCAGGGCCCGTCCTGACTTTGGTAGACCATTGCAATATGTCAAGGTCAAACATGGCGTGCGCAACCCAAGCACCTAATACAGCACCTGTCATTTGAGCAAAGACATACGCCGTGAGATGGTGACGCGCCAAATCTTTGCGATAGGCTAGAACCATTGAAACAACAGGATTGAAATGCGCACCACTGATGGGGCCCAGTGTTTCTATCAAAGCATAGAGGGCAAAGACTGTGGCGAGGGTGTTGGCAAGCAGCGCTAAGGCGACATTCCCGCCAGCCAACTGCTCCGCCATGATGCCCGAGCCAATCACAGCACACAGCAAGGCTGCTGTGCCAACAAACTCCGCAAAGTATCTTCTCCAATGAATCATTTTCTTGCCAGCTCGCGTGCTGTATTTTCCAAAGTCATTTTGCCAAGGCTTGTGAGAGGCAGGCTGGTAAAGATATCAAGGCGCTTTTTAATGAGATGCAAGGTTTGCTTGAATGCTTCCAGTTTTTCTGCATCCGTGCCCGGTCCTTCAGAAGGATCTGCATAACCCCAATGCGCGGTTGCAGGTTGGCCTGGCCAATAAGGACACACCTCGCCTGCAGCGTTGTCGCAAACCGTGATGACCAGGTCCATTTGAGGTGCATCGGGTGACGCAAAAACATCCCAGCTTTTGCTGCTTAAACCAGCCGTTGAAATGCCTGCTTTTTCGAGGGTTGCAATGGCCATTGGATTTGGTTTTTGATGGTCTCTGGGGCTGCTGCCTGCTGAATAGGCTTTGAACTTGCCTTGCCCCATGTGGTTAAGCAATGCTTCAGCCAAGATACTGCGAGCCGAGTTGTGAGTGCAAAGAAAAAGTACGTTCAGTGGTTTGGCTTCAGTCACTTTGGCTTCCTTCAAATTAGCAAGTTTTGCAAAGCGCTTCAGGGCTGACTTCGCAGGCCTGGCCTTGACAACAGTTTTGGGACAAATACGCCAGCACAGCATTCATGCGGTCGTATTGAGCGCGATAAATCAAGTTGCGCCCACTGCGCTCTTGAGATATCAAATCGGCATTCATCAATTCTTTCAAATGAAATGACAGGGTGTTGGCAGGCATGCCTAAGCTCTCAGCTGACTATTTTATGTCAGTGAATTCAAGGCAAACTGGCCAAACAGTAGGCAACGATTGCATTGGCATGCCCATGACCCAAGCCGTGTTCACTCTTCAGCCAATTCACAACTTCCATGTGCTTCAAGCCTTTTTGCTTTTGAACAAGCTTGATCCAATGGTCAATGGGTTGCCCGTATTTCTTTTCAATGGATGGAAAGTAGGAGGCAGGACCCTTTAATTTAGGCTGTTCGCTCATCGGGTTTCTTTCAAACTAAAAAAGCCATCAAGCAGACATGCAAAAGACTGCCAACTTATTGCCATCCATATCTCTAAAGTAAGCGCCATAAAAATTTCCACCGCGCGGGCCTGGTGCGCCCTCATCTTTTGCACCCAGTGCCAACGCTTTTGCATGAAGCGCTTTAACTTGCTCTGGATCTGCAGCAGCAATTGCAACCATAGAACCATTACCGACGGTTGCGGCTTGACCATCAAAGGGCTTCATAACGCTGAACATGGGTTTGTCAGCGGACACGCCCCAACCTACGCCGCGATCGCTTTTGAAAAAAGCTTTGGCATTCAGCAAGCTTAAAAGTTCACCGTAAAAATGAACTGCTTTTTCCAGGTCGTTTGTGCCTACACATGTGTAACCAATCATGTCATTTCCTTGCGATAACGAAAAACTACATTTTAAAAATTCTAAATAGAAAAGCCACTGACTTCAAAAATCAGTGGCTTTGAATTTGGTGGGCCTACCAGGAATTGAACCTGGGACCCAAGGATTATGAGCAGCCTCAATAATTTACCTCAATAAATCAATAGGTTACACATGGTCTACAGAGGTGTGGGGGGCAAATGTGGAAACAACGCTCTGTCAATTAACGGCAAGCTCTTACTTTCTTTGTGTGCCAACTAACAGACAAAAAATCAATGGGGCTTCAAAGTTACGGCTCAATCTTCAAAATCTTGACAACGGAAAAAATTTCAATGAACGCCATAGTGCACTTTGCAAAACGATTGAAGGGGATTCACATCTTTTCAATTGCAGAAAAAATACAAGCGAAAAATCAAAATTTTTGCGGTTCGTGTAGCAGCAACTGCAGAAGCAATCAAATACCCTTCTGATTCACTCTTTTAGAAAGCTCTTCAGCCGATTCTTTGCGCTCGCTGTATCGATCAACGAGATACGGTGCAATATCACGCGTCAGAAGTGTGAACTTCACCAACTCTTCCATCACATCAACCACCCTGTCGTAATAGGCTGATGGCTTCATGCGGCCATCTTCTTCAAACTCAAGGAACGCTTTGGCAACAGAGCTTTGATTTGGAATCGTGAGCATTCGCATCCAACGCCCAAGGATTCGCATTTGATTCAGGGCATTGAATGACTGAGAGCCACCAGATACTTCCATCACGGCCAAGGTTTTTCCTTGCGTAGGACGAACAGCGCCTATGGACAAAGGGATCCAGTCAATCTGACTTTTCATGATGCCGGTCATGGCCCCGTGACGCTCTGGCGAGCACCAAACCATCCCTTCAGACCAAGCAGCTAAATCACGTAACTCTTTGACCTTGGGATGGGTATCAGGTGCAGCGTCGGGTTGTGGAAGATCCAAAGGATCAAACACCTTGACTTGTGCACCCATGGCTTCAAGCAACCTAGCTGCCTCCAGCGTCAATAGCTTGCTGTAAGAGCGCTCGCGCAAGGAGCCGTACAACATCAAAATTCTTGGTGGATGCTGCGATACCTGCTGAGACACTGGCAACTGTTGCTGAGGTATCTTGAAGCAGGATTGATCAAGATTGGGTAATGCATCAGTGACTTTAGACACGCTGGCCCTTTTCATTGATGACAACTTCACCATCTTCTTTGGTAAATGCGCCGCGCTGGGGTTCTACAAGGATATCAAGCACGGCTTCAGACGGGCGACATAACTTTGTTCCAAGTGACGTCACCACGATTGGGCGATTGATCAGGATTGGGTGAGCCATCATGAAATCCAACAACTCATCGTCAGACCATTTTGCGTTTCCCAAATCTAGCGCTTCATACGGGGTGCCTTTCTGACGAAGTACATCCCTGACTGGCATGGACATGTCAGAAATCAACTTCCTGAGTTGTTCTTTTGAAGGTGGTGTCTCCAAGTAAAGAACCACCTCAGGTTCGACACCAGCGTTGCGAATCAGGGCTAATGTATTGCGCGAAGTGCCGCACTTTGGGTTGTGGAAGATTGTGACCATCAAGAATTCCTAATTCGTTCAACTTTATCATTTAAGAACTTCACATTGAGAAGGATAGCCTATGACCAATGAAGGACGATTGGGGATCTTTTAGAGTGGAAGGCCCACCAGGGCTTGAACCCATCGAAGAGATTACCAATGAGCAGGTTTTTGAGCAGGTTTCTTCTTTGTATTGACACTTTTAGGTAACTGCGAAAGTCCAAGTTCAATATCCAAAATATGCTGGCGAACCCAATCAACTTTGTTTGTCAATCGCTTGTTTGATACAGCACCGCCAGTTATCCCCTTTTCGCGAAGAGGTACGACAAGGCCTAGTCGTACATTGGGCGCATCCAATCGAAACAAATGCAACGCTGGCTCTATATCACTGTCGTTTGTGCAAATAACTTGTTGATTGCATTCACCGCGAACTGCGTCTCTATAAACTTGTAATGCCAAGTTCACGTCGGTTTGTTTCTCTTCGATCATCCAGACAGGTGTGAGGTTCTGTTTGTTAGGCTCTTCACCATCAACATAAGAAGGCACGTTGGTTGTGCCAAAGATGTGAAATCCCTGAATGATTTGAACCAACTCTCCGTGAGTCGCTTTTAAGGCACGGTGATATTGCGTCTGCGCGTGTGCTGATGCTTCACCATGCCTTGCGTAGGAAGCTTTGACTGGTGAAGTGAAGTACTTAATGCAAATGACGTTTGCACTGGGGTCTTGAGGTTTGAGAATTTGGTCGCGAAACAAAGTCCCTAAATCTAACCATTTATAAGGCGTCCCCTTGAGCCTTGAATAATAGAGGTTGTAGCCGTCTACATAAATGATTGTTGGTGACAATTTGTGCGCCTAGAATGTAAAAAGGCCATCTTTCGATGGCCTTTTCGCCCTAAGCCCGAGCCAACTAAATGACACTGCGAAGGGATTGTGATTGCATTCTAGGGCGTTTGTTTGAAGTCTTGACGACTACATCTACTTTTGTAACTAAAAGAAAGGTGCTAACAAAGTGACTAGTACAAACTGGAAACGATGTCTCCAGTATGTACCACTTTAAAAGTGGTGGGCCCACCAGGACTTGAACCTGGGACCAAAGGATTATGAGTCCTCTGCTCTAACCAACTGAGCTATAGGCCCTGAAGATCTATTGTAAAGGAGGTCAGGGTCGCCAAACCTAGTCGCTAAAACACAGCGTGCTCCCGTCGATCTGGTACGCCCTCACCCTCAAGCCATAAAGCGTAGGCGTCAAACAAAGTATGTGTGCCATGCGACGGGGTCGCGTTGGCATCGTAGCGTTGTTTGACAGCATCCCAAACCAACATGGATTCGGTTGCATAGTAGCGCCCGATTCGCGCCAACTCGGCCTTGTCTGATGCGGCTGGGATCACTTTGCCAATGACTGTTAAAAACCCAATGATGAGGTCGAGAAGCCCCAGTGGCACACTTTTAAATTTAGGCTTTTTACCCAATAACTTGAATAAATACGCGCCTTGATCAAGCGGTGTGATGGCAGGGCCAGGGCCGCCAATCGACAAAATTTGATTATGCCGACTCTGCAACTGCAGGCAGCCGGCGATGAAATCACCCAGGTCATCATCACTGATGGGTTGACAGGCCGTCAATTTCCCGTTGCCAAATATCAGAAACGGCTTGCCCTTTTTGACGCGCTCTAACTGCCCTGACAGTGATTTGAAAAAGGCGGTGGGCCGCACGATAGAGTAAGTCATACCCGACGCAATTAACGCATTTTCAAAAGCCAATTTAGCGTGCTGAAAAGCCAATACCGGTTTTTGCACACAAATGGCTGAGAGCTGGACAAAATTCTGAACCCCCGCCTCTTTTGCCGCTTGCAACACATCAAGATGCGCTTGATGATCGACCCGCCAGGCATCTCTGGGCGTCCCTGTTCTAGAGGCCATACAAGAAACCACCGCATCAAAGGCGTCTGAGGCAAATGCATCTCGCCGCAAAGATTCCAGACTACAAGGGTCACCAAAGCGCAGGGTCAATCCTCGTAAAGAATCAGCCCCTTTCAATGGCGCCGCGCTAGCCTGTGAACTTTGCGCTTTTCTCAGAAAACAAACCACGTCGTGGCCATGCCGAGTCAATGCCCTGGCCGTGGCCGATCCGATGGTTCCTGAAGCGCCTAGCAAAAGAACTCGCATGATTCAAGGTTCAATGAAATTGGGCAACGCTCAAATGTTTAAAAACATTTTCTTCACTGCATCGCGTGCTTTTTCTCTTTGCGCAAGCTCTTCATGGTGCAATTCACGCAAGGGGCCATTCAGCATTTTCTTCATCAAGCCCATCGAAAAAGACTCCAAAACCTCTTCAAGTGCTTGCCCTTTTTCAATCAACTTTTTTGCGCGAACCAACTCAGCTTGCCGCCAAGTGTCAGCCTGAGAATTCAGCTCTTGTATCAAGGGAACATGGCTCCTTTGATCAAGCCAGGCCATGAACTTTTTGACGCCTGCGTCTATGATCACTTCTGCATCGACAACAGCCGCTTGCCGCTGTGTTTGACCGCTGTTGATCACTTCCGTCAAGTCATCCACGGTATAAAGATACACATCGCGCAAGTCTTTGACCTCAGGCTCGATATCACGTGGCACCGCCAGGTCAACCATGAACATGGGGCGATTTTTTCTGGCCTTCAAAGCGCTTTTCACAGCGCCCAGGCCAATCAGCGGGAGGGTACTGGCCGTACAACTGATGATCACATCAAATTGGTGTAGTTTTTGCGGCAAATCAGCCAGGCCGATGCACCTGCCACCATGCGTTAAAGCCAGGGCCTCTGCTCTGTCTGAAGAGCGATTGGCAATGGTGATTGATTTGGGCGACTTGGTCGAAAAATGCGCCACGCACAACTCAATCATTTCCCCGGCACCCACAAACAACACATGGGTGTCGCGGATGTTCTCAAAAATTCGACTGGCCAGTCGCACCGATGCAGCTGCCATGCTGATGGAATGGACACCAATTTCTGTGGAGGTTCTGACCTCCTTCGCCACAGCAAAGGAACGTTGAAACAATTGGTTCAAGGTGGTGCCCAATGCACCCGTGTCGGCCGCCAACTTCACGGCGTCCTTCAATTGCCCCAAAATTTGCGACTCCCCCAACACCATGGAGTCGAGCCCACTGGCCACTCTGAAGGCATGGCGCGCAGAGGCATCCCCTTCTAAGCGGTAAATGTGCGATTGCAACCCCTCGATGTTGGTTTGCCCTTTCTCAGCCAACCAAGCGAGTGTTTGAGGAAGTTGCACCGCGTCACCTGCACAGTAAATTTCTGTTCGATTGCAAGTCGACAAGATGGCCACTTCTTTGTGGCTGTCAAAACTTTGCCGCAAACCAATCAACGAGTTCTCTAACTGCTCAGACGCAAAAGCAAACCGCTCGCGCAAATCAATCGGCGCGGTGCGATGGTTCAGGCCAAGCGTCCAAACTGCCATTTAAACAACCCTTCTGAGCGCGGGAGCCGCTTGAACATCTGGCCAAAAGCTTGCGATGCGCTTTTGAATGCCTGGCGCTGTCAGGCCGTATTGCTGCATCAACAGAGCCGGATCACCATGCTCTGTGAATTCATCTTCAAACCCAATGACCAACACGGGCTTGGCCAGACCCAAATCTTGCAAGGCTTCCAACACGGCTGCGCCAGCACCGCCTTTGCGTGTGCCATCTTCGAGGGTCACCAAGCGTTCGTGGGTCTGGGCAACTTCATTCAGCAATTCAAGGTCCAAAGGCTTGGCCCATCGCATGTTGACCACTGTGGCATCGAGCTGCTCTGCCACTTTCAAAGCTTCGTAGAGCAAAGGGCCAAAGGACACGATGGCAACGCCTTTGCCTTGTCTTCGAATCTCACCTTTGCCAAAGGGCAAGGTACTTAAGTCTTTGCAGACTTCGGCACCGACGCCAGCGCCACGCGGGTATCGCACTGTGACTGCATGGTCTTGCGCATAAGCGGTGCTGAGGAGTTGGCGGCATTCATTTTCGTCCGCAGGACACGCCACACTCATGTTCGGAATACAACGGGTGAAGGCGATGTCGAACATGCCGGCATGTGTGGCGCCATCAGCGCCCACCAAGCCTGCGCGGTCCAGTGCAAAAACCACGGGCAAATTTTGCAAAGCAACGTCGTGAATCAATTGATCGTAGGCACGTTGCAAAAACGTGGAATAAATGGCCACCACAGGCTTCAAACCTTCACAGGCCATGCCTGCTGCAAAGGTGACGGCATGTTGCTCTGCAATGCCGACATCGTGATAACGGTTGGCAAAGCGTTGGCTGAATGCCACCATGCCAGAGCCTTCACGCATGGCGGGCGTGATACCGACCAAGCGGGGGTCTTTGGCGGCCATGTCGCAGAGCCATTGACCAAACACTTGCGTATAGGTCAATTTGCTGCTGGCCGCAGGCGTGAGGCCCACCGCGGGGTCGAACTTGCCAGGGCCGTGATAGTTGATGGGATCGGCTTCGGCCTTGGCGTAGCCTTTGCCCTTGCGCGTGACCACGTGCAAGAACTGTGGGCCTTTGGCTTGCGACAATTTTTGCAAGGCATCCACCATGCCATTCACGTCGTGACCATCGATGGGGCCTGTGTAAGTGAATCCCAACTTTTCAAAAATGGTTTCAGGTTGGATGAAGTTGTGCGTTTGTTGTTCGAGTTGACGCGCCAATGCAAACAAGGGCGGCGCATTTTTCAAAAACTTTTCGCCAATTTTTTTGGCTTCCGCATAAAAGCGACCGGACATCAATTCGCCCAAGTACTGGTTCAAAGCACCCACGGGCGGACTGATCGACATGTCGTTGTCGTTCAAGATCACCAACACATCACAGTCTGCAGCGCCCGCATTGTTCATCGCTTCATAGGCCATGCCTGCCGTCAGTGCGCCATCGCCAATGATGGCCACGGCTTTGCGTTGGGTGCCTGTTTGTTTGGCGGCCATGGCCATGCCCAGTGCCGCTGAAATGCTGGTGGACGAGTGGGCTGTGCCAAATGCGTCGTACGCACTCTCTTCTCGCCTTGGAAATCCACTCAGGCCGCCCTTTTGACGCAGCGTCCCCATTTGGTCCATCCTGCCAGTGAGCATTTTGTGAGGGTAAGTTTGGTGGCCCACATCCCAAATCAAACGGTCTTCTGGCGTGTTGAAGACATAGTGCAAGGCAATGGTGAGTTCGACAGTGCCCAAGTTCGAACTGAAGTGGCCACCGGTTTGCGAGACGGATTGAATCAAACGCTCGCGCAATTCATTGGCCAAGCCAGGCAAGCTGTCGCGCGACAGTTTTCGCAACTGCGCTGGCGATTGAATCCATTCCAACAAGGCGTTCATGGCGGGCCTGACGAGGTGATTGACAGACCTGTAATTTACCCCGATTTGACAAATCGTCAAGTTAAATTGACACTTTGCATATATTTTGAATTGACACTTAGACAAGGATTGGTTTCTGACCAGACCCCCAACGACCATGTACCCAGCACTCCAAAACGACCAATTCCTGCGCGCCTGTCTGCGCCAAGCCACTGACCACACCCCAGTTTGGCTGATGCGTCAGGCAGGCCGTTACCTCCCTGAATACCGAAAAACCCGCGAAAAAGCGGGCAGTTTCATGGGCTTGGCCACCAACGCCGACTTCGCCACAGAAGTCACGCTCCAGCCCTTGGACCGGTATCCTCTGGATGCCGCCATTTTGTTTTCAGACATCCTGACCGTGCCAGACGCCATGGGCTTGGGCTTGAGCTTTGCCCTGGGCGAAGGCCCCAAATTCGAGAAAGTGGTGCGCGACGAGGCCGCTGTGGCCGCCTTGCACGTGCCCGACATGAACAAACTGCGCTACGTGTTTGACGCGGTCACCTCCATTCGAAAGGCCTTGAATGGACGCGTCCCCCTCATCGGCTTCTCGGGCAGCCCTTGGACTTTGGCCTGCTACATGGTTGAAGGCGCAGGCTCGGACGACTACCGCTTGGTCAAAAGCCTGATGTACAGCCGACCCGACTTGATGCACCGCATTCTGGAAATCAACGCCCTCTCGGTGGCGGAATACTTGAATGCCCAAATTGACGCAGGCGCTCAAGCCGTGATGATTTTTGACAGTTGGGGCGGCGTGATGGCCGATGGTGCTTTCCAGCAATTCAGCCTGAAGTACACCGAATTGGTGCTCTCCAAGCTCAAAACACACCATGAAGGCCAACAAATCCCTCGCATCGTATTCACCAAAGGCGGCGGTTTGTGGCTGGACGAAATGGGCCAACTCGACTGCGAAGTCTTGGGCCTCGACTGGACCATGAACTTGGGCAAAGCCCGCGCCATGGTGGGCGGCCAAGTGGGCGGCCCAGGTAAAGCACTGCAAGGCAACATCGACCCCAATGTGCTGTTTGCACCGCCGCAAAGCATCGAAACAGAGGTGGTCAGGGTTTTAGACAGCTTTGGCAAACCGCACACCGACACCACCCAAACGGGCCCCACCCATATTTTCAATTTGGGGCATGGCATCCATCAACACACCCCTCCCGAGCATGTGACAGCCTTGGTTGAAACCGTCCATCGACACTCCAAGAAACTCCGTTCGTCGCTCTAAACCGACAGTAGTAACCCCTAGTTGAAGCCTCAAACTGTAAATTTAACTTGACAGTTTGAGGCTAGTTTCAGATTATGGGCTGAATCAGTTCAGTGGGATTTTCCATGGCATCCACGTTTCCTTTCGCAGCCATCGTCGGTCAAGACGAGATGACCCTCGCCATTCAGGTGGTGGCCATTGACCCCACTGTGGGTGGCGTGCTGGTGCTGGGCGATCGAGGAACTGGCAAATCCACCGCCGTGCGGGCTTTGGCCGATTTTCTGCCGCCCATTCAGGTGGTGAAGGGCTGTCCCTACAAATGCGATCCCCAAAAGCCAGCGCAGGCCTGCCCTGTTTGCCAAGCCTCGCAAGGCACACCTGGTGCCAAAGCAGCCAAGCTCCAAACCGAAAGCCGTGCCGTCAGCGTGGTGGACTTGCCTTTGGGCGCGACAGAAGATCGCATTGTGGGCGCACTCGATTTAGAGAAAGCTTTGTCGCAAGGCATCAAAGAATTTTCGCCTGGCTTGTTGGCCCAAGCGCACCGCGGTTTTTTGTACATCGACGAAGTGAATTTGTTGGACGATCATTTGGTCGACCTGCTGATTGACGTTGCCGCTTCCGGCGAAAACTTGGTAGAGCGCGAAGGCCTCAGCATTCGCCACCCAGCGCGCTTCGTGTTGGTCGGCAGCGGCAACCCTGAAGAAGGCGAATTGCGTCCTCAATTGCTCGACCGTTTTGGTTTGTCGGTTCAAGTTCGCACGCCGCAAGACATCGCTCTGCGCGTTGAAGTCATCAAACGCCGCGATGCATTTGACAAAGACCCCGTAGCCTACAAAGCACAATGGCAAGACGAGAGCGACAAGCTCCAAAAACGCATCGTCAAAGCCAGAAAGCTGTTGGACTCGGTAGTCGTCAGCGACGAGATGCTCACCCTTTGCGCACGCTTGTGTCAGCAACTGGGCACGGATGGGCTTCGCGCAGAACTGACCCTGCTGCGCGCAACGCGTGCCTTGGCAGCCATGCAAGGCAGCAAGACTGTCAAACCAGAACACCTTCAAACCATTGCACCCCTGGCCTTGCGCCATCGCCTGCGCCGCAACCCTTTGGACGACACAGATTCTGGCGAACGCGTGCAAAGGTGTTTGCAAGAAATTTTGGGTGCGTGAAAGTTGGCATCGCCAAACTCCTTGCAAGGCATTGCGGCATGGAACGATGCCATCACGTCCTTGCAGCTTTTACAAATTGACCCCCACGGCTTTGGCGGTATTTGGCTGAAGGCACCCTTTGGTCCGGTGCGTGAGCGTTGGCTCCAGGCATTGCAAAACAGCAGTGTCAAAACCGTCAAACTACCCGGCAACATTGACCTTGAACGCTTGTTGGGCGGCATTGATTTGTCGACCACCTTGCAAACGGGCCAGCTTCACATGCAGAACGGTTTGTTACAGCAAGCCCATCAGGGTGCAGTTTGCATCAGCATGGCCGAGAGGTTTCCAAGTGCGTTGGTCGCGCCAATTGCCCAAGCCATGGACACGCAGACGATTCCCGCTTTGAATGTGAAGTCAGACGCTGCGCCAATCAACACGCAATTTGGCGTCATCGCTTTGGATGAATCGCTAGAAGACGATGCCCCCATTGGCAAAGCCCTGCAAGAGCGATTGGGCATTTGGTTGGATTTAAAAGACCTCGCACCTTCGGACATTCAAGCCATGACTGTAGATGCGCTGGACTCAGACTCTCAGGCCATTGAGGTGCAATTCAGCGAAGCACATCTGCAACAGATGCAAGCGCTTCTGCCCAAGCTTCAGTGGACACACGATCAAGCATTGGCCATGTGCGCAACAGCACAAGGCTTGGGCATTGATTCTTTGCGCATTCCCAGCTTGGCTCTGCGTGTGGCCTGTTGCCATGCAGCCTTGAATTTGCGCACCACAGTTGAAGATGAGGATTTGGAATTTGCCGCACGTCGCGTGTTGGCACCTAGAGCCACCCAATGGCCCTCGGAACAACAAGAAGAATCTGCAGCAGAAGAGACAAGAGAAGAAACACGAGAAGAGACATCCGAAGAAAAAGCAGAACAGCCGCCAGAATCTGAGCAAGATTCTGAAGATGCACAGCCTGAATCGCCACCTTCAGAACCCACAGCGGAAGACTTGCAAGAGATGATGGTGGCCGCGGCCTTGGCCAGTTTGCCCCCGGGCATGCTCGACACCTTGATGACGCAAGCGGGTCGCAGTCAGGGCAACACCTCGGGCCGAAGCGGTCAATTCAAAACTGGCACTCAACGCGGTAGACCCCTGCCACCTCGGCCAGGCAGACCCGGTGGTCATTCTCGTTTGCATGTGTTGGCCACTTTGCGTGCAGCAGCACCCAAACAAAAACTCAGAGGCGCCAAGGTACAAGGGCGCGTTGCCATTCGCTCTGAAGATTTTCATGTGCACCGCTATCAACAGCACGCGTCCAGTTGCTTGATTTTGGCCTTAGATGCCTCTGGCTCAGCCGCCTTGCAACGATTGGCTGAAGCCAAGGGTGCCGTTGAATTGTTGTTGCAACAATCTTATGCACGCCGTGACAGCGTTTGCATCGTGGCCTTTAGAGGCGCACAAGCACAACTGCTGCTGCCCATGACGCGCTCTTTGGTGCGTGCCAAACGGGCCATGACTGGCTTGCCTGGCGGGGGCGGCACACCCTTGGCTTTGGCTTTGAAAATGGCCTACGAGCAAGCCGCACAGTTGCATCGGCAGGGTGTGACGCCTATTTTGGTGATGCTCAGCGATGGCCGTGCCAACGTCACTTTGCAAGGCTTGGGCGGTCGCGCACAAGCGCAAGCCGATGCCCTGCAGTGGAGCGCGCAGTGGCGTCAAACAGGTCACCGATCTTTGTGGATTGACACGTCCCTTCAACCCGACCCGCAAGTGCAAAACTTGGCGCACACCATGGGCGGCAGTTACCTGCCGATGCCGCAAGTGCAAGCCCAGCGCGTGGCCAAAGCCATGGACAACTTGCGGCAGTTGGCGGCTTAAGTGATTCACCATGTTTGACAGCCTGTACCCCACCATGCAGTGGGCCAACTACCGCAGTACTTGGCCGCATGCGCAGCACAGCCAGTTTATTCAAGCAGGCGGCATTCAATGGCATGTTCAAATCATGGGACAAGGCCCAGTCTTGTTGTTGTTGCATGGCACAGGTTCTGGCAGCTTCAGTTGGCGCGGCTTGATGCCTTTGCTCAGCGCTCATTTCCAAGTCATCGCACCCGACTTGCCTGGACACGCTTTCACCAGCCGAGGGCCTGAGGGCAGCCTGTCGCTGCAAGGCATGAGCGAAGGTTTGCGTGCACTGTTGTTGCAACTCAATGTCACGCCCACCATCATCGGTGGGCACTCTGCTGGGGCTGCCATTGCAGCCAACATGCTGCTTCAACAGCGCGCACTGTCGCAGACACAGTTGATCGGCTTCAACCCCGCTTGGTTACCCTTGCCGGGCCTGCCTTCTTTGATTTTCAGACCTGCAGCCAAGTTGGCCGCAATCAACCCTGTTTCTGCTTGGGCCACGGCCAAACTGGCCAGCAAACCCGCCATGATTGAAAAGTCCATTGTGCAAACAGGTTCTTACTTGGATGCAGCAGGATTGGCGCTTTACCAACGGGTTTTCAGCCATTCTGGGCATGTGCACAGCGTCCTGAACATGATGGCGGCATGGCAATTGGACACGCTCTCCAAATCTTTGCCGCAACTTCAAAACAAGGTGAGCATCTTGGTGGGCATGCAAGACCAAACCGTGCCGCCTTCAATGGCCCATGAAGCTTGCAAATTGATGCCGCAAGCACGTGTGTTTGAACAACCCGGCTTAGGGCATTTGGCGCACGAAGAGGATCCTGCAGGCACCGCGCAGTTGATTCTCACCCACTGTGAATCTACTTAAGGGCGAAACCTTTTAAAAGATTGATCGCTTCAATGGGGTCGGTGGAGATGGCATCGGCGCCAAACATGTCGGCCGACAAATCTTTGAGCGTGAAGATAGGTCCACCCAACATCACTTTGACATCGGGATTGCCAGAGTTTTGCCTGAAGTGCGCAATCAATTCGCGCAACTGAGGCAACTGAGTTTCAATCGCCACAGAAATGCCAATGACGTCGAACCATTCATTGGCAATGGCACGCATCAACTCGGATTCGGTGGATGAAATTTCAATGACCACATGGGCGCCTGCCCGCCGGAAAAAATCGGCCACGATGGTCAAGCCCAAGAAATGCTGAGAGCCTGGCGCGCAAGACAACATGACGCGCTGCGTTTCGCCTTCAACAGTGGGGCCGTCGTGGTAGCCGTAGCCCAATCGGTGGGTCACTTGGTGCATCTGCGCCAAGCCACAAGTGACATCGCTGAAATCGCAAAGGTCTTTTTCCCACAGCACGCCCAAATGCCTGGCAGCAGGCGTGATGAGTTCCATGAAGATTCGGTCTTGCTTCAAACCGCGGTCTAGCAAGCGGTCGACAATTTGATTGACGCCCGCCACATCACCTTTCAGGCAACAAGCGGTGAAGTCCAACATTTCTGGGACCGGCTCGCCAAACTCGGGGGAGTCGGCGCTGATGGACTGGCTAGAGATGAGTTGCTGAGAATTCAACAGTCTGGGAATGATTTGAGACTCAATCACGTCCAGAAGGGAATCCTTGCACTCGTCATTCGCAGCACCCGAATCATTGGGGCGCTGAGATGAACTCCCTAAGCCGTTGAACTTAGACATGCAATTTCCTTGCGAGGATAGCGTGCCAACCTGGATGGGTGATCGGGGCGTTGATTCCGCCAGCAACATAGCATGCCGATCCGCTAATCGAACCTCGTTTATAAAGAGAAGTCTGAAACGCCTCAACCCTCTTTAACCCTTAGGATCACCTACTTTGAAAGTGGGTATTGATGAACATTTGATCGAATAATTTGTGAAAACCATTTCAAAAAGGGCCGTTTAACTTGACGGTTTCAACATTCAAAACCGTTGCAATGGTGACCCATACCCAATAGGGTATCAACAACAATGCCGCTTTTTTAGAGATGTTCCAAAGCCCCATGATGAGAAACAGGATGGAGAGCCACAGAAAAACCACTTCAAAAACGGCATAGTCGGGGCGTTGCAATTTGAAGTAGATGGCACTCCACAAAATATTCAGACATGCGTTAGCCGCAAACAACAAAATCATTCTTTTTTGTTGATTGGGCCCCTCAGCAGCCCGCCAAGCCAGAGCCCCACTGATGGCACACAGCGTAAAAATGGTGCTCCAAATGACACCAAAGTAAGGGTCTGGCGGCTTCCACTCGGGATGTTTGAGCGAGAAATACCATGGCCCGAGCTCAGTCAGGCCTGCGCCAATGCCGGCGGTGAGGTAGCTCAGTGCAAATGCAATGGCAAATGTTTTGAGCGTTGCGGAATTAATTTGCAATGGGGCCCCTTTAGGTTCGGGCCAGTCCTAGCAAATGGGCCATGTCTTTGAAGAAGATTCGGACATGGGCCATGGGGTCATTTCTGGCCAACTCTTTGTTCATGTACGACTCGAAGGTGAGTCTTTGCACATCGCGATCTTCGCAAATTTTGACGAACTTTTCACGACGCTTGTCATTCTGATACCAGAAGTATTGCATGATGGCCAAAATCCAAAACACCTTGCCGTGCTGTTTCATGAATTTTTGACGGCCTTGTTTCAAGCAGGCTGGGTTACCGGTTTTCAAGGCTTCATGCGCAGCCCTTGCCATGGTTCTGGCGCAGTCCATGGCGTAGTAAATGCCTTCACCCGAAGACGGTGCCACCACACCCGCCGCGTCACCCACCACCAACACATCTTTGCCGTTGTCCCATTTGGGCAAGGGCTTCAAAGGAATGGGCGCACCTTCACGGCGCAGCGTGGGCTCGTCAGTGAGACCTGCGACTTTGCGCAGGTGGCCTGTTGCAGTTCGAAGTGAAAAGCCTTTGTCGGCACTGCCTGTGCCCACGCTCATGGTGTTGCCGTGTGGAAAGACCCAGCCATAAAAATCGGGCGACACTTCACCTTGGTAGTACACGTCACAACGCTGGCCATCGTGGGATGGTTTTTGCACCGGCGCTTGAATGATCTCGTGATAAGCAAACACATACTTGGTTTTGTCGGCATCGGGAATTTGCTGACGCGCCACTTCTGATTTGGCGCCGTCAGCGCCAATCACCATGCGGGCACTCACCTTTACGGGCTTGGCATGCTCTGCAGCAGAATGCTCTTTGGCATGAACCGGTGTGTAGTGCACCCACAACGTGCCCGCCTCATCGTGCTGCACTTTGTCAAAAATGGCTTGTTGCCGAATGGCGCCTGATTCTGCTGCACGTTTTCGTAAAAACTCGTCAAAGTCGATCCTGTCCACCATGCCCACAAAACCATTGTCGATGTGGATATCGACCTTGTTATCAGCGGGCGAAATCATGCGCGCACAATTGACTTTGGCCACCAGCAAATGATCCGGAATGTCAAAGTCTTTGATCAACCTGGGTGGAATGGCGCCGCCACAAGGTTTGGGTCGACCTTGACGGTCGAGCAACAAAACGCGCCAGCCTTCGCGGGCTAAATCATTGGCAGCAGTGGCGCCGGAGGGGCCGCCTCCTACCACGACGAAATCGTAATCGGTTTGGCTCATGATGCGGATCCACCTTTCAAGAGGACAGGGTTGTCGAGAGACATTTCAGAAGGCTTCACATCACCTGCGCGCATGCGCATGGCAACCACTGCAGAGGCCAAAAACATCAAGGATTGAAATGCAAACACAGCCACATAGGCTGAACGAGCATCTTGAAGCAATGCGTGCGCTAAGTCGCTGGCACCGGTGCCCACCAGACCACCCAAACCAAAGGCTGCGGCTTGCGCAGCACCCCATAGGCCCATGCGCGTTCCTTCGCGGCCTGGGCCGCCCTCACCTGCCAAGCGCATCATGGTGGCGATGGCAGCAATGGAGAATGCGCCATTGGCCACACCTAAGAAAATCACATTGGCTTTGAGGGGCCAGCCCTCGGTCATGTTGATGAGCGCAGAAGAAGACAAGCCGACCGTGGCAACAGCAGAGAACACACAGCCTCCCACCATCCAAGCTTGCACCGAACCCAATCGACCGGCCACCCACCGCGAACTGGCCGCAGCCACCGACAGCATGCCAATGAGCACACCCATGTGGTGCCAACCCGAGAGCTGTGTGGTTTTGCCGGGTGACATGCCATGAATGGCGCCAGCGAAGGGCTCCAAAATCAAGTCTTGAGCGCTGTAGGCCAGCATGGACAAGAACACAAAGATGGTGAATGTTCTGGCCTTAGGCTCTGACCACACCTCTTTGAAGGTTTGCTTGAAGTCTGCAGCAGACGCTTTGTTTTCTGGCGCCAATACAGCAGATGCGCTTTCAAGGCGCCATAAACACAGGGCAGTGATGCAAGTGGTCAACAGACTCAAACTGGCAGACACTTTCAACAGTATTTCGGGGGTGTACGGATCAATCAATTTGCCCACCACGCCCGCCGTGATGGCAAAGCCCATGATCATCATTAACCACACAGTGGTTGCTGCTTGAGCGCGCTTTTGATCTGGCACTTGCTTGGCCATCAAGGTCAACAAGGAGGTGCCACAGGCACTCACACCCAAACCAATCAAGCTGAAGGACAACACGGCCAAGCCAA
Organism: Comamonadaceae bacterium; assembly: GCA_947373185.1. Classification (GTDB taxonomy): domain Bacteria; phylum Pseudomonadota; class Gammaproteobacteria; order Burkholderiales; family Burkholderiaceae_C; genus Limnohabitans_A. The sequence goes on along the minus strand of CANBWP010000001.1, from coordinate 4,802 downwards.
TGCCCATTGCAGGCTCGGTGGCCATCCAAATGGTGGCCACGGCAGCCATCACCCCCCCAACGCCCAGCACCATCATGCCGCCCATCATCCAAGGCGTGCTGCGTTTGCCTTGGTCTGCACCGTAGCCCATTCGGGGGCGCACCATTTGCACGGCGTAGTGCCACGCCACCAAAGCGCCAGGCAGCAAAGCTGGAAATGCCAACTCCACCACCATGATGCGATTGAGTGTGGAAGTGGTCACCACCACCACAGCACCTAAGCAAGCTTGAATGAGGCCAAGGCGAATGATTTGAAACCATCCAAAGACAGGTGAATTCATAGCACTCCTACCGCATTGAGTTGACGCAATCCCCAAGCGCTGACCATCATGCCGCTGACGAACAGGGGCACATCAAATGCACTGACATACAGCGCACGCTCAACGGGATTTTTTAAAAATTTGAACATGAGGGGCCATTGCAGAAAGCTCAGCACCAGCACGGCCAGTGCATGCCAAGGCAATTGCCATTGACAGAGCAAAGCGGCAACCACCACTTGCGGTGTCCACATCATCAAGCAAGCGATGCGTGCGGCACCAACGGGGCCATATTTCACAGGCAAAGAAGCTATGCCCATTTGACGATCGCCTTCAATGGCTTTGAAATCGTTCAAGGTCATGATGCCGTGCGCGCCTAAGCTGTAGAGCAAGGCCAAACAAATTGAGTTCGTGGCAGGCCAAGCACCGCCCAGCATCACCGCGGTCCCAGTGAGCCAGGCCAAGCCTTCGTAGCTGAGGGCACAAGCTGCTGCACCCCACCAACCATTGTTTTTCAGGCGCACGGGTGGCGCGCTGTAGGCCCACGAAAATGCAATGGCCAACGCACACGCGACAAAACCCCAAGTGCCCATCAGCGTCGCCCACAACAACGACAAGCCGGTCCACAACACGGCAATGCCCAAGCCCCATTTGCCGGGCATTCGGCCTGAAGGTATGGGTCTTTGAGGTTCGTTGATGGCATCGACATGGCGATCGAACCAATCGTTGACAGCCTGGCTGCTGGCGCAAACCAAAGGACCCGTTAGCACCAAGCCCAACACGATCAAGGCCCAGTTGTCAGAAAGACTTTGACCCGAGGCTACAGCGCCGCACGCAAAAGCCCACACGGGTGGAAACCAAGTGATGGGCTTGAGAAGTTCTGCAACCGTTCGCAAACTGGGTCGCTGTGGGGGTTGCGAGAGCGCAAGAATGGGATTGTCCATGCCCCCATTGTGAGAAGACTTTGAGAATTGTCAACTGGGATTGACACTAGGTGTCAATTAATAAATACACCTCACCACTTTTTGGCGAGGCGGCTGGCCGCTTTAAGGGAGCTCGGTATCGACTTCCGTGTCGGACAAGATGCCAAAACGACGCAGTTTGACATACAAACTTTGCCTCGAAAGCCCCAACATTTCGGCCGCAGAGGCCCTGTTGTTGTGGGTCAATTCCAAAGCGGCCTCAATGCACATGCGCTCAATGGTGTCGACCGTTTCGCCCACAATGTCTTTGATGGGTCTGCGGCCCACCAACTGAGACAACTCGGCAAAGGGGTGTGGCGCCGTCGTCGTTGTGCCGGCAGCAACCTGCATGCGGCGGTCCATGTCGCGGACAAAGAAGGCATACATCGGCTCGGGCCGTGAGAGGTAAACGGCAGAAACTTCCACAGGCAAGGTCATGCCCGACAGGGTTCTGACCTCGGTTGCAAAATTTCGCACGGGCAAGTGTTGCTTGAGGGACGTGTTCAACACCCCCCAGTCCACAGAACCCCTCAACAACCAGCGCTCCATCGATTGGCCAATGACCTGCGATGAGGCCGTGAGACCCAACAAGGCCATGCCCTCTTCATTGACACTTTTGACCGTGCCAGAGGTGTCCGTGAGCAACCAACCATCTGGAAATTGCTCCATGGCTTCGCTGAGCACTGCTGAAGACTCTGCGTCTACCGAAGAACCCGCAGACGCTTCGCGTTGTGTCAAGCGCACCAGGTATTGCGCGCCACCCTCTTGCCTGAAGACCGTTGCAGAAACTGTGAGGGGCACATTCGCACCCATGAGCGTGGCTGAGCACATCTCAATGCGGCCTGTGGCCAATGCGGTTCGGAGCAAGGACTGAACCTCGCCCTGGCTGCTGGTTTCAAAGCACTCTCGAAAATCGCGGCCCACCAAACGCTTGCCTGCATCTTTGAACAAGGCTTGGGCACCCACATTGGCTTCGATCAAGCGGTAAGAAGCCGCATCGATCATCAGCACGGCCTCAGGGGATGTTTCAAACAAGACCCGATAACGCGCTTCAATGTGCCGCAGACGCAAGTAATCACGCTCGACAGACTGTTGTGTTTCGACCAACCTGCGCTGCAATTCAGCCAAACGCTCGAGGTTGCGGCCCACGGCCAAAAACTTATTGCCCTTCAAGGGCACGGTGACGTATTGAATGGCTGCCTCGCCGCCGGAAGGCGTGGGGTGGTTGACATGGCGCCAATTCAGGACAGCGTTCTCATCTGAGACTTGCAACAAGTCTTGAATTTTTTTCTTGCTCTCGACGGTGACGGTGTCTGCCCATCGCTTGCCCATCCAAGCCTGGCAGCCCAGCGTCGCCATGGTGTCTTGCGCTGTAGACACATCCTCAATGACACCTTGACTGTCAATGATCAAGCTGACGTCCGAAACCACGCCCAAAAGCTTGGAAAATGTGGCTGGATCGAGGTTTTTGGTATTCATTGAGACTGCAAATTGACTTCAGTGATGTGAAGTTGACACTTTTGTTTGTTGGCGAAGCATACACTCAAAAAAGCCATTGTGGCTGAGGGCAAATCTTAAGCATTGATACACGACAAACTAAGGTGTCCAATTAATCTGACGCTCCGTGTTGACAAGGGCTTGAGAGACAGATTCAACAGCTTGCAAAGCGTTTCCTTTGAGCAGTCTGGTGCCTGGCCAATTCAATTTTTCAGGGGCAAAAGATGCGGCAGCGCCGCCCACAAAGACGCACAGTGACGCATTGACACAGCCAGCCATCAATTCTGGAAGTGCCGTTTGAATTTCCAACAAATGTCTTTCGGTGGACACGGACAAGCCAATGGCGTCAAACCAATCCGATTGAAAACTTCGTTTGAAATCATGGATGTCCACAGGATTGACCAAGGTCACATTCCAGCCCGCACGTCTGAAAAACTCACTCAGCATGAAGATGCCTAAGCCGTGATGAGAGGCGGGCTCGGTCATGAGCAACACGCTGTAGCCGTTAGGCTCCAGACGGCCTTCCGTGACAAACTCTGCACTGAAATCGTGGAACATTTGATGCAATCTTGAAAAGCCAATGGTGCACTCGGCAAAACTCAATCGGTCAGACAGCCAATCTTCGCCCAAAACTTTGGCGCTTTCGGCAATGCCCGCGATGTAAATCTGCGATAAGGACAAGCCTTGGCGCTGCCAACCGACAATGACTTTGCGGCATTCTTCCAAACTTTGAAGACTGGCATCGGCCAAAAGAACGACTTGCGCTTTGTCAATGCCGTCATTTCGGCCAAATGTTGTGCCGCCCACCAGACGGGGACCCACATTCAGGCTCGCATTCTTCCCGTTCGCAGACGAGCCAGCTTTCCAGCGCTCTGCACTCTGTCCCTCTGAACGATCAAATTTAAGCTGACTCACAGCGTTCACCCATTTCCTGAATTAACGCAGTCAGTGTCCCTGAAGTTCCTCCCGCTTCAATTCGGTGTAAACCCTACATAACATATATATTGTCAATTTATATTGACACTTGTCAGATTGAACCTTAAAGTTGGCTCAGTTCATCAGCAATCAAGAGACGACATGCAGGATAAGCAAGCACAGGTTTTGTACACGCCAGCGCAACGCGCTCGGCGTGATGCAACGAAGTGGACCTTGGTTCAAGGCTTGTTGGCGCCTGTTCAGTTCTTGGTTTTCTTGGTCAGCCTGTATTTGGTGCTCAGCAGCTTGCGCACGGGCGAGCACACCGATTGGGCATTGGCCTCCGTGGTCCTCAAAACCTTGGTGCTCTACGCCATCATGATCACCGGCTCTATTTGGGAAAAAGTGGTGTTTGGCAAGTACCTGTTTGCCCCCGCTTTCTTCTGGGAAGACGTGGTCAGCATGCTGGTGCTGGCCCTGCACACCGCCTATTTATGGGTGTGGTGGGAAGGCCAATGGTCTGCCACCGATCAACTGATGTTGGCGCTCGCCGCCTACGTCACCTACGGCATCAATGCTGCGCAATACATCCGCAAATTGCGCATGGCGCGTTTGCAACGCCCTACAGAACCTTCCCGCGACCTTGAACACACGACCTCAACAGGTCCACAGGTGAGTCTATGAGCCCCGTCATTCCTATTCGCGCAGAAACCAGCATCGGTTGCACCGACGTCACGCCCTTGGTCCAGCGCGGGCAACGTGAGGTTTTTTGCGGCCTCACTGGCATCATTTGGTTGCACCGAAAAATTCAAGACGCCTTCTTTTTGGTGGTGGGCTCACGCACCTGCGCGCACTTGATTCAATCGGCTGCAGGTGTGATGATTTTTGCCGAACCTCGTTTCGGCACCGCCATCATTGACGAGCGCGATTTGGCAGGCTTGGCCGATGTGCACGACGAGCTCGATCGCGTGGTGCATCAATTGCTGAACCGCCGCCCCGACATTCGCATGCTGTTCTTGGTGGGCTCTTGCCCTTCAGAGGTGATCAAGCTTGATTTGTCTCGTGCAGCGCAGCGCTTGAATCAAATTCATCACCCTGCTGTGCGAGTGCTCAACTACTCTGGCAGCGGCATT